>WGNB01000074.1 GCA_016124795.1 Rhodopseudomonas sp. | reverse complement strand
CGCAATCAGCGCGCCATGCACGGTATGGGGTTGATTGTAGCGTAAGGACTGGCCGCTCAGATCGGTCATCGCGCCACCGGCTTCGTGCACCAAAAGGTCCGCCGCCGCAAGGTCCCAGTCGTGGCTGCCGGGTGTGGCGAAGGCCAGGTCGAGGGCGCCATGCGCGACCCGGGTCAAACGCAAGGCCAGTGAGTGAATCTTGGGCAGAGGCTGGCTATCGGTCACCAGGCCGGCCATGCGGTCGAGGTAGCGCTTCGGTCCGGCGATTTTGACGCCGGAAAGTCCGGTGCCGCGATCCGCGGTCATCGGCTGGCCGTTGAGGGTGGCGCCGGCCCCGGCGGCGGCGATAAACATCTCGTCGGTCACCGGCGCGAACAGCGCGGCGAGGCTCGGCCGGCCGTTTTCGACCAGCGCCACCGAAATGGTCCAGTCGGGGAAGCCGGCGATATAGGCGCGGGTGCCGTCGATCGGATCGACGATCCAGACGGCCTCATGGCCCATCCGGCTGTCGCGCGCGGCCGCGTCGTCCTCGGTTTCCTCTGACAGCCAGCCGGCGGCGGGTGCCAGCGTGGGCAGGCGGGCGCGCAGGAAGTTGTTGACCGCGATGTCGCCGTCGCTCACCGGCGAATGATCGTGGCCTTTGGTCCAGCGCTTGAACTCGCCGCGCGACGTCACGCGCGCCAGTTCGCCGGCCTCGCGCATGACTTGCTCAAGGCCATCGCGTAATGCTGTGGCGTTACTGTCCGGCAACGGTCAGTCCTTCAATCCGCACGGTCGGGGCGTTGATTCCGTATTTGAAGGTGAGGTCGCTGGCCGGCGTCATCGAGCGGAAGATGTCGAGCAGGTTGCCGGCGATGGTCACCTCACTGACCGCATAGCTGCGCTTGCCGTTTTCGATCCAGAAGCCCGAGGCGCCGCGGCTGTAATCGCCGGTCACCATATTGGCGCCCGAGCCGATCAGGTCGGTGACGTAGAAGCCGTCCTTGATGTCGTCGATCAGTTCGGCCGGCGTCAGCACGCCGGCTTCGAGGTGCAGGTTCGATGCGCCCGGTGACGGCGACGACGAGACGCCGCGCTGGGCATGACCGGTGGTGGTCAGCCCGAGTTCGCGGGCGGTGCCGCAATCGAGGATCCACGTGGTCAACACGCCGTCGTCGATCAGCGCTAGCGTCTTGCCGGCCACGCCTTCGCCGTCGAACGGATGCGAGCGCAAGCCGCGCGGTCGCAACGGATCGTCGATGATGCGGATGCCGTCGGCGAATAATTTGTGGCCCATCTTCTCGCGCAGGAAACTGGTCTTGCGTGCGATCGACGCGCCATTGATGGCGCTGGCCAGATGCGACACCAGCGAACCGGCGACGCGCGGGTCGAATACCACCGGCACCTTGCGCGTCGTCACCTTGCGTGGATTAAGCCGTTCGATGGCGCGTTCGCCGGCGCTGCGGCCGATCTTGTCCGGGCTTTCGAGATCGGAGCCGTGGCGGGTCGACGAGTAATCATAGTCGCGCTCCATGCCGGTGCCTTCACCGGCAATCGCGGTCATCGAGATGCCGTGACTGGAGCCGAGATAAGCGCCGCGGAAGCCGTGGCTGGTCACCAGCACCATGCCGCCGATGCCGGCCGAGGCCGACGCGCCGCCGGATTTGGTGACGCCCTTGACGGCAAGTCCGGCCTGTTCGGCCTGCCGCGCCATCGCCTCGAGTTGCTGCACGCTTGGCAGGTTGCGGTCGATGAGATCGAGGTCGGGCAGGTCACGCGCCAGCTGCGACGCATCGGCGAGACCGGCGAAGCGATCTTCCGAGGCCGCGCGCGCCATCGCGACCGCGCGTTCCGCGAGCATCCTGGAGCCGTCGCCCGACATATCGTTGGTCGAAACCACGGCCTGACGGTGGCCGACCAGCACGCGCAGGCCGAGATCGTCGCCTTCCGAGCTTTCGCTTTCCTCGACCTGGCCGTCGCGCACTTCGATCGATTGCGACAGGCCGCGCACCGCGACCGCGTCCGCGGCGTCGGCGCCGGCCGCCAGCGCCGCCTTCACCAGCCGTTCGGCGCGGTCGGTAAGCGCGGTCTGGTCGAACAAGTCGGCGACGGGTGCGAGCATGGCGTGAGCCTTCCTATTGAATGCGTCATTCCGGGGTGCGCTTGAAGTGTCCGAACCCGCAATCCAGAAGTCTAAACGGGCGAACGGTCCGGAGTCCCGGCTTCGGCGCGACGGCGTCGCCCGGCGGCGACTGTCATCCCACAAATGGAGCTAATCGGCGGCCAGTTCAACCGCGATTCCGTCGAATTCGGCGGCATTTATCAATACCTTGTCAATCATGGTTGGCAACCTCGCGTCAATCATGACGCTCAAAGGCCGCTTTGCTAACGCCGATTAACCGCAAACCTTAAGCGGATTCCGACAGCGCTCCGTCATGCTCGTCCGTAACGACTGGGCGCCAAGCCCGGCGTGGAAGAGTTTGAGGCGTTAAATGCGAAGTGGCGAACACGCCGGGTCGAGCCGGGCCATGCGGCTCGACCCGTTTTCCCTGCCCTTGAGTTTCGCGGCCCGCGATGCCGCGGCCGACGGTCAGGTGCGGCAGGTCGAATTGTTTCATCAGCGGGTCGTGGTGCGGCGCTCGGTCGCCGGCGTGCGCATGGCCGTGAACATGCCGCTGTCGGCTTTCGCCGGTGTCTGCATGCGGTTGCTGCCGGGCGTCGATGGCGACGAGCCGTCGGTTGCGGTCGTGCTGGAGCACAAGGACCCCGGCCTTTCGCTGACGTTGTTCGTTGCGACAGACGGCGACGATGTCATCGCCGAATGGCGGAGCTGGAGTCAGGTGCTCGGCCTGCCGCAATTGCTCGATGACGAGGAAGGCGGTTGGCGCGAGCCCTATATGCGTCTCGGCCGGGTTCTGATCGAGCGGGTTCGGCCACGCCGCCGCCGCCATAGCGCGCTCATGAGCCGTCGCCCCACCATGCCGTTGCGCCGCAAGCCGGCGGTCGTTGCCGACGCGACGCGGGGCGGGGACGACGCGCGGGAACTGAGCGCGCGCGATTAGGCGTTATCCGGTGTCGCAGAG
The DNA here is from genome assembly GCA_016124795.1 of Rhodopseudomonas sp. Lineage (GTDB taxonomy): Bacteria > Pseudomonadota > Alphaproteobacteria > Rhizobiales > Xanthobacteraceae > Pseudolabrys. Next base: position 15,193 of record WGNB01000074.1, on the reverse strand, counting down.
TGGGTAGCAAAGCGGCGCCGCTAGGTCGGCGCGGCTATTTGCATTTGCGCAGCTTGATGAGCCCGCCTTTGTCCATATTCAGTTCAAGATGATCGCCGTCGATCTGACGCAGCGTGTAATCGACATGCGCGTTGGCGATCTGACCGGTGGTGAAGACGTCCTGGACCCGATAGCCACTGCCGCCGAGCGGCGCGATCGAGCGGTTGCGGAAGGCTGGCACGCCGCCGCCGGTGTCGGTGCGCTGGTCGCCGTTAAACGACAGAACCCGTAATTTGGTGCAGTCGATCGGCCCTTTTTCGGTGCTGGTGCTGACGCCCCATTTGCCGGACACCGGATAGCTGTCGGCGAGCGCCGTTCCGGCCAACAGGGTGCCGAAGATCAGGACACCGACGATCAGGAAAAGTGCGGCGGAGGCTTTTTTCATGGTGGACCTTTTCTACCATGCTCGATGCCCTCACCGGAAAGAGGGCGGGTCCCGGCCCGGACATTCCGGCTGGCATCATTAATCCCGACTATTCACAGTCGTTCGATTAATGCTCAAGGCTGAACACAAATTTCTCTTTATTTCCAATGGTTAGCTTGGACGCTGCCACAGGATGTTCACAGCCTTTTCCACAAGGCTGTCGCGACTTGTCCAAGCGCCTTCACAAGCCGAAAGTTCGGCGGTCAAGGCTTGCGGTAAGCCGCCAGGAACGTGCGTACCGCAATGCCGACTACATAGCGTATGCGCTCGATCGGCGGCGGCGGGGCGAAATTAAACAGGACCGGCTTGAACAGGGTCGATTGGCAGGCATCGAGGAACTGGGAGGCGGCGATTTCGCAATCGTCGATCGCGAGCGTGCCGGCGGCGACTTGGGCCCGGAGGTAATTGGCCAACCGTTTGATGCCGAAGGCAGGGCCGGTTTCGTAGAAGGTCCTGCCGATTTCCGGCATCCGGTCGGCGATGGCGATGACGATCCGTAGCGAAGCCGCCTTACCGCTATTGCACAGGTAATTGACGAATTCTGCGCCGACGCGGTTGAGCGCCGTTTCGACGTCATGGTCGTTATCGTCGAGACCGAATGCGGATTCGGCGTGCGTGCAGCATTCACTCTGCACAATGGCGGAAAACAGCTCTTCCTTGTCCTTGAAGTAGACGTAAAGCGTGCCCTTGGAGACCCCTGCGGCCTTGGCAATATCACCCATGCTCGCGGCATCGAAGCCGCGGGCCAGGAATACCGTGCGGGCACCCTCGACGATTTGGCGCCATTTCGCGCTGTCTTCGGCGCTGTCGGCCGTTGCCGCGCCGGCGTCCAGCGGATTGACCAGGGTATCGGACATCACATTCTCCTCAGGCGACCCTTTTTTATTCGGATTTTAGCCTTGGTTCTCAGTTCTGCGGTGTTCTGGTCCGCAAATCCAGGGGTTTGTCCCCTCTTTATATGAGACACGTTATCAAAAAAATCAATGACCGAACCGTTCAGTCAGTCTTGACAGGGGGTCGGGAGGCGCGTAGTTACGATCCTGACTGAACGGTTCGGTCATTCGGAGATTGCTGTAATGCTGCAGGGCCTCAAAAAGGGCGATGCCTCCCGCTTCAACGTCGTTTCGGACGCAGCGTTTGGTGACGATGCCAACAAACCGGCCGAGACGGGCGCGTCCAGCGATGCGAAGAATCGGTCGGAAGGTACCCCGGACGAACAGGGTCGTTTTGCGGCGCAACCGGTTTCGACGCCCGCCGGCAAAAAGGGCGGTATCGGTGGCGTGCTGAAGGCCAACCGCAAGCGCGTCCTGATGGGCGTTGCCGCGCTGGTGGCCATCGCCGCCGGCTATTACGGCTATGATTACGCCACCGCCGGCCGCTACATGGTGTCGACGGACGATGCCTATGTGCGCGCCGACGCCACCACGCTCGCCGCCAAGGTCGCGGGCTACGTAGCGGCGATTCCGGTCAAGGACAACCAACTGGTTCATGCCGGCGAGGTGATCGCCACCATCGACGACGGCGATTATCGTCTGGCGGTCGACGCCGCGCGCGGCAAGGTGGCGACCCAGCAGGCCACCGTCGGCCGGATCGGCCAGCAGATCGTGGCGCAGCAGGCGACCGTCGCGCAGGCCAATGCCCAGTTGGCGTCGGCCCAGGCGGTTCAGACCCGCGCCGAATCCGAATTGACCCGCCAGCAGTCGCTGGCGTCGCGCGAGTTCGCCAGCAAGCAGACGCTGGAACAGGCGCAGAGCGCCCGCGATCAGGCGATTGCCGGTGTGCAAAGCGCGCGCGCCGCGATCGCCACAGCGATTGCCAATGTCGGGGTGCTGGAAGCCCAGCAGCAGGAAGCCGAGCGGCAATTGGCCGAACTCAAGACCGCGCAGGAAAAAGCCGAGCGCGATCTGTCCTTCACCAAGGTTCGCGCGCCGATCGATGGCGTGATCGGCAACCGCGCGATCCAGATCGGCGACTACATGCAGACCGGTCAACGGCTCGCCAGCCTGGTGCCGCTCAAGGACGTCTATATCGACGCCAATTTCAAGGAGACGCAGGTCGCCAGCCTGAAGCCGGGCCAACCGGTGTCGGTCAGCGTCGATGCGTTGCCGGGTCACGAGATCGAAGGCGAAGTCGCCAGCGTGTCGCCGGCCTCCGGTTCGACCTTCTCGCTGCTGCCGCCCGATAACGCGACCGGCAACTTCACCAAGATCGTGCAGCGCATCGCGGTGCGCATTCACGTGCCGGCGAGCCTGACCGCGCAGCGTCTGCTGCGGCCCGGCATGTCGGTGGTGGTCGACGTCAATACCAAGCCGACCGCGCTCGCCGCGCGAGACAGCAAGTTGAAGACCGCCAACCTCGATACTGATCTGGCCAGGTAGGTTTCGCGTCATGGCCACTGCTACGACCCCGGACACGCTTTCGGTTCCCGCCCGTTCCCCGACGCGCGGTGCCGAAAGCGTGGACGGACTTTCTCCCCGCAAGCTCGCCGCTTTCATCGTGATGTGCTTCGGCATGTTCATGGCGATCCTCGACATTCAAATCGTGTCGGCGTCCCTGAACGAGATCCAGGCCGGCTTGTCGGCGTCCGCCGATGAAATCCCGTGGGTGCAGACTTCGTATCTGATCGCTGAGGTGATCGCGATCCCGCTGTCGGGTTATCTGTCGCGGGCGCTCGGTACCCGCATGTTATTTTCGGCCGCCGCCGCCGGCTTCACTTTCGCCAGCGTGATGTGCGGTCTGTCGTCCTCGATCAATAGCATGATCCTGTGGCGCGCCGTTCAAGGCTTCATCGGCGGCGGCATGGTGCCGACGGTGTTCGCCGCTGCTTATATCATTTTTCCTGGTCCCCGGCAGAAGCTGGTGGCACCGGTAGTCGGGCTGATCGCAACCCTTGCCCCCACGATCGGCCCGACTGTCGGTGGCTATGTCACCGAAGCTCTGTCATGGCATTGGTTGTTCTTCATCAACCTTGTCCCCGGCATCGTCGTCTCGATCGCGACCTGGCTGCTGATCGATTTCGACAAGCCGGACTACTCGCTGCTCGACCGTTTCGACTGGACGGGCCTGATTTCGATGGCCGGCTTTCTTGGCGCGCTCGAATATTGCCTGGAAGAAGGGCCGCGCAAGGATTGGTTCGACGATAACGCCATCATCGTGCTGGCGATTGTCTCGGGCATCTCGGCGGTGGTGTTCTTCGCGCGCGCCCTGACGGCAGTTAACCCGATCGTCGATTTATGGGCGTTCTCGAACCGCAACTTTGCGCTCGGCAGCCTGTTCTCGTTCGTGCTCGGCATCGGGCTTTACGGTCTGACCTATCTCTACCCGGTCTATCTGGCGCAGGTGCGCGGCTATAATTCGCTGATGATCGGTGACACCATGTTCATCTCGGGCATGGCGATGTTCATGAGCGCGCCGATCGTCGGGCAGTTGGCGCAGCGGTTCGATCCGCGTTTCGTGCTGATCGGCGGCTTCCTGTTCTTCGCGCTCGGCACCTGGCAGATGACCCACATTACCCGCGATTGGGACTTCTACGAATTGCTGTGGCCGCAAATCTTTCGCGGCGTCGGCCTGATGGCGGCAATCGTGCCGGTGACCAATACCGCGCTCGGTACGCTGGCGCCCGACCGGATGAAGAACGCTTCCGGTTTGTTCAACCTGACCCGCAATCTCGGCGGGGCCATCGGTCTGGCAACGATCAACACCGTTCTCAATAACCGCACCGACCTGCATATCGAGCGGCTGCATGAATCCGTCAATTACGCCAGCGTGGCGGCCACCGAGCGGCTGGCGCAATTGACCCAGAAGTTCGGCGGTGGCGTCGATGGCCAATTGAAGGCGCTTAAGCAGATGTCGCAGATGGCGCACCAGCAGGCGGTGGTGATGAGCTTCGCCGACGTGTTCTGGGTGTTGACCGTGCTGTTTGTGGCCTTGGCCGCGATGGGCATCGTGATGAAGAAGCCGGCCCCGGTCGCGGCCGGCGCCGGCGGGCATTAGCCGGCGCATAGAGCTACCCGTTCCAACCCTGGAACGAGTGGGTGAGGGATCGGCAACCAGCCCCCGTCGATCCCTCACTCTTTCCTTTCATCCTTTAATCGCTCGCAGCCGTTAATCGGCCTTTCCGTACCCGCCGGCCGTCGGCGTCTGGATGATGATCGCCTCTCCGGCATCGATCACCGTGTCGTCGCAGCCTTTAAGCTTTTCCATCGTGCCATCCTTGCGGCGGGCCCAGTTCTCGCCGACCTGACCGGGCTCGCCACCGGACAGTCCGAACGGCGGCACGCGGCGATGACCCGACAATAGCGTGCATTCCATCTTCTCCAGGAAGCGGATGGTGCGGCGGATGCCGTCGCCGGCGTGCCACTTGCCCCTGCCGCCGGAACCTTTGCGGATATGGAAGTCTTCCAGCAGCACCGGATAACGGAACTCGAGAATCTCCGGGTCAGTCAGCCGGGTATTGGTCATGTGGGTGTGGACCGCGTCGGTGCCGTTGAAGCCGGGACCGGCCGGCGAGCCCGAGCAGATCGTCTCATAATACTGATATTTGGCGTTGCCGAAATTGACGTTGTTCATCGTGCCCTGTGCGGCGGCGAGCGCGCCGAGCGCGCCGAACAGGGTATCGGTGATCGCCTGCGATACCTCGACATTGCCGGCGACGACGGCGGCCGGATATTCCGGCGTCAGCATCGACTTCGGCGGCACGATGATGTTGATCGGCCGCAGGCAGCCGGCATTCATCGGAATGTCGTCGGCCACCATCATCCGGAACACGTACAGCACGGCGGCGCGGGTCACCGGTTCCGGCGCGTTGAAGTTGGTCGGCTGCTGCGGTGAGGTGCCGGTGAAGTCGACGGTGGCTTCGCGCTTGTCCTTGTCGACGGTGATCTTGACCTTGATGACCGTGCCCTGGTCCATCTCATAGGCGAATTCGCTGTCGTGCAGCCGGTCGATCACGCGGCGCACGCTTTCGGCGGCATTGTCCTGGACATGGCCCATATAGGCTTTGACCACCGGCAAGGTGAACTGCGTCACCATCTTGCGCAGTTCGGAGACGCCTTTCTCGTTAGCGGCGATCTGGGCTTTCAGGTCGTTGACGTTCTGGATCGGATTGCGCGCCGGATATTTCGCGCCGGTCAGCAATTCCATCAGCTCCTTTTCACGGAAACGGCCGCGATCGACCAGCTTGAAGTTGTCGATATAGACGCCTTCCTGTTCGATGGTGGTGGCGTTTGGCGACATCGAACCGGGCGAAATGCCGCCGACATCGGCGTGGTGGCCGCGCGAGGCGACCCAGAACAAAATGTTCTTCTTCTTGTCGTCGAACACCGGCGTGCAGACGGTGATGTCGGGCAGATGGGTGCCGCCGTTATAGGGCGCGTTGATGGCGTAGACATCGCCGGGCGCGATGTTGCCCTTGTTGTCGCGGATGATGGTTTCGACCGAGCGGTCCATTGAGCCGAGATGCACCGGCATATGCGGCGCGTTCGCGACCAGGGTGCCGTCATGGGCGAAGACCGCGCAGGAGAAGTCGAGGCGTTCCTTGATGTTGACCGAATAGGCGGTGTTCTGCAGCGACACGCCCATCTGCTCGGCGATCGACATGAACAGGTTGTTGAAGACCTCCAGCATCACCGGATCGGCATGGGTGCCAATGGCGTAAGTGCGCTTGAGCGCCTTGGTCCGCGACAAGACGAGATGGTTTTTCGGCGTCAGTTCGGCCTGCCAGCCCGGTTCGACTACGATGGTCTGGTGCGGCTCGATGATGATCGCCGCGCCCTTGACCTTGGCGCCGATCTTCAGCTGGTCGCGGGTAAAGACATTGGCCTTGTGCCACTGCCCGGCCGAGTAGAATTGCGTGCGCCGGGCCGGCTTGGGCAAAGCTGCCGAAGAACGGCGCGCCGCCTTTTCGGTGAATTTGGCGCCGCCGCCGATGGCCTCGACCGAGACCGCTTCGATGACCAGTTGCTTGTTGCGGTCGATGAAACCGAAGCGGGCTTTGTGCGCCTTCTCGAAGGCGCGCTGCATCGCGGGCAGGGGCCCGGCATTGACGACCAGCGCGGTGTCGGTGCCGGCATAGCGGATGTGGGCACGCTGGATCACTTTGATCCTGGCGGCCGGCACGCCCTGACCGGCGACCTCGTCCTTGACGGCCTTGCCGAGCAGGCCGCCGGTCTTCTTGATCGCCGCCAGCGCTTTCGTGCCCCAGGGCAGCTCGATCGCCTGCTCGCGTGTGGCGCGGATGTCGGCGAGCCCCATGCCGTAAGCCGACAGCAGCGACGAGAACGGATGGATTAGCACCTTGGTCATGCCGAGGCTGTCGGCAACCAGACAGGCATGCTGGCCGCCGGCGCCGCCGAAGCAATTCAAGGCATAGCGGGTGACGTCATAGCCACGCTGCACCGAGATCTTTTTGATGGCGTTGGCCATGTTCTCAACGGCGATGCGGATGAAGCCGTCGGCGATTTCCTCCGGCGTCTTGTCGCCAACCTCCCGCGCCATGGCGTCGAAGGCGTTACGGACCGCCACGGCGTCGAGCGGCTCGTCTTGGTGTGCGCCGAAAATCTTCGGGAAGTAATCGGGCAACAGCTTGCCGGTCATCACATTGGCGTCGGTGACGGCGAGGGGGCCGCCACGGCGATAGCAGGCGGGGCCCGGATTGGCGCCGGCGGAATCGGGGCCGACCCGGAAGCGCGAGCCGTCGTAATGCAGGATCGAGCCGCCGCCGGCCGCGACCGTATGAATGAGCATCATCGGCGCGCGCATCCGCACGCCGGCGACCTCGGTTTCGAAGGCGCGCTCGTATTCCCCGTCGAAGTGCGAGACATCGGTCGAGGTGCCACCCATGTCGAAGCCGATCAGGCGGTCGAAGCCGGCCTGCTTGCCGGTTTCCGCCATCGACACGACGCCACCGGCGGGGCCGGACAGGATGGCGTCCTTGCCTTGAAACAGTTCGGCCGCGGTCAGGCCGCCCGACGACATCATGAACATCAGCCGCGCGCCGGAGGTCCTGGTGTCGAGCGCGTCGGTGACGCGCGACACATAGCGACGCAGGATCGGCGACAGATAGGCATCGACGACGGTGGTATCGCCACGGCCGACCAGCTTGATCAGCGGCGACACTTCGTGACTGACCGATACCTGGGCGAAACCCAGTTCGCGCGCGATCGCCGCGACCTGCTTTTCGTGCGCGGGATAGCGATAGGCATGCATGAAAACGATGGCCACCGCGTCGATACCGGCGGCCTTGGCGGCCTGCAATTCGGCGCGGGCGGCGGCGAGGTCCGGCGCGCGCTCGACGGTGCCGTTGGCGCGGACGCGCTCGTCGACTTCGGCGACGCGCTCGTAAAGCAGTTCCGGCTTGACGATTTCCAGCGCGAAGATTTTCGGCCGCGCCTGGTAGCCGATATTGAGCGCGTCGCGGAAACCTTTGGTCGTGATCAGCAGCGTCCGGTCGCCCTTGCGCTCCAGGAGCGCGTTGGTCGCGACCGTCGTGCCCATTTTAACAGCCCCGACCTTGCCCGGCGGAATGGGGTCGTTCGGGCCGAGCCCTAATAGATCGCGGATGCCCTGAACGGCGGCGTCGGCATAGGCTTCCGGGTTTTCCGACAACAGCTTGTGCGCGGTCAGCTTGCCGTCCGGCCCACGGCCGACGACGTCGGTGAAGGTGCCGCCGCGGTCGATCCAGAAATCCCAGGACGTCGGCTTCTTCGTGCCGCCCTTGGCCGTCCGCCGCTTGGTTGCCTGTTGTTTCATCGCGCCCTGTTTATTTAAACGCCGTTTGCTCTTCGCCATGGTCTTTGTTCTCCGTCGCGATTTTCAGTAAAGCAGGCCGCCAGAAAATCGTCAATAAATCGTTGACAATTTATCGGGCGCAGTTAGCCTTGCCGAGTTGTACCTGCAAGGCGAGGGCTGAGATGATGGCTGCCAAGCCGCGTTCGGACGTTGTAGTCGGACCGATTGTATCGTCGGCGCATCTGGCGTCGGGAGCGATGCCGGTTCTGTCCGAGCTGGAATTCGGCATGATCCTGCTCGATCATGCTTTCGAGCGTTGGATGGTGCGCTGCATGGCGGCGGCCGGCGTGCCCGATCTGTCGCCGCTCGATGTGCTGGTGCTGCACACCATCGCCCATCGCGCCCGGGCCAAGCGCGTTGCCGACATTTGCCTGGTGCTGAATATCGAAGACACGCATCTGGTGACTTATTCGCTGAAGAAACTCGACGGCCACAAGCTCCTGACCAGCGGCAAGCGCGGCAGCGAAAAGACCGTGACTTTGACGCCACGGGGCACCGAGGTCGTGCAGAGGTATCGTAAAGTGCGCGAAGCCCTTCTGGTCAAGTCGGTCAAGAGCGCCGGCATGAATGATGAACGGCTGTCGGAGATCGCCGGACTGATGCGGGCGCTGTCCGGACATTACGATCAGGCCGCGCGCGCCGCGGCGAGCCTGTAACGGGGGAAGAAGCCATGACGACAACGACACGTTATAAGTAGGCAATGCTACGCGAAAACTTGAGCATCGGCTGCCGAAAGTTTCGTCAGCCTTGCGCAAGGGGCGACTGTTAGAGTTCAATCCAGCAACAAAGCGGTGGCAATTGTGCGCCGCGATGGAGAGTTCACCATGAAAATCCTGTTCCGCGCCTTGACCGGCGCTCTGTTCGCGGCCGGCCTTGCCGCAGGCCTGGCCACCGCGGCCTCTGCCCAGACCAAGTGGGATATGCCGACGCCTTATCCGGACGGCAACTTCCACACCAAGAACGTGATCGCTTTCGCCGCCGATGTTGAAAAGGCGACCAACGGCTCGCTGAAAATCGCCGTTCATTCGGCCGGCTCGCTGTTCAAGCACCCGGAGATCAAGCGCTCGGTCCGTCAGGGCACCGCGCCGATCGGTGAGATTCTCGAGTCGCTGTCGGCCAACGAAGCCCCGGTTTACGGCCTCGACTCGGTGCCGTTCCTGGCCACCGGTTACGCCGGCTCCAAGAAACTCTACGCCGCCCAGAAGCCCTATCTGGAAAAGCAGCTCGCCAAGGAAGGCCTGATGCTGCTGTATTCCGTGCCGTGGCCGCCGCAGGGCCTCTACAGCAAGAAGCACATCGTCAAGATCGAGGACCTCAAGGGCCTCAAGTTCCGCACCTATAATGCTATGATCGGCCGCATCGCCGCGCTGGTCGGTGCGATCCCGACCCAGATCGAAGTGCCCGATCTGCCGACCGCCTTCGCCACCGGCCGCGTCGACGTGATGATCACCTCGGCCTCGACCGGCGTCGACACCAAGGCGCAGGACTACCTGAGCTACTACATCGACGCGCAGGCCTGGCTGCCGCGCAACATCGTGTTCGTCAACAAGGCGGCCTTCGACAAGCTGACGCCGGCCGAACAGAAAGCCGTTCTGGCCGCCGCCAAGACCGCCGAAGAGCGCGGCTGGAAGATGTCGGAAGAAGAAATGGCGATCAAGACCAAGGCGCTGAAGGATGCCGGCATCAAGGTCGAGCCGCCGACTCCGGCGCTGAAGGCCGGTCTCGACAAGGTCGGCGCCACCATCGCCGCCGAGTGGGAGAAGTCGGCCGGTCCTGACGGCGCTGCCATGCTGGCCGCTTACCGGAAGTAACAATCTCTCGTCACACCCTCGATGTCGTTACCCCGAGGAGCCGGCCGTGTCGCGGCCGGCTCCGACGGGTGGCGGTTCACGCCCCGCCCATGGGGCCGTCATCCCTTGCGGTTCGCGCGACGCGCGGCCTTCGTCGGACGGCGGAGAGAGCACCCGTAACGCCATGCGCCGCATTCTCGATACGTTTTATGAAATCGCACTTTGGGCCTCGGCCCTGTGTCTCGTCGCGATCGCGCTTCTGGTCGGCGTGCAACTGGCCGGTCGCATCCTCGACGGCGTCCTGTCGTTGATTCATCTGCCACGCACCGATTTCGTCATTCTGTCGCTCGCCGAGATCTGCGGTTACCTGTTGGCGGCCGCGAGCTTCCTGGCGCTGGCGCCAACCCTGAAGTCCGGCACTCATATCCGCGTCACCATGGCGCTGGCGGTGCTGAGTGAACCGGTGCGGCGGTTTGCCGAGCTTTTTGCCTTCGGTCTGGCCGTCATTGCCGCCGGTTACATGACCTGGAATTTCGGCAAATTCGCTTATGTGTCGTGGAGTTTCGACGAGGTTTCGACCGGCGTCGTTCGGGTGCCGTTGGCTTATCCGCAAGCGATGATGGCGCTCGGCGCCCTGGTGTTGACTATCGCGCTGGCCGACGAACTGGTCACGATTTTATTGCGCGGCCGTCCGAGCTTCCGCGCCGCCGAAGAAGCCTACACCGTCGGCAAGGAGAACTGACGCCATGTCGGTCATCGAAGTTTCCTTTCTGCTGTTGCTGTTCATGTTCGCGGTGCTGGCCTCCGGCGTGTGGATCGCGCTGGCGCTGTCGATCGTCGGCTATGTCGCCATCGTCGCCACCATGTCGACGCCGCCCGGCCAGGTGCTGGCGACTTCGGTCTGGTCGGCCTCCGATAGCTGGGATCTGACCGCCCTGCCGATGTTCATATGGATGGGCGAAATCCTGTACCGGACCAAATTGCCCGACGACATGTTCACCGGTCTGGCGCCCTGGATGCAGAAGCTGCCGGGCCGGTTGCTGCATGTGAACGTCGTCGGCTGCGCGATTTTCGCAGCGGTGTCCGGCTCGTCGGCGGCAACCTGCGCCACCATTGGCCGTATCGCGTTGCCGGAATTGGTCAAGCGCGGCTATGACGAGAAGATGGCGATCGGCACGCTGGCCGGCGCCGGCACGCTCGGCCTGCTAATCCCGCCGTCGATCATTCTGATCATCTACGCCACCGTCACCGAGCAATCGATCGCGCGGCTGTTTATCGCCGGCGTCATTCCCGGCATTGTGCTGGCCGCGCTGTTCATGGGCTTCATCATGGTCTGGGCCCTGATGAACAAGGACAGGATGCCGGCGCCCGAGCCGGAAATGCCGTTCATTGAACGCCTGAAGGCGTCGCGCCGGTTGATCCCGGTGATGCTGCTGATCCTCGGCGTCATCGGTTCGATCTATGGCGGACTGGCTTCGGCGACCGAGGCGGCGGTGGTCGGCGTGTTCCTGTCCTTTGTCTTTTCGTGGTGGTCGGGCACGCTCAATGTCACTACGTTCAAGGAGGCCCTGCTGGCGGCGACCAAGACCAGCTGCATGATCGCCTTTATCCTGGCCGGCGCGGCTTATCTCACCGCGGCGATGGGCTTTACCGGCATCCCGGCGGCGCTGGCCGAATGGATCACCGCTTTCAAGCTGCCGCCGTGGGCGCTGCTGACCGCGTTGACCTTCTTCTACGTTCTGCTCGGTTGCTTCCTCGACGGCATTTCGATGGTGGTGCTGACAACGTCGATCATTATCCCGCTGGTCGAGAAGTCCGGCTTCGACCTGATCTGGTTCGGCATTTACGTCGTGCTGGTTGTCGAGATGGCGCAGATCACGCCGCCGGTCGGTTTCAATCTCTACGTCCTGCAAGGCATGACCGGCCGTAACATCTTCGCCATCGGCGCTTATACGTTGCCGCTGTTCCTGTTGATGGTGACGGCGGTCGTTCTGGTGGCGATGTTCCCCGGTTTGGCGCTGTGGTTACCGTCGACCATGCTGGATGCGCATTGAGCTGAAAGGGCCCAAAAAATGCCCGGTCGGCGGCAGGCTGCCGGCGACGAAGCGAGAAGTTGCGGTTTTATCGGCTTCTGTTGATGTATATCATCCTGCGGTCACGGTTCGCCTTTCATAGTGCGGCCCTGATTGTGGAGCGATGATTGGCGCGCGTCATCAGCATGGCGGCGCTGTCGCTGTTATGGCCGTTTGCGGGGGCGCGGCGATGACGGGTGTCGTCAAGGAGCCGAAGCATAATGACCGCGACTGTCCCGAGCCCGCTGCCGGCGGAACCAAGCCCAGGGGCGAACGATCTCGATCGCTTCCGGTTGCGTCATTTCATCGACAAGCTCGCGCAAAACGGCGAACTCGACGTTGTCGAAACGCCGACCGATCTCGCCGCGATTGCGGCGCGACTCGACGGCAATCCGAAGGCGGTGTTGTTCCGTCAAGCCGGTCCGGAAAAGACCGAACTCGTCGGCAACGTGCTGGGATCGCGCAAGCGGCTGGCGCTGGCCTTCGACACCGACGAGCACGACCTGCTTCAGAACATCCTCAAGCGGGTCGAGACGCCGATTCCGCCGGTCGAGGTACCGGCCGCGCTGGCGCCGGTCCAGCAGGTGGTGTGGACCGGCAAGGACGCCGATTTCACGCGCCTGCCGGTGCATTTACAACACGGCGACGATGGCGCGCCTTATATCTCGGCCAGCATCGACGTGACCCGCAGCTTCGACGGCAAGCGCCGTAATGTCGGCTATCGCCGATTGATGCTGCGCGGCCGGCATGAAGCCGGCATGGACCTGGTGGCGCCGAGCGATCTGCGCTTCATTTATGGCGACTACGTCAAGCACCGTCAGCGTATGCCGGTGGCCTTCGCGCTCGGCTCGCATCCCGCCGATTCCGTCGCCGCGGCCTGCACCTGGACCGGTGGCGACGAAATGGCCATCGTCGGCGCCTTGCGCGGCGCGGCGGTGCCTTTGGTGCGTTGCGTCTCGATTGACGCGATGGCGCCAGCCGACGCCGAGATCGTGCTCGAAGGCTATCTCGACGAGAGCGGCTGGAGCGAGCCCGAGGGGCCTTATGGCGAATTCCTCGGTTATTACGGTCACCTCAAGATCAATCCGGTGTTTCATCTGACCGCGATCACGATGCGGCGCGACGCCCTGTTCCAGACGGTGACCATCGGCGGCCGTTATCTCGACATGACCGACACCGCGGCGCTCAACACCGTGCGCACCGAGTCCTCGGCCTGGGCGGCCTTGCGCACGGCGGTGCGCGAACCGCTGGCGATCTATGCCACGCCGGCGAGCGGCGGCGTCTATAACCTGCGGCTGCAATTGCGCCAGCGCGTGCCGGGTGAATCGCGTAACGCGATTGCCGCGGTGCTGGCTTCGACGGCGGAGGTCAAACACGTCTTCGTCGTCGACGAGGACGTCGACATCTTCTCCGATGCCCAGATGGAATGGGCGCTGGCGACACGGTTTCAGGCCGACCGCGATCTGGTGGTGATGAGCGGGATGCGGGCGGTGCCGCTCGATCCGTCGCTGCGCGGCGGTCGTCTCGGCGCCAAGGCCGGCTTCGACCTGACTTTCCCCTTCGGCGCCGACCGTCACGCCAGCCATATTCCCGAACCGCCGGTGTTCGGTGCGTCACGCGGGCTTACCGTGCGCGCCGCGCTCGAGGCCGGCCCGCAAAGCTTCCGCGACCTGATGGAAGCGACCGGCAGCCGCGACGGCCGCGAGGTGTTGCTGGCGCTTGACGACGTGCGCAACGCGGTCGGCCTCGAGCGTTTGCCCGACGGCCGTTATCGGCTGGCCGGTTCGCAACAGACCTGACAGCCGATATTGATCGAAAGCGACAAGGACTTCTTCGATATGACGACGATTAACCGGCGGCAGTTGTCGCTCTCTCTGGCCGCGGCGGCGGCGGTGATGCCGTTCGCGCCGGCGGCGACTCTGGCGCAAGGCAAACTCGAGACCGTGCGGTTGAGCATGGGATCGACCAACGACCCTGCCTATCTGCCGTTTTTCGTCGCCATCGACAAAGGCTTTTATCGTCAGCTCGGCCTCGACGTGCAGCCGCTATATATCGGCGGCGGTGTCGCGATCCCGGCTTTGCTGTCCGGTTCGCTTGAATTCACCAGTTCGACCGGTTCGGCGATCACCGCCGCGCTGAAAGGCGGCGCGCTCAAGATCGTGATGAATCTGTCGGAGCGCGTGCCGTGGAAATTGTGGGCGACCCGGCCCGAGATCACTACGCTCGCCGAACTGAAAGGCAAAGCGGTCGGTATTCAGACGCGCGGCGACCTGTTCGACATGTCGATGCGCACGGTTTTGATGGATGCCGGCATGGACCCCGACGCCGTGCGCTATGTCGCGCTCGGCTTCGGCAGCGGCGCGCGGATCGCGGCAATTCAGAAGGGTCTGCTCGACGCCGTGATGCTGACCAATCTGGAGGAACGAATCCTGCGCGAGCGTGGCGAACTTAACGGCGCGCATATCCTGGTCGACGTCAGTCACACCATTCGTGTGCCCAACAATGGGCTCGCCGTGTCGGATGCGATGCTGGCAAAGAACCCGGCGCTGGTTGAACGCATGGTGCGCGGCACCTTGATGGCGATGCGCTATATCGAATCCCAGCGTGCCGGCGCACTCAAGATCTACGCGGTGCATGCGCCGGATCTGTCGCCGGCGGTGTTGCGGGGTTCGCTGGATGAGACCGCCAGCACGTTTCTCGATGATGGCATGGCGTCGCTGGCGGCCCGCCGCTCCGAGATCGCGGTGCGCAGTTCGATCGTCAACTTGCCGCCGGCGCAACAGCCGTCGCCTGACAAGATTTTCGATTACGCGCTGGTCAAACAGGCGGCGCAAAAGCTGCAAGCCGATCGCTGGACGCCGGCCGAATAAACGTCGGACAAATAGACGTCGGTCGCCTGGATTCCGGGCGTCTGGGGCGGTCAGCGACAGTTTATAACACTCGTGTATTTCTACCGCAGCGTGCGTATAATGCGCCGTCGATTCGAGCCGTCATCGGAGGCACCATGCGGTGGAATTCGTTTATTGGCGTCGGCGCTATTTCTCTTTTCATGTCGGGTCCGTGGCTGATCGGATTGTCGG
>WGNB01000016.1 GCA_016124795.1 Rhodopseudomonas sp. | reverse complement strand
CGCGGTGCCCGCGGGCGTGAGGAAACGCACCTCACGCGCTCGGGCGGCGCCGGGGCTCCGCTCGCAGGCACTAGGACCTGCCGCCAGGAGCTGGCTGATGGTGCGCGCTACCCGCGAAAGCGGATCAGCCGCCAGAAGCGCGGCCCGGACGCCGTTAAAGACATCGCGATGGAGCGCCGTAGGGCGCAGCGCCCTTCGCCAAGGGCGCGCGCCGAAAGGCGCAACGATGTGGCGCTTTACGGCGCTCCATCCCCTCGGGCTTTGCCGGGGGATACGTAAAGGGAGGGCGGCCTGCCCGGGGCCTCAAATAATACGGGCGTCGCGGCGCGCCCCGGAACCGCCACAGGTCATGGTATTCTCGCGCCGCTTTTGGAGACTCTCTCGATGCCCGTCAAAGACTGGCTCGCGCCGGCGATCCGCGCCGCGTCGAGCGAACGCAAGCTGGAAGCCGGCGAAGCCTTGTTCCGGGTCGGCGATAAAACCGCCGGGGTCTATGAGATCGTTGTCGGCCGGGTGCGGCTGGTGCGAGTCGACCGCAGCGGCCATGAAGTCGTGCTGCATGTTGCCGGCGTCGGCGATACCATCGCCGAGGCTTCGCTTTATTCGCCGCATTACCATTGCGATGCGATCGCCAGCACCGATGCCGTGGTCCGGCTTTATCCGAAAGCCGCGGTACTGTCGGCCTTTACGCAGGACGCCAGGTTGGCGCAGGCTTTCACCGCGATGCTGGCGCAACAGGTGATGAGTCTGCGCACCCGGGTCGAGCAGCGCAATATCCGTTCGGCGCGCGAGCGGGTGCGGCATTATCTCAGCGCCAATGCCGATGCCACCGGCCGTCAGGTCACCCTGCGCGGTACGTTGAAGGATCTGGCCGCCGAACTCGGGCTCAGCCATGAGGCGCTGTATCGGACTTTGGCCGTCCTGGAGCGGACCGGCGCGATCAAGCGCGATAAAGGCCGGATTCTGCTGACCGGCAAAGCCAAGGCGCTATGATCGGGGTCATAGGCGTTTGAGCGCCGCCGGTTGATCCTCGTCAAAGCGCTGTAACACATTTGGCGGTTAATGGCGGGAACGACCGGGGGCGGCGGAAACCATCCGTAAGGAGACAGCTCATGCGCAATGTTTGGCGGACCGCGACGCTGGCGGTGACGGCCCTGATGATGGGCGGCGCGGCCGCGCTGGCGCAAGGCTATGGGCCCGGCAACATGGGCGGCTATGGCCCGGGCTACGGTGCCGGTTACGGCATGATGCGTGGATATGGCTTCGGATACGGCCACGGCCCGGTCCACCTGATTTTCGGGGTCGTCATCCTGATCGCCTTGATTGTCGGCATCGTCTATATGGTGCGGTCGATGACCGGCCCTGGCCGCCATCATATGGGCCACATGGGGCCCGGGCGTTCGGCCGGCCTCGATGTTCTGGAAGAACGTTACGCGCGCGGTGAGATCAACCGCGATGAATATCTTCAGAAGAAGAAAGACATCGCCGGCTGAATCGGTCGGGTTCATGTCGATGAAACGCTGGGTCATATGGCTTTTGGCGGTCGTCTTCGTGGTCAACGGAGCGGTGTCGCTGGCCTCCATCGATCTTCCGGATCTGCCGGCGGCGGTCGGTCATGCCGATCGCGATGCGATGGCGACGGTGCGGCACCAGACGCAGGCGAAGACCGGCGGGCCGTCGCAGCGCGGCTGCGACGAGATCGCGACGGCGGCGCCGGATCGCGATCCCGTCCAGCATGACGACAAGTGCTGTCCGACCTGCACCATGCCGAGCATGTTGCCGCTTGCGACGGTCAGCGCGGTGGCGTTTTCCAGCACGGCGCAAGGATTTCTCCCGGCCAATGACGAGATGGTCGGGCATCTCGTCCTTATCGATCCGGATATTCCCAAGGTTGCGGTCTGAGTTCGTCCGCGTCGCTCCTGCGGCGCGGATGTCGACATCAAACTCAAGTGACGGCCTTTACAGCAATCCTATCGAGGAGATCGATCATGCGTAAAATTCAGACTCTGGCGGCGACGGCCGCGATAGCCGTGGCGACGTTTGCCATCGGCACCCAATTGCAAGCTCAGCCTTATTACGGCGGCGGTTACGGTATGATGGGCGGTGGCTACGGTCCCGGCTACGGCATGATGGGCGGCGGCTACGGCCCCGGCTACATGATGGGTGGCGGTTACGGCGGCGGCTATGGCCCGGGCTACATGATGGGCGGTGGTTACGGTCCCGGCTATGGCATGATGAATGGCGGCTACGGTCCGGGTTACATGATGAACGGCGGCTACGGTTGCGGCGGCTATCAATGCCAGGGTCCGAACCAGGGCTATGGCCCGCGGCAGGGTTACGGTCCGGGCTACGGCATGATGGGCGGCTACGGCCCCGGCTATAACCGCGGTCAGGGCAACCTTAATCAAGGCAACCTCAATCTCTCCGTCGATGACGTCACCAAGTATCTGGCGCAGATGATCCGCAACCCCAATCTCAAGGTCGGCGACGTCAAGGAAAAAGACGCCGACACCATCACCGCCGAAATCGTCACCAAGGACAAAGGCGGCATCGTGCAGACCTTGCAGTTCAATCGCCATAACGGCGCCTATCAGCCGGTGGAGGCGCAGTGATGTGGGGCTACGGACCGGGGTACGGGATGATGAACGGCTATGGCTTTGGCTATGGCGGTTACGGCGTGGTGCATATGATCTTCTGGGTCGTCATCTTGATCGCGATCATCGCCGGTGTGATCTGGCTGTTGCGGTCGACAACGGCGGCCGGCCTGCATCACATGCCGCCGAAGCGCTCGGCGGGCCTCGATGTGCTGGAAGAGCGCTACGCGCGCGGTGAGATCAACCGCGACGAATATCTTCAGAAGAAGAAGGATATTCTGGGATAGGTCGGTCGCCGCCGCCCCTGCGTAGGCGGGGAAGGCGGCGGATACTCAGGCGAGCCTCGCCCGATCATGCGGCGCGGCGAAATCCAGTTGCGGCCCGACCGGCACGATGCCGGTCGGGTTTACCTGACGCTGGCTGTTGTAATAATGCCGCTTGATCTGTTGCAGGCTGACGGTCTCGGCGACGCCCGGCACCTGGTACAGCTCGCGGGCATAGTTCGACAGGTTGGGATATTCGTAAATGTGCCGCCAGTTGCACTTGAAGTGCGAGTAATAGACGGCGTCGAAGCGGATCAAAGTGCAGAACAGCCGCCAGTCGGCTTCGGTGATGGTCGAGCCGGTGAGATAGCGCCGCGTCGATAGGATCTGCTCCATCTCGTCGAGCGTATCGAACAGGTTGCGGAACGCGGTCTCGTAGGCGTCCTGCGAGGTGGCGAAGCCGGCGCGGTAAACGCCGTTATTGATGTTCGGATAGACCAGGTCGTTGATGCGGTCGATTTCGGCGCGCAAGGCTTGCGGGTAGAAATCGGTGTGGACGTTGGTGAAGGCGTCGAAAGCCGTGTTGAGCATCCGGATGATTTCCGACGACTCGTTGCTGACAATGGTGCCGGTCTTCTTGTCCCACAGAACCGGAACGGTGACGCGGCCGGTATATTTCGCGTCGGCCAGGACGTAGATTTCGGACAGCTTGCTCTTGCCGTTGACGGCGTCGCCGGTCGAGCCTTCCTCGGTCTTGAAGGTCCATCCGTCTTGCAGCATGTCGGGCGACACGACCGACAGCGAAATGACGTTTTCCAGGGCTTTCAGCTTGCGAAAGATGACGGTGCGGTGTGCCCAGGGACAAGCCAGCGAAACGTAGAGGTGGTAGCGGTCGGCTTCCGCCTTGAAGCCGTCGCGGCCGCTCGGTCCGGCTGAACCGTCGGGCGTGACCCAGTTGCGGAAAAGAGTGGTCGGCCGCTGAAAATGGCCGTCTTTGGTGCGTTGGCCGTCCTGCTGCCAGACGCCGTCAACCAGAAGTCCCATGCGTTTGCTCCCTTGTTGGGGATGTATTTAGGGCGGTATCGGGCTTCGCGCCACCGGCGATGGACCAAAATCGTCCGGAGTGCTAATCGCAGGCCCATGACCGAACTCGACCTGACCATCCTGCCGGAAACCCTGGGCGACGCGCTGGCGATCGAACGGCTGCACGAGCGCACCTTCGGGCCCGGCCGCTACGCCCGCAGCGCCTTCCGCATTCGCGAGGGCCGGGGCCATTTGCTGGATTTGTCCTTCACCGCCCGGATCGGCACTCTGCTGGTCGGTTCGATCCGGCTGACGCCGATCTGTATCGGCGAAACCCCGGCATTGTTGCTCGGGCCGCTGACGGTCGAGCCGCCGTTCCGCAAGCGCGGCGTCGGTTCGGCGCTGATGGCGCGCTCGCTGCAAGAGGCGAAGGCCAAGGGCTACAAGATTGTCGTGCTGGTCGGTGACGAGCCTTATTACGGCAAGGCCGGCTTCAAACGCATCGCCAAAGGCCAGGTGAAGATGCCGGGGCCGGTCGATCCTGCCCGCTTGCTGGTCAACGAACTCGAGCCGGGCGCGTTCGAAGGCGTTAAGGGTTTGATCCGCCCGGACTGGGTCGAGCCTGTCGTAAGGTGAGTCCGGCAACGCCCTTGAATGCGACAGCGTCAATTCCTAGACTGGCCGGCGGCTTATAATACGGCCGGGTCGCTGCGGCGTGACCCGCCGGGGACCGGGGGGGCAGAGTCGATGTGGTGGCGTTTCGCGCTTGCGGCAATCGTGTTTGCCAAGCTGATGGCGGCGCAATCGGCACAGGCTCAGGTTTTGATTGAATCCTACACCGCCCTGCTGAGCGAAGCGGACCATTTCAATTCGAGTGGTATGCGTCTTACCACCGCCGCCGCCATCATCCGGCAGGATCGCGCCAATTTCCATCGCTTTGGACTGCGTGACCGGATTGACGACAGCGATCGCTATTTTGCCGATGCCGGCAATCGCGCGACGCTTGAGCGTCTTTTGGAACGCGGGCAGGCGTCGCCCTATGTTATTAACCGGATCGTTCAGACGGTGGTGACGATCCGTGTCGACATCTACCGCTGGCGCGATGGCGATTTTATCCGTGTTACTTTGCTCGATTGAGGTTGTTCAGTCTTGCCGTTGTGCGGCGGCAATCAACTCCGGACGATATTCAAAATGCATCGTATCGTAGTGGTACCAGTGGCCGCCCCAGATGAAGCCGTGCCGTTGGAAGATGCGAACGATCTCGGCCGGAATGCGGTTTTTCCATTGCAGCCCGTGCTGGCCTGATCCCGCCCATCGCCAATAGTCGCTGAACTTGACGTTGATATCGATGGCGGCGCCGAAGGCGTGCATCGACCTCGCCGACGAACCGGCGATGCGTCGGCAATTGAAAGTGCCGCCGGTCGGAAGCAGATATTTAGTCAGGTTTTCTGGCAGGCGGTCGAGATCCCGCACGATCGCTTCGAGCGCTTTGTCGACTCCGTTGACCGTGGTTATCGCGACGTTGCCGCCGCCGTGACGAGGCAACCAGCGGACCTGCCGCAGCTTTGGCCTGACGCCGTTCTTGTTGCAGTCGCCGTACATCGCCGCGAACAATGGATCGTAGCGTACACGTCCCGGATCAGCATCGACGGAAGGCGGAGCGGACGTCGGGCTGCTGGGATATTCGGCGTAGAACATATCGTCGATGTCGGGCCGTTCCAGCAATTCGCGGAACGTTTTGTTCGTTCGTCCGTCGGAGAGGGCGAACTTCTGGCCGTTCCTGAGGATCAGAAAGTGGTCGTCGTAACCGCTTATCCAGTCCGGGTAGGCGCGAACCAGACGATCGAGGTGCTGCTTCAGGTTCGGCGTCGCCTTGCCATATCCGGATTGCGCGACCGCCAGTGACGGCAACGACAAGGCCAGCATTGCGGAAATGGCCAGATAAACAATTCGGGCCGGCAATCGGGGTCTTCGCATGTCGAAACTTCCGCGGCGCCGACGGTGATAGTCGGTCGCCGCGGACCGCGTCAGCGGCCTTCTTTTGCCCAGGTCGCGGCCAGCGATCCGACCAGCAGCAACAGACCGATCAGCCCGGCGAAGATCGGCAGCACGCCGATGCCACGCACCACGCTGACGTCGCGCAGCCGTAGGCCGATCCAGTCGTCGCCTTTATAGGTCGTCGAGGTTCGCACCGCGACCACACGCGGCACGTTGAGCCGGTTGCCATCGGCGAGCCGGCGTGCGTCGCCGCCCGTTGCATTGGCGATGTCATGCAGGGTCGTGGTCGTCGACGTGACTTCCTGGAATTCGCGCGGATTGGCCGGGCCGACATTGGCGAGCGCGACCAGCTTGCCGTCGGTGGCGCGCCACAGGCCGAGTTCGTTGGCGGTGATTTGCGTGCGCCACAGGCCGGGTTCGACCGCGGTGAGATTGAGCGTACGGCTCTGTCCGCCCGGCGAGGTCAGCGTCACCGGGTTGACGGCATCGGCCATGGTCTGGCGTTGCACGGTGACATCGCGGCCATGCACGATCAGCCGCAGGGCTTCTTCCTCGAGGTCGGGTTGCTTCATCAGCCAATGCGACAGCCGACGCAGCAGATCGAGATGCGGCCCGCCGCCTTCGAAGCCGCGCGCCCACAGCCAGATATGATCCGACAACAGAAGCGCGACCCGGCCTTTGCCCTGGCGTGCGAGCACCAGCAATGGCTTGCCGTCAGGGCCCTGCATCACGCTGGTGCCGGTGACGTGCTTGGTATCGACGACGCGGAACCAGTGGCTCCAGTGCGGCGGTTCGGTGTCCGAACCTTCAAGCGCGCGCGTGACGGGATGGCGTCGGCCCGCATCGGTCAGCCGGGCCTGAAAGCTTTGCTCGGTCATGTCGCCGGACGGCTCGGCCGGCAAAATGGAATCGAGCGGGGTGCGCCAGATCGAGGTCGGTGCGGCATAGTCCGGGCCGGCCGCGATCATCACCGCACCGCCATCGCGGACATATTTGGCGATGTTGTCGAAATACAGCATCGGCAGCACGCCCTGACGGGCATAGCGGTCGAAGATGATGAGCTGGAATTCCGAGATCTTCTGCTGGAAAAGTTCGCGGGTCGGAAAGGCGATCAGCGATAATTCGTTGATCGGCGTGCCGTCCTGCTTTTCCGGCGGACGCAGGATGGTGAAATGCACCAGGTCGACCGAGGCGTCGGACTTGAGCAGATTTCGCCAGGTCCGTTCGCCGGCATGCGGTTCGCCCGACACCAGCAGCACACGCAGTTTGTCGCGCACGCCATCGATGGAAATGACCGCGCGGTTGTTGACCAAAGTCAGTTCGTTGGTAAGCGGGGCGGCTTCGACCTCGACGATATTGGGGCCGGCATGTGGAATCGGCACTTTCGCGCTGATATCGCTGCCTGCATTAACGACACGCTGTTCCAGTACTTCGCCGTCGCGTCGGATCGTGACTTGCACCGGGCCGCTGGCTGCGCCTTGATCCTCGACCCGGAAGCCGATGGTCTGCGACTGCCCGACAATGCCGAACCGTGGCGTCTGGGTCAGCACGACGCGGCGATCGATTTCATTGGTGTGGCCGGTGATCAAGGCATGCAGCGGTGCGTCGAAGCCGAGCGCCGCGGCGTCGGTCGGAATGTCGTGGACGCGGCCGTCGGTGATCATGATCGCGCCGGCGATGCGGTCGGGTGGCACGTCGGCGAGTGTCGAAGACAAGGCCGAGAACAAGCGAGTGCCGTCGGTTTCGCCATCGGCGGCGCCGGCTTCGGCGACCCGGACTTCAAGTCCGGGGATGCGCTTCAGCCGTTCGACGATCGACGTGCGGGCGGCTTCGGTTTGCTGGCTGCGGTCGCCGAAATCCTGACTAGGGCTCTTGTCGACGATAACCGCGGCGACCGAAGGAATCGGATCGCGATCCTCGCGGGTGAAGGACGGATTGGCGAGCGCCAGCAGTAGCATCGCCATCGCGATCGCGCGCACCCAGGCGCCGCGGCTGCGCGCCACCAGCAGCAGGATCGAGATCAGCAGGGCTGCGGCAAAGCCGGCCCAGACCACATAGTCGGGCACCAGAGGAGCGAAAGCGACGCCGAGGTTCATGGGGTCATTGTCCCAACCGTTCGAGCAGCGCCGGGATATGGACCTGGTCGGCTTTGTAGTTGCCGGTCAGTGCGTACATCACGATGTTGACGCCGGCGCGGAAGGCATATTCGCGCTGGCGCGGTTCGCCGGGCACCAGAGGCAACATCGCCTGGCCGTCCGGCCGCATTGCCCAGGCGCCGGCGAAATCGTTCGACGTGATCATGATCGAGGACACGCCGTCGCCGGCGCGCGCCGGACGGTTCGGGTCGTCGTCGTTCTCCGCCGGCAAGGCTTCGACCCATAGCTGACCGTTGGTGAAGCGGCCGGGGAAGTCGCGCAGCAGGAAGAAGGTTTTGTTGAGCACATGATCGCGCGGCAAGGGTTCCAGTTCCGGCACGTCGAGCGACGACAGGATCGCGCGCAGTGCGACCATGCCGGGACCTTGCGTGGCGCCGTTGGGGCCGATCGGCGCATCGATCGCGTCACGGGTATCGAACAGCACGGTGCCGCCGCGCTTCATGTAAGTGTCGATGCGGTCGAGCGTGGCCCGCGCCGGCTTCGGCGCGGTCGTCGAGATCGGCCAATAGATCAACGGAAAGAACGACAGTTCGTCGCGCGCCGGATCGAGGCCGACCGGTTCGCCCGGTTCGAGCGCGGTGCGCTGCGCCAGAAACAGGGTCAGTCCTTGCAGACCGGCCTTGCTGATTTCATCGACGGCGGGATCGCCGGTGACGATATAGGCGAGATGGGTCTGGCGCGTCGCCATGATGGCGAAGTCGGTTTGCGCCGCGGACAAGGGCGGCAGCGGCGACGTTGCCGGAGCTGGCGTTTGCGCCTGAGCCGGCGGCGGCAAGGCGACACCGGCGAGCAACGCGAAGGCGATCAGCGCCGCCGCGGTCGGCGCACCGCGCTTGCGATGGCGCAGCGCCATCAGTCCGCCGCAGAGCCAGAACACCACCAGCGCGTCGAGCAGGAGCAGGACCAAGGCTGCCACGAAGATCGGACCGCGCAGATCGAGCGGTTCGCCATGACGGTAGACGTCGAGCCGGGCGTTAAGCGGCGCAATGTTGAGTGGGGTCGGCCGGTCGTCGGGCTTTAAGGTATTGACGGCGACAAGACCTTCCGGCGGTCCATAGAAGCCGGGCGGATGGTCGCCATTGGCGCGGCCGGCAAAGTTCGCGGGGATCGGCCGCGCCGTCGCGGTTGGCGCGG
Organism: Rhodopseudomonas sp.; assembly: GCA_016124795.1. GTDB lineage: Bacteria > Pseudomonadota > Alphaproteobacteria > Rhizobiales > Xanthobacteraceae > Pseudolabrys. The sequence goes on along the minus strand of WGNB01000016.1, from coordinate 34,709 downwards.
TGAAAGCACCGAAGCCGTCGAGCACGCGGGTTGCCGGCACCGCGGCGCTGGCGCTGCCGGTGCTGGCGGCTTTTGTCGTCGTGCCGCTGTCGTTATCGGCCGTGGCGGTCGCGCCCGCCAGGGCGACGATGCGGCGGAGCATGTCGACGAAAGTGCCGGCCAGCGGCAGATCGGACCAGCGGGTGTCGGCGGTGACATGGAACAGCACGACCAGTCCCTTGCCGCGCCGTTGCGCTGTTACCAGCGGTGTGCCGTCCGCCAGAGTTGCCCAGGTCCGGTCCGACAGTTGCGAGTCGGGCTCAGCCAAAACCTGACGGGTCACGGTCACATCGTTCGGCACCGCCATGCCGTTGAAGGGGCCGCTGCGCGAGAAGGCGGCCAGTTGCTGCGGTTTTTCCCATGACATGCTGCCGCCGAGGATGCGGCCACCACGGCGCAGTTTCACCGGTTCGAGATCGTCGCTGCCGGCGGCCAGATGCGGTCCGGCAAAGCGCACCAGCACGCCGCCATTGTCGATCCAGGCGTCGAGCCGGGCGCGTGCTTCGGCAACATTGCCGACATCGGCGAGGATCAGCATCGGCAGGTGCTGGTCGAGGAAATGACCGATCGCGATTGCCGGTGCGACCGCTTCGGCGGGCCTGACATCGGCAAACGGATTGAGCGCCCGGGTCAGATAATAGCTGGCGCCCAGCAAGGGCTGCGATCGGTCGGCGTCCGATCCCGATACGATGCCGACGGTGCGCCGCCGCCAGCGCTTGTCGAGCAACTGCACCGCGCCGGCCGAGCGCTCGCCGACGATTTCCAGCCGCGCGACGTCGTTGCGGATCTCGACCGGCAGATCGATTACGGCGTCGGCTTCGCGGTCGCCGGACTTGAACGCGAAGGGGGCTTCGCCCAGCGGCAGTCCCTTGAGATCGATGGCGTTGACGATGCCATTTTCGGCGATGCCGGTTTGCGCGCGCAAAACCTTGACGGTCAGTGCGCCGGCGGCGTTGTCGGCGCCCGCCAGCGCGTGGGATATTGGAACGCCGCCGGATATGATGGTGATCGGCCGGGTGCCGATCAGGCTCTTCAAGCCGTCGACAAAGCCGGCGCCCTTGCCGAGATCGACGCCGTCGGTCAGCCAGACCGTTTCGGCATCGGGCGTGTTTTTCATGAAGCGGTCGATCAATGGCAGCGCCTCGATGCGGTCGACCGCATGCGGCTTGGGCTTGAGTTGTTTGATCTGGACGCGGGCGGCACCGGCGACGCCGAGTGAAATATCGCGGGTGGTTTCCGAGAGCGGCAGGACGGCGACACCGCGATGATCGGCTTCGGCGCGGGCCAGCAATTCATCGGCGGTGCGCAGTCGTGTATCCCAGGTCGAGGCGGCGGCCCAACCGTCGTCGATCAGCATCAGCAAAGGCGCGGCCTTGTCGGCACTGGCGACCGGCGGATTCCACTGCGGGCCGGCGGCGGCAATGATGACGAGCGCGGCGAGCAACAGCCGCAGCAGCGTCAACCACCACGGCGTGCGCGCAGGCGTTTCTTCCTTGGGTGCGATTTCGAACAGCAGCCGCGTCGGCGGAAAGCTGATCTGGCGCGGGCGCGGCGGCACCAGCCGCAACAGCCACCACAGCAGCGGCAGACTCAGCAGACCCAGCAGCGCCAACGGTTGCGCGAAGCCGAGCGAGAAAGAACCGAACAGGGCGCCCATCAGGCGACGCCTCCGCTTTGCGCCGGCGCGTGCCGGTTATTGGCCACGGTCGCGATTGAATTGGCGCCCATCCGGGCATGCAGTGCGAACAGAAGTTCGGTCGGGCCGCGGTCGGTGCGATGGACCGTGAAGGTCCAGCCGAACCGCTCGGTCGCCGCACGCAGCGCGGCGCGATGACTGGCCAGCAGTTTTTCGTAATCGGCGCGCCAGGTTTCGGCGCGGCCGGCGGTGACGCTGCCCAAGCCCTCGGATTCAATGAACTCGACGCGGCCGGCATAGGGAAACGACTCTTCGGCCGGATCGACGACCTGCACGACATGGCCGCGCGCGCCATTGGCGGCAAGCTGCCCGATGGTGCGCCGATAGTCGGCGATCGGACTCCAGAAATCCGACAGCAGCAGTACTTCGGAAAACGCCGCCGGCGCAAAGTTGGGCGGCAGGCTCGGGCGTTCGGCGCGGTCATGGATGATGCGCTGCGCCATGGTCTCGATGACGTTGCGGTTCGCGGTCGGCCGCATCAATTCCGGAATGCCGACGCGCTCGCCGCCCTGCACCAGCACTTCGGCGAGTGCAAAGGATACGACCAGCGCGCGGTCGAGCTTGCTCCACTCGGTCAGGTGCGAATTGAATTCCATCGAGGCGGAACGGTCGGCCCACATCCAGATGGTATGGGACGCTTCCCATTCGCGCTCGCGCACATAGAGATGATCGTCGCGCGCCGAACGCCGCCAGTCGATGTTCTGCGCCGGCTCGCCCGACATGAAGTGACGGTATTGCCAGAAGTTCTCGCCGGTGCCGGCGCGACGGCGGCCATGCAAGCCATGAATGACGGTCGAGGCGACCCGGCGCGCTTCCAGGATCAGGCGAGGAATGCGCGCCGCCAGCTTGCTGCTCATGCCGGCAGCGGCGGTGACCGGCCGTTCGTCCTGGGCGGTGGGCTTTCTCGGCTCGACCGGAGTATTCGACATGTTATCCGATGCGGGCTTTAAGCCGCGCGATGACGTTCTGGATGGTTTCGCCTTCGGCACGGGCGGCGAAGGTCAGGGCCATGCGGTGTTTGAGCACGGGCTCGGCCAGTTCGAGCACGTCATCGACCGATGGCGCGAAGCGGTTGTCGAGCAGCGCGCGGGCGCGCACCGCCAGCATCAGCGACTGGCTGGCGCGCGGGCCCGGACCCCAGTTGATTAGCCGGCCGAGATCGCCGGCTTCCGGGCCGGGGCGGGCCGAGCGCACCAGTTGCAGGATCGCTTCGACCACCGATTCGCCGACCGGCAGACGGCGGACCAGCCGCTGCGCCGCGATCAGGTCGTCCGAGGTCATGGCGGCCTTGGCGCGGCCTTCGTCGGCGCCGGTGGTGTCGAACAGGATTTTACGCTCGGCGTCCAGGTCCGGATAATCGACGTCGATTTCCATCAGGAAGCGGTCGAGCTGCGCTTCGGGCAGCGGATAAGTGCCTTCCTGCTCGAGCGGGTTTTGCGTCGCCAGAACATGAAACGGCTTCGGCAGGTCGTGGCGTACACCGGCGACCGTGACATGCTGTTCCTGCATCGCCTGCAACAGCGCCGACTGGGTGCGAGGCGAGGCGCGGTTGATTTCGTCGGCCATCAGCAATTGCGCGAAGACAGGTCCCGGAATGAAACGGAAGCTGCGTTTGCCGGCGGCGCCTTCTTCCAGGACTTCGGACCCGAGAATGTCGGACGGCATCAGGTCGGGCGTGAACTGAACGCGGCGCGCGTCCATGCCGAGCGCGGTGCCCATCGTCTCGACCAGTTTGGTTTTGGCCAGACCGGGCACGCCGACCAGCAAAGCGTGACCGCCGGACAGAACCGTGATCAAAGCGCGTTCGACCACAGTGTCCTGACCGAAGATGACGGTGCCGATGGCTTCCTTGGCGGCGCGGATATGGGTCGCGGTCGATTCCGCCGCCCGCACGATCATATCTTCGAGCTTTTCAAGGCTTTCGCCGCTTGCCGACGCCATGGTGCCAAGTTCCCTTATCTGACCGCGCTCTTTCGCGCGTTTTGCCGTGCTTCGATGCTATGCAACAAACGCACCAAGGGTGATTTTCCCTGCAAGGCGTAACGCCGAATCTGCCGCATTATTCAGCGTCAGCTTACGCTATCTTTATCCAGGGGTCCGGTCGGTCACAAAGTTGCGAACAGTTCAGAAGCATCTGATTATCGTAAGGAAACAATGGCGAAGGCAGGGCAGGTTGTCGGTAACGCGGTGGGTCAGGGTGGGCTGGACGGTATAGCCGCCATGCTGTCGCGCGGGAGCGGTAAAGGGCTGCCCCCGGTCCATCTGTGGAATCCGCCGTTTTGCGGCGATATCGACATGCGGATCGCCGCCGACGGCACCTGGTTTTATCAAAAGACCCCGATTGGCCGTCAGGCGCTCGTCAAACTGTTAGCCTCCGTACTCAAGCGCGAGGGCGACCGTTATTTTTTGGTGACGCCGGTGGAAAAGGTTGGCATCGCCGTCGATGACGCGCCTTTTCTGGCCGTCGAATTGTCGGTCGGCGATGACGAACGCGGTTCGGTCTTGCGGTTTCGCAGCAATGTCGATGAATGGATTAGCGCGGGGCCCGGTCACGCATTGCGATTCGACGAGGATGCGGCGAACGGTGGCTTGAAGCCCTATCTGCATGTCAGGGATGGCCTGTGGGCCAAAGTGACGCGGGCGCTGTTTTACGATCTGGTCAATCTCGGCGAGGAGCGCGAGATCGACGGCAAGGCTCTGTTCGGGGTGGTCTCGGCGGGCGAGTTTTACGCGATGGCCGAGGCCAGCACGCTACGGGAGTTCGTTTAATGCCGGGAGCGGATACGGCGGCAGGCCTGACGGCCGATGAGTTCTACACCCGGGCGCGATCGCGCCTGACCTTGCAGGTGCCGGCCGGCGTCGACGATCCGAATGTGACACCGCAACGCGGCGATCACGACGCCGATCCGGTGATGCAGAAGATTTCCGAGGTGCGGCCGATCCGGCCGGCCGCCGTTCTGGTGCCGGTTGTCGATCATGCCGAACCGACCATTCTGCTGACGCAGCGCGCCCAGCATCTGCCCGATCATCCCGGCCAGATTTCATTCGCCGGCGGCAAGATCGACAAGACCGATAGCGATCCGTTGGCGGCTGCCTTGCGCGAAGCCGAGGAGGAAATCGGTCTGGCGCGCGATCATGTCGAGCCGCTCGGCTATCTTGACGTTTACATGACAACGCTCGGCTACCGGATCGTGCCGGTGATCGCGCGGGTGACGCCGGGCTTTGCCCTGACGCTCAATGCCGGCGAGGTCGATAACGTCTTCGAGGTGCCGTTGGCCTTCCTGATGGATCAGGCCAACGTGAAACGGCATTCGCGCGACTGGAACGGCCTGACCCGGCATTTTTACGCGATCAGTTTCGGCGAGCGTTATATCTGGGGCGTGACCGCGGGCATCCTGCGCAATCTGCACGACAGGATCTATCGATGATCCGTCCGGTCCTGACCGAGCTGTTGTTGTTCGCCCTGCCGTTTGTGCTTTACGCGGTGTTTCTGTGGGCGACCAAGGCCGGCGTGATGGATGTCGAATCCTGGCCGGTGTCGCGTCTGGTCTGGCTTGCGATTGTCGCGCTGGCGCTGGTGCTCGGCAGCTTCATTTACTTTGCCAACTACACTGGCGCCAAACCGGGTGCGCGTTACGTGCCGGCGCATATGGAGAACGGCAAATTCGTGCCGGGGCGCACGATCGACGAGCCGGGGAAAACGCAATGACCGCCGGCGGCTTTGGCGCCACCGCGCGCTCGCTCGGCAAGATCGCCTGGCTGAATGGCGGCGCCGTGGTTCGCCTGCTCGACGTGCTTGACCGCGATGGCGAGGAAGCGCGTGTCGTCGGTGGTGCGGTGCGTAATGCGCTGATCGATATGCCGGTGCATGAAATCGACGTCGCCACGACGGCGGTGCCGGAAGAGGTCGTGCGCCGGGTCAAGGCCGCCGGCTTCAAGGCGGTGCCGACCGGTATCGAGCACGGCACGGTGACGGTCGTGATCGATGGCCATCCGCTCGAAGTGACCACGTTGCGTCGCGACGTCGAAACCTACGGCCGTCACGCCAAGGTCGCTTTCGGCCGCGACTGGCCGGCCGATGCCGAGCGTCGCGACTTCACGATCAATGCCTTGTCGGTGACGCGCGACGGGACGGTTTATGACTATACCGGCGGGCTTGACGATCTGGCGGCGCGGCGCGTGCGCTTCATCGGCGATCCCGGCAAGCGGATCGCGGAAGACTACCTGCGCATTCTGAGGTTCTTTCGGTTCCACGCCACTTACGGTCCGGGTGGCGCGCCCGACGCCGACGGGCTGGCGGCCTGTATCGCCGGTCGTGACGGGTTGGCGCAATTATCACGCGAACGACTGCGCATGGAGACGATGAAGCTGCTGGTCGGACCGCATGCGCTGCCGACGCTGATCGTGATGAGCGATGCCGGCCTCAGCATGCGTATTCTCGGCGGCGTCAATTATCTCGGTGCCTTCGAAAACATGGCCAAGGTCGAGGCGGCGGTTGGATTTCATCCCGATCCGGTGCGTCGGCTTGGCGCGCTGGCGGTGACCGTTCCCGAGGATGCCGAGCGGTTGTTCGTCCGTTTGCGGCTGACCAAGCATGAGTTGGCGCGGCTTGCGTCAATGGCGGAAGGCTGGCGGCGGATTTCGCCGGCGGTCGGCGAGGCCGGCGGGCGGGCCTTGATCTATCGGCTCGGCCCCGAGGCTTTCACCGACCACGCGTTGCTCGGCTGGGCGCGGTCGTCGGAGACCGCGCATGACAAGGATTGGCACGGGCTGGCGACATTGGCGCAGCGCTGGAACGCGCCGGCCTTTCCGTTGAAGGCGGCCGACTTCATCAAGCGCGGTATCGCCAAAGGCCCCGCGCTTGGCGACGCGATGCGCGCGGCGGAATCGGCCTGGATCGCGCAAGGCTTTCCGGCCGAGACCGAGGCCTTGGCGCGCATTGCCGATACCGCGGCGATAGGCTCTGCACTTTGAATCGCGGCACGGGTTTTAGGCCGCCACTCTGACTGGGGCGTTGCGTCGGTCCAACTCAGTCGGCGAGGGCCTTGTCTTTCTCGTCCGCTTCGTCGTCTTCGGCGGTCTCGTCGTCCTCGAAATCGTCGTCTTCGTCTTCAATGTCGTCTTCGTCGATGGCGCTTTCGAGCGCGACCGCCGGAATGGCATGGCGGAACAATTCGCCGAGGTCGCCGATCCAGACGCACTCAACGTCGTCGCCGGCGGCCGAGATAACGGTCATGGCCGGCCCGCCGGATTTCAAAACGACGATATTGCCCGCTGCAAAGGTCATAAATGCTCCCGCATCCATGTTGAAGATGCGCGAGCTTAGACCCGGTCGATGACATTTAGATCACGACGGGCCGGATTACGGCCATTTCACCACGGGGGGCATCGACGACAGGATCGAGTCGACATTGCCGCCGGTGCGCAGGCCGAAAATCGTGCCGCGATCGTAAAGCAGGTTGAACTCGACATAGCGGCCGCGCCGGATCAGTTGCTCGTCGCGCTCGGCCTCGCTCCAGGGCGTGGCGAAGTTGTTGCGCACCAGCGTCGGATAGATGTCGCGGAAGGCGCGGCCGACGGCTTGCGTGAAAGCGAAGGTCGCCTCCCAGTCGGTCTCGAGATAGTCGTAAAAGATGCCGCCTATGCCGCGCATCTCGTTGCGGTGCTTGAGATAGAAATAGTCGTCGCACCACTTTTTGAATTTGGCGTAGTCGGCGACAGCCGGATGCGCCGCGCACGGCGCTTGCATGGCGGCATGAAAGGCGAGGCTGTCGGGGTCGTCCTGAGTGCGTCGGCGATCGAGCACCGGCGTGAGGTCCGCGCCGCCGCCGAACCAGGCCTTGCTGGTGACGACGAAGCGGGTGTTCATATGGACCGCCGGCACATGCGGATTGTGCAGATGCGCGATCAGCGAAATGCCCGAGGCCCAGAAGCTCGGATTGTCGGCGGCGCCGGGAATTTCCTTGCGGAATTCAGGGGCGAACTCGCCGTGGACGGTCGAGCAGTGGACACCGACCTTCTCGAAAACCCGGCCGCGCATCAGCGACATGACCCCGCCGCCGCCTTCGGTGCCGGAATGGTCCTTGCGCTGCCAGGGCGTGCGCACGAAGCGGCCGGCCGGCCGGTCCGCCAGCGGCGCGGAAGCCGGCAGGGCGTCTTCCAGCGCCTCGAAGCTGGCGCAGACGTCGTCGCGCAAGGTTTCGAACCAGGCGCGGGCGCGGGCCTTGCGGCTTTCGAGGTCGTCGGTGCTCGTGTCGGTGTTCATATCGATATTCATGGGGGCCACGCTTTATTCGGTAGGGGCGGCGAATGCCATCGCCGGCGTGAAACCGCCAGTCTGGCGCAGGGCCTCGCCGGCGACCATGGCCACCGAGACCGCGATATTGAGCGAGCGGAAGCCCTCGCGGACCGGGATTACCAGCCGGTGGTCGGCCACCTTATGGACGGCGGGCGGGACGCCGGCGCTTTCGCGGCCGAACAGCAGGATCTGGTCGCCGGTAAAGGCGTGTTCGAGGTAGGGCCGCGAGCCGGCCGTGGTCATCAGCACCAGACTGAGGCGCTCCTGGCGGCGCCAGCGCTCGAATTCGGCGAAATCGGCGTGGCGGATGATGTTGACCCGGTCGAGATAATCCATGCCGGCCCGGCGGAAGGCCCGGTCGGTGACCGGGAAGCCGGCCGGTTCGATAATATGGGCTTCCAATCCCAGGCAGGCGCAAGTGCGGAGAATCGTGCCGGTATTTTGCGGGATATCGGGCTCGTAAAGGGCTATGCGCATCCGCTTGTCCGTTTCCGCCGCGCCGCCGCCGGGGCCTGCCGGCCGGGCTTAAGCCTCTCTAGACCAATGACTTATGCACCAGACCTTCGCCGCCGCGATACCGGGCTTGCACTCGCACCGCAAGGGTGCCAATAGAAACCCACCGAAAACGCCGTCCTCACTTTCTTGAGGGTTGCCGTGAGCGGTTCGCCTCAGCCACCGCGGGACAAACGTCCACGGCATCGGCCTCTGGCGGAAGATTTAAGCCAGCCGGGGGAGAGGATTCAGACGTGACGACCGTGTCTTCTGCGGAGCACACGCGCCGCGATTTTCTGTACATCGCGACCGGAGCCGTTGGCGCCGTCGGCGCCGCTGCGGCGCTGGTCCCGCTCATTTCACAAATGAACCCCGACGCTTCGACCATTGCGGCCGGCGCGCCGGTTGAAATCGACCTGACGCCGATCGCCGAAGGCCAGATCGTCAAGGTGTTCTGGCGGTCCAAGCCGATCTTCATCTCCCATCGCACGAAGAAGGAGATCGACGAGGCCAAGAACGTGGCCGTCGATAGCCTGAAGGACCCCGAGCCCGACTCGGCGCGGGTCAAGAGCGGTCACGACCAGTGGCTCGTCGTCATCGGCATTTGCACCCATCTCGGCTGCATCCCGCTCGCCCACCAGGGCGAGTACGATGGCTGGTTCTGCCCGTGCCATGGTTCGCAGTACGATAGCGCCGGCCGCATTCGCAAAGGCCCGGCGCCGAAAAACCTTCCCCTGCCGCCGTACAAGTTCGTTTCCGATACCAAGATTCAAATCGGCTAAGCGAAACGACGCATTCAAGGTTCGACCATGAGCGGAAACTCGACCTACCAACCGCAGAGCAAAGTTCTGCAATGGTTTGAAAAGCGGCTGCCGATCGGCGGTCTCATTCATTCATCTTTCGTTGCCTATCCGACGCCCCGGAACCTCAACTACTGGTGGACGTTCGGCGGCATCCTGACGATGATGCTGGGCATCCAGATCATCACCGGCATCGTGCTGGCGATGCACTACACGCCGCACGTCGATCTCGCCTTCAAGTCGGTCGAAGCGATCATGCGCGACGTCAACTACGGTTGGCTCCTGCGCTATACCCACGCCAACGGCGCGGCGATGTTCTTCTTCGCGGTCTACATTCACATGTTCCGCGGCATCTATTACGGGTCGTACAAGGAGCCGCGCGAGGTGCTGTGGATCCTCGGCGTGATCATCTACCTGCTGATGATGGCGACCGGTTTCATGGGCTACGTGCTGGTTTGGGGCCAGATGAGCTTCTGGGCGGCGACCGTCATCACCAACCTGTTCTCGGCGATACCCGGGGTCGGCGACACCATCGTCACCTGGCTGTGGGGCGGCTACGCCGTCGGCAATCCGACGCTGAACCGGTTTTTCTCGCTGCACTATCTGCTGCCCTTCGTGATCGCGGGCGTGGTCGTGCTGCACATCTGGGCGCTGCACGTCGCCGGCCAGAACAACCCGGCCGGCATCGAGCCGAAGTCGGAGAAGGACACCGTTCCGTTCACGCCTTACGCGACGGTCAAGGACGGCTTCTTCATGGCCTGCTTCCTGATCCTGTTCGCCTGGTTCATCTTCTACGTGCCGAACTTCCTCGGCCATCCGGACAACTACATCCCGGCCAACCCGGCCGTGACCCCGGCGGAAATCGTGCCCGAATGGTATTACCTGCCGTTCTACGCGATCCTGCGCTCGATCCCGGACAAGTTGATCGGCGTTCTGGCGCTGTTCGGCTCGATCCTGATCCTGGCTTTCCTGCCCTGGCTCGACACTTCGAAGGTGCGTTCGGGTCGCTATCGGCCGCTGTTCAAGCAGTTCTTCTGGCTGTGGGTGATCGCCTGCATCGGCTTGGGCTGGCTCGGTTCGAAGCCGCCGGAAGGCATCTACGTGATCTTGTCGCGCCTGTTCACGCTCTATTATTTCGCCTTCTTCCTGATCGTGCTGCCGCTGCTGGGCTTCTTTGAGAAGACCAAGCCGCTGCCGAATTCGATTTCGGAATCGGTTCTGGGCGCGAAGGCGTAAGCGGGGGCAACATGACCAATAAACGGACCATCATCGCTCTCGCCGCGGCCGGCCTCGTCGCCGGCCTGGTTGCCGGAACCGCGGCGCCCGCCGCGGCTCAGGAACATCAAGTCCCGCCGCCGGCCATGAAGTGGTCGTTTGCCGGACCGTTCGGCAAATATGACGAAGCCCAGCTTCAGCGCGGCTTCAAGATCTACAAGGAAGTCTGCTCGAGCTGCCACTCGATGGATCTGCTGTCGATCGGTTCGCTGGCCGATGCCGGCGGTCCGGGCTTCACCGCGGCGCAGGCCGCGGCGATCGCCGCCACCTACAAGATCGCCGATCTTGACGATAAAGGTCAGCCGATCGAGCGTGCCGGCCGCCCGGCCGATCACTTCCCGGCGCCGTTCCCGAACGCTGCGGCTGCCGCTGCCGCCAACGGCGTGGCTCCGCCCGATATGTCGACGCTGGCCAAGGCGCGCGGCTATCAGCGCGGCTTCCCGACCTTCCTGTTCGATATCGTGACCCAGTATCAGGAAGCCGGCCCGGACTACATTCACGCCATCCTGAACGGCTACAAGGAAGCACCGAAGGGCTTCACCGTGCCGGCGGGCGGTCACTACAACGAATATTTCCCCGGCCACGTCATCGCCATGCCGCAGCCGCTGGCCGACGGTCAGGTGACCTATGACGACGGTTCGCCGCAGACCCTGGCGCAGTATTCGAAGGACGTGACGGCGTTCCTGATGTGGGCCGCCGAGCCCAAGCTGGTACAGCGCAAGCGGACCGGTTTCCAGGTCATGATCTTCCTGATCCTGCTCTCGGGCCTCCTGTACTTCACCAAGAAGAAAGTCTGGTCGGCCGTTCACTAATCAGTGCGCCGCAACGACATCGCTTGACGCGAGGGCCCCGAATGGGGCCCTTTCGTTTTTTGGAACGAAAATTGAGGCGGATATGACCAAATCGGTTCTCGGCATCATCGGCGGTTCGGGCGTTTACGATCTGCCCGGTCTTGAAAATGTGCGCGAGGAGCGGATCGCGTCGCCCTGGGGCGAGCCGTCCGGCGCGCTTCGGATCGGCGATATCGAAGGATTGCCGGTGGTGTTTTTGCCGCGGCATGACAAGGGCCATCGGCTGTCGCCGTCCGATATCAATTACCGGGCCAATATCGATATTCTCAAGCGCGCCGGCGTGACCGATCTGGTGTCGCTGTCGGCCTGCGGTTCGTTCCGGGAGGACATGCCGCCGGGCAGCTTTGTGCTGGTCGATCAGTTTGTCGACCGGACTCACAAGCGGGAATCGTCGTTCTTCGGCAAGGGACTGGTGGCGCATGTGTCGATGGCGCATCCGGTTTCGCCGCGCCTGCGCGCGCGCATCGCCGAGGCGGCGAAGGCCGAGGGCATCGAGCCCAAGATGGGCGGCACTTATGTCTGCATGGAAGGACCGCAATTTTCGACCTATGCCGAGAGCATGACCTACAAGCAGCTTGGCTACTCGGTGATCGGCATGACCAACATGCCGGAGGCCAAGCTCGCCCGCGAAGCCGAGATTTGTTACGCGACGGTCGCGATGGTGACCGATTTCGATTGCTGGCATCCGGATCATGACGCGGTGACGGTGCAGGACATCATCAAGGTGCTGATGGACAACGCGACGCGCGCGCAAAGCCTGGTGGCGCGGCTGGCGCGGGATTTCCCGCGCGAGCATGAAGCCTGTCCGATCGGCTCCGACCGCGCGCTCGACACCGCCTTGATCACGCGGCCCGAAGCGCGCGATCCGGAGTTGATCAAGAAGCTCGACGCGGTGGCGGGCCGGGTGCTGAAAGTCTGAGCGCTCCACGCGGTTGCTCACGTCGTCAGCGGGTTTTAAACTGTCCGGCGAGATGGTTCCCTCGACCGATGTCGCGGCTTGTTGCGCTATCGATCGAGGGTCAGCGTGAGTGGATGACGATGCAGAGATCCTTCGGCCTGTTGCTGGCGCTATCCGGGTTTGCCCTGCTGGTTCTGTCCGCGACGTCGGCGCCGTCTCATGCCCAATCGGCCGATCAGGTACTTTGCGACCGCATCGCCGCCGATCCGGCCGACCCCGACAAGCCTGCCGACGTCAAAGGCGTCAATTCGGTCGCGCCGTCCGATGTGCCGATCGCTTTAAAATACTGCAAGGCTGCGGCGTCGAAATCGCGTCGCGCGATCTATCAGCTCGGCCGTGCCTATGCCGCCAACCGGCAGATGGCCGAGGCGATCAAGCTCTATCGTCAGGCGATCGCCAAGGGCAGCACCGGCGCGATGGTCGAACTCGGCGTGCTGCTCGGCACCGGTGCGGGCGTCGCCAAGGATCCCGACGAGGCGCGCAAATTGTTCGAACGCGCGGCCAAAGCCGGCAATGCGCGCGGCGCCACCAATCTGGCGGCGTTGCAGGGCGGCGCTGCCGCGGCCAATCCGGCTGAAGCGCGTGCGCTTTATGCCAGGGCCGCCGAAGGCAATTCGGCGGAGGCGCAATTCCAGCTCGGTCTTCTGGATGCGCAGGGAATCGGCGGGCCGAAGGATGACGCCGCCGCACGGACCTTGTTTGAAAAGGCGGCCGCGCAAGGCCATGCCGACGCCAACATGTGGGCCGGCGCGTTCTGGGAAATCGGCCGTGGCGGGCCGAAGGACGATGCACGCGCCAAGGCCTATTACGAAAAGGCCGCCGCGCTCGGCAATCCGCAGGCCAAGGAAGCGCTGCACCGGATCGAATGTCCGCGCGTGATGAAGGACAAAAACGGCAATATTCTCACCCATCTCTGCTTCTGACAGCCGCGACGGGGCCGCATGGTGGTCGTGGCGCGGGGCGAAGATCGGTGGAAGCGGAGCAACCTTGGCCTCTAGACGCATCGCGGCGGCCGAACGTTCCCGAACCGGCTGATCGCGGTTGCATCCCGCGCCAAGCCTGTACAAAGTGCCGGACCGAGCCCCGCTCACGCGGTTTCCGAGCGACCCTCAAGCCCACCCGAGATCCCTGTCATGAAGCTACCGGCCGCTGACCTCGCCTTGAGCGATTCGATCCGATCGATTCCCAATTACCCGAAGCCGGGCATCATGTTCCGCGACATTACCACGTTGCTTGGCGATGCGCGCGCATTTCGCCGCGCCGTCGATGAACTGGTTCAGCCCTGGGCCGGGATGAAGATCGACAAGGTCGCCGGCATCGAGGCGCGTGGCTTCATCCTCGGCGGCGCGGTCGCGCATCAGGTCTCGGCCGGTTTCGTGCCGATCCGCAAGAAGGGCAAGCTGCCGCACAAGCGCGTCAGCATGACCTACAAGCTCGAATACGGCGAAGACGAGATCGAGATGCATGCCGACGCGCTGGTCAAGGGCGAGCGCGTGGTGCTGGTCGACGATCTGGTCGCGACCGGCGGCACCGCCGAGGCGGCGATCAAGCTGTTGCGCCAGATGGGCGCCGAAGTGCTGGCGGCCTGTTTCGTGATCGATCTGCCGGACCTTGGTGGCGCCGACAAGTTGCGGGCGATGGGCGTGCCGGTGCGCACGCTAATGTCGTTTGGCGGTCACTGACCGCTAGCGATGCGGCCCCCAGGGGCCCGGCGGACCGGGCGGCGGCGCGTCACCCCAGGGCGCGGGACCTGTTGCGGGGCCGTTTGATGATTGTGACGGGCCTTCCTGCGTCGAGCCGCTGCCCCACGGGCCGCCATAATCGCTCTGGCCTTGTGGGGTATCGTCGATCTGCGGCTGGTCGGCCGGCGGTTCTATCGCCAGCGGGCCGGGATCGCGGCCGCCGGCGAACTTGACCAGCGCCGCCACCCGCGCATCGATTGAGGGGTGGGTGTCGAACACGTTCGAAAATCCGACGCGCGGATTGTCGATGCACATCTCCATCACCGCGGAATTGGCGCTCGCCAGTTCGCCGCGATTTTCGATTTTGCGCAGCGCCGAGATCATCGCGTCCGGATCCTTGGTCAATTCGACCGAGCCGGCGTCGGCGAGATATTCTCGCTGACGCGATAGCGCGAAGCGGATGACCACCGACAGCAGCCAGGCCACCACGATCAGCGCAATGGCGATGATGATGGCGATGCCGGCGCCACCCTTGCGGTCGCCATCGTCGCGCCGGCGGCCGCCGCCCCACATCATGTTCTGGAAGAACAGACGGAACACCATTTCGCCGAAGAACGAAATGACGCCGGCGATCACCACCGCGATCACCAGCATGCGGACGTCGCCGTTGCGGATATGGGTCAACTCGTGGCCTAGGACGGCCTCGAGCTCGCGATCGTTGAGCGCCGCCATCAGGCCGCGCGTCACCGTGATCGAATATTGCTTTTCGTTGAGACCGGTGGCGAAGGCGTTGAGCGCGTCGTCGTCGGCGATGCGCAAGGTCGGCATCGCGATGCCGCGCGAGATGCACAAGTTCTCGAGGAGGTTATAGAGGCGAGGCTGCTCGGCGCGGGTGACGGCGTGCGCGCCGGTGACGGCATCGATCATCGCCTGGTGAAATTTGTAGGCGATCAGTATCCAGACGAAAGCCCCGACGGTGGCGAAGGGCGCGGCCTTGGTGAAATCGTAGACCGCCGCGTTGATCAACTCATCAAGCGGCGCGTTGCCGATACTGATCGTCTCGGCGAGCAGCGCGCCGGCAAAGACCAGAACATAGACCAGCAGAAACAGACCGATCAGCAGCGCGACCGAACGACGCTTGTTCGACTGAATATGCGTGTAAAGACCGTAAGCGGCCATGTGATTTTTCCGTCATTCCGGGACGGCCGGCGGCCGGGCCCGGAATCCAGAGGGTATCTGCGGCATTCGTGTCTCGAATCCGGGTGCGCGGAAAGAAGCCCGCGCCCCGGAACGAAGAGTCTAGAATTTCACGCTCGGCGCTTGCTCGAGTTGGGCGCGCGTCTCGCCGAGATCGAAGAAGGTGCGGTGACCGAAACCAAACATGCCGGCAAAGAGCGCCGCGGGAAACTGTTCGATCCCGGTATTGTATTCCTGGACCGCATTGTTGAAGAAGCGGCGCGAGGCGGCCAGCTTGTTCTCGATGTCGCTGATCTCGCTTTGGAGCTGCTGGAAGTTCTGGTTGGCTTTCAGGTCGGGGTAGCTTTCCGATAATGCGAACAATTGCCGCAGCGCGCCGGACAGCACATTCTCGGCCGCCACCTTCTGATCGACGCCAGGCGCGGCGATCGCGGCGTTGCGGGCCTGAACCACCGCTTCCAGCGTGCCGCGCTCGTGGGCGGCATAGCCTTTGACGGTCTCGACCAGATTGGGGATCAAATCGCTGCGTTGCTTAAGTTGGACGTCGATGTCGGCGAAGGCCTGATTTGTCCTCTGCCGCATGGCGACGAGGCCGTTATAGACGCTGATTGCCCAGATCACGATCACGACGATGACGCCGATAACGATCCAGCCGGTGGAGGACATGGCGCGGTTCCCTGAATGGACGAGGTGGAGCCAATTAGCTTGAGCACAAACGATTAGGCGCAGGCAACCGGTACCCGGTTCGGCTGAGTTTTCAGCCAACCCGTGCGGCGATTGCGCGCAATATCTGTAACCGGTTGATGCAACGGAAAAAAGGCCCCGAACCGGAGTTCGAGGCCTTTTCGCCAGACGGCTATTCGGGGGGTAGGGGGGAAGCCGTCCGGCTTATCGATCGCCAAAATAACATCGGCGAGCCGGTTTGGTTCCGCACCCTGGTATGTTTGACCGAATTTTTTCTGCGCCGCGCCACACGGCCGGCAATGTTCGGTTCTCAGGACAATGGCGTCTGAGATGGCGTCGTGGCGACTATGGTCGCCGCCGCCCGGTAATTCTAGCGCTGATGGCCGAGGCCGACGCCCAGCTTCAAGGCCTGCTGGCGCAAAGCGCCGACGCTGCGCTTCATCTGCTTGGAAATCTTGACGACCGGAGTGCGGGCCTTGGAGTGCGCCTTCAGGATCTTGTATTCTTCCTTGGTCCACGGCTTGCGAGTGACAACCTTTTTCGCCGTTTTTGTTTTCTTCGCAGTCTTAGCCATTTAACGATCCTTTGCGTTGTTACGAACCAGCGTCCTAACGTCGAAATGTATAATTGCCAATTAAATTGTTTGTCATGTCGCTGTCGACGACGGCGATAATATCGCCGCAACAGGTAATTTAATAAATTAAGCGTTTAGCAATTGTTTTGATGCGTGTGATTTCAACGCGGCGGGCCGATGCGTTGATTGTTGACGCTGTTTGACGTCGCGAATTGTGCGATAATTGTCAAGAATAGCGAATATCGCGCGATATTAAACGCCAACTGAAGAAAAATTCGTCTTTCGCGCGCCATTAAGGGCGATTGTCGAAATTATTTCACAGCGACGACAGTCAAGCGCAGCCGACATAACGCATCGATCGCGCGTGCATTCACGGCATCGATCAACCATTGATAATCATAGGCGATCCTATCGTCTGCGTGATGAGAGCAATTCGTGCAACGGCGCGGTAATTTTAAACCTCCGGTCGAGATGTTGACGTCGTTAACGTCGTTCTCCGGACGTCGAGAGGCGCGCAATGATACCGGTTGTCGATGTGGATTGTGGCTCGCGCGCTGGACAACGTTATGCTCGACGTTGTCGGGCGGCCTGAAATGCGGAGCTGCCATGCCGAGGCAAATGTCAGCTATCGATCCATAAACAAGGGTCGGCGATCAACGAGCGTTGGTTTTCCCGCGCCAGATCTCGCTCATCGGTGACGCGCGGCGTTAAGGCCGATGCTGAATTATCGATTCCGTTGCGGAGCTATCGAATGATGGCGCATGGAGTCACATGAGGTCGCGTCATAAAGCGAAAGGCGCCCACCCGGTCGGGTGAGCGCCTCGCGCGAGGTCTGGCGACGATGACGTGCGAACCGTTTAGCCGGCTTCGCGGAAGCGCACGGCGGCTTCGAGATCGACCGACACCAGTTGCGATACGCCGCGTTCGGCCATGGTGACGCCGAACAGACGGTTCATGCGCGCCATGGTGATCGGGTTGTGCGTGATGATCACGAAGCGCGTGTCGGTGGTCTTGGTCATTTCGTCGAGCATGTCGCAGAAGCGTTCGACGTTGTGGTCGTCGAGCGGCGCGTCGACTTCGTCGAGCACGCAGATCGGCGCCGGATTGGTCAGGAACACGGCGAAGATCAGCGCCATGGCGGTCAGTGCCTGCTCACCACCCGACAGCAGCGAGAGCGTCGCTGGTTTCTTGCCGGGGGGCTTGGCGAGAATTTCCAGGCCGGCTTCGAGCGGATCGTCGCTCTCGATCAATTGCAGTTCGGCGGTGCCGCCGTTGAACAGCCGGGTAAACAGTTGCTGGAAGTGGGCGTTGACCTGCTGGAACGATTCCAGCAGCCGTTCGCGCGCTTCTCGGTTGAGGCTCTGGATGCCGAGGCGAAGCTTCTTGATGGCCTCGACCAGATCGTCGCGCTCGGCGGTCAGCGAGGTGTGCTGGGTTTCGACTTCGACCAGCTCTTCCTCGGCGCGCAGGTTGACCGCGCCCAGCCGTTCGCGCTCGCGCCGCAGCCGGTCGAGCGTCGATTCGATTTCCGCGAGGTCAGGCAGCGGCTCGCCGGGTTGCAGTTCAGCCAATTCCGCGACGGCCGCGGGCTCGACTTCCAGCATGTCGTGGATTTCGCGGGCGATGTCGGTCAGACGGCGCTTGGCCGCCTCGAAACGTTCCTCGGCACGAGCGAGAGCCTCGCGCGCGGTCGAGGCCGCTTCAAGCGCGGCACGGGCATCGCGATCGGCGGCGGCCAAGGCATTTTCGGCCTCTTGCAGCCGGTCGGCACAGGCGCGCCGTTCGGCTTCGGCGTTTTGCACTTCGCCGATCAGCGCCTCGCGCTTTTCCGCGAATACCTGCGGCGCGTTTTTCAGTTCTTCGCGGTCATGGGTTGCTTCGGCCAAACGACGGGCGAGCGTTTCGGTCTGGCTGCGGGCGCCGGCCTGACGCTCCAGCCAGCCCTTCTTGTCGGCGGCCAGCTGATTGAGGCGGCGGTCCGCCTGTTCGGCTTCGCGGGTAATGGCCTGCTGCTCGGCACGGACTTCGGCGAGATGCGCCCGCTTGGCGGTGATCTCGTCGCGCACCGTGCCCAGTTCGGCTTCCAGCTCGGCCACTGGCGCCAATTCGGCCAAAGCCTGTTCGGCCTGAGCCTGGGCCGTAGCGGCCTCGTCACGGCCGGTGGTCAGGCGGGCCTGCGCCTCGGCCAGAGCCGAGAGCCGGGCGGCATTGCGGTTGACTTCACGCTCGGCGGCATCGTGGCGGTCGCGCGCGCTGTTGGCTTCGCGCTGGCGTTCGCGGGTGGCGTTGCGGGCCTCGGTCTCGGCGGAAGCCGCGGCGGTCAACGCCGATTGGGCCGCTTCGGCCAGGCCGCGGGCCGCTTCGGCGTCGAGCCGGGCCGTCTGCAATTCGGTTTCGATATCGGCCAGGCGGGCCCGTTCGGCCAGACGCCGCGCCGCGCCGGTCGGGGCGTGCGCGCCGGCGGCAAAACCGTCCCAGCGCCACAGGTCGCCCTCGGGCGACACCAGCCGCTGACCCGGCTTGAGCTGGGTAGCCAGCCGGTTGCCGGTCTCACGATCGACAACGCCGATCTGTTGCAGGCGGCGGGCCAGTTCGGCCGGCGCCTGCACGTGGTCGGACAGGGCGGAACAGCCATCCGGCAGCTTCGGATCGGACGGATCGATGGTCGAGCCGACCCAGCGCATCGGCGCCGACGGGTCGATCGGGGCGTCGAGATCGTCGCCCAGCGCCGCGCCCAGCGCTTTTTCAAAGCCCTTTTCGATCGTGACGTGGTCCATGACCGGCGGCCACAGATTCTTGGTCTCGACCGCCAGCACCTTGGACAGGGTCTTGGCTTCGGTCTCCAGCCGTTGCACGCGGCGTTCGGCCTCGGCCATCGGCGTGCGGGTCGCTTCGAGCGCTTCGCGGGCGGCGGCGTGCGCCGCTTCGGCGTCGATCGCAGCGCTTTCGGCGGCGGCAGTTGCCTGCTGGATCTCCTCGACCGCAGCCTTCAGCGTGGCCAGATCGGGACCATCGGTTGCCTGCAGGGTACCGACTTCGGCGACAATGCCGGCCATTTCCGCTTCGAGCTTGGCGGCGCGGTCGCTGTGCTGGCGCGCAGCATTGGTCAGCTGCGTGCGCTGCGCGGTCAGGTCGGCGAGCTTCTTGGTCAACTCGGCGAAAATCTTTTCCGCCGCGTTGAGGTCTTCGTCGGCATCCTGAACGCGGGAATCGACGCCGCTGCGGCGGCCGGCATTTTCATGAGCCTCGGTGCGCAGGGTTTCTTCTTCGGCATCGACACGGGCAATGGCTTCCTCCGCGTCGATCACGAGCTTCTGTTCGCGCTCGCTGTCGGCGGCCAGTTGCACCAGCCGCTGTTCGAGTTCCGAGATGCGATCGCGGGCGCGGGTTTCCTCGCGCTCCAGCTCCTGCATCGCGACGTTGAGGCGGTGCAGGGCGGCGCCGGCGCGGGCTTCGGCCTCGCGCAACGGCGGCATGCCGGCGGCGGTTTCGGCCTGACGGGTCGACGCTTCGGCCTGGGTTCCGGTCAAGGCCGCGACTTCGCGGACATTGAGGTCCTTGGCGTGTTCGGCGTCGGCTAGCTCCGCGCTCGCGGCGGTCCAGCGCAGATGATAGAGCGTGGCTTCCGATTTGCGGACTTGCGCCGACACGGTGCGATAGCGAATCGCCTGACGCGCCTGCTTCTTCAACGCTTCCATCTGGCCGGCCAACTGGCCGATGACGTCTTCGATACGCAGCAGGTTGGTTTCGGCGGCCTTGAGTCGCAATTCGGCTTCATGGCGGCGGGCGTGCAGACCGGACACGCCGGCGGCTTCTTCCAGCACGCGGCGGCGTTGTTCGGGCTTGGCCTGAATGATTTCACCGATGCGGCCCTGGTGCACCAAAGCCGGCGAACGCGCGCCGGTCGAGGCATCGGCGAACACGATCTGAACGTCGCGGGCGCGGACTTCACGGCCGTTGATGCGGTAATTGGAACCGGATTCGCGCTCGATGCGACGCGCGATTTCCAGCATGTCGGTATCGTTGAACTGCGCCGGCGCCGAGCGCTCGGAATTGTCGATCGAGATCGCGACTTCGGCGTGATTGCGCGCCGGCCGGGTGTTCGATCCGGAGAAGATGACATCGTCCATCGACGAGGCGCGCATGGATTTATATGAGCTTTCGCCCATCACCCAGCGCAGCGCTTCGACAAGGTTGGATTTGCCGCAACCGTTCGGTCCGACCACGCCGGTCAGACCCGGTTCGATCTGGAAATCGGTCGGTTCAACGAACGACTTGAAGCCGATCAGGCGGAGCCGCGTAAGCTTCATACTACAGGCCTCGACCCGAGCAGGGTGAACGCCGTACGGCCTGCGGGGTCTTGCTTGGGACTAGATACAAATCTCACCGGGGGCATAACCCGGACTCATACGCATAAACTGGAAAGGACGATGCCACGTTCGCGGGCAGAATGAGATTTCGTGGGCTCCGGAGCAACAGAGATGCCGCCAGATAGCCCGGTTTTCCAGACCTTTCGGCTGTGGATTATTCAAAAATAGTGATGCGCCGGCCGAAAAGCCATGCCGGCCGGCGCAAATTCAACGCTCAGCTTTTCAGAAGGGGGTCGATCAGCTTCGCCATTTCGTCGATCGACATCGCGCCGGCGGTCAGTGTTCCGTTGATGAAGAACGTCGGCGTCGATTGTACCTTGAATTTGTCGACCGCGCGCTGACGGACCTTCTCGATACCGTCGAGCAGCTTCTGGTCGGCCAGACAGGCATCGAAGGTCTGCTGGGTGAAGCCGGCCTGCTTGGCGATCGCCAGCAGCGGTCCCAGCGGCTTTTCGACCGCCCAGGTGTTCTGCTGGCGGAACATGGTATCGACCAGCGCGAAATACTTGTTGGGGTCCGGCGTCGGGCCGGCGGCGGTGCTGGCACAGCGCGCCAGCATCGAGGCGGCGGCGGCCAGCGTATCGAGCGGGAATTCGCGGGCGATGTAGCGGACCTTGCCGGTATCGATGTAGCGCTTCTTCAGTTCCGGGAAGGTTGTTTCCTGGAAATGGGCGCAGTGCGGGCAGGTCATCGAGGCATATTCGATGATCGTGACCGGCGCCTTGGCGTCGCCCAGCACCATGTCGGGCAAGGCTTCCGGCGCCATCAGTTCGACGTCAGAGATCTTGTCGGCGGCCAGGGCGGTGCCGGTCAGCTCAGGCAAGGTGGCCAGGCCGAAAGCGGTGGCCAGCGCCACCGCGGCGGTGCTCTGGCAGAATTCACGTCGAGTGATGCGCAAGTGAATCTCCGTAGTGCTTTTTGAATTGGTGTGTCTTGAATTGGTGCGTCTGGCTAGCTGGACAGGACAATTGTGGCAATGGCGGGCCGGACCTCGCCACTATTATACCGCGATCCCGGCCTTTGCCGAGGCCGCTTTGGCCGTCACTTTTGCTTGATGGCGGCGCCGAGCCGGCTGATCGCCTGGCGCAGAGCGTCATCCTCGATATTCGGCAGGCCCGCGGCGATGGCGGCGACAGCGGCGGGGTCCGGCGGCTTGCGCCGGACTTTGGGCGCGGCACGGCGCAGGGGCGCCTGGCGCAGCGACAGCTTGCCGATCGCCTGCCAGCCGAAGAATCGGTTGACGCGCTCCAGAACCGCGGCTGACTGGTGCTGGATTTCCAGCGCCATCGGGCCTTCGACCCGCAGCATCAGGGTCGCCGGTTCGGCCTGATCGACCTCGCCGGTATCGTTTTTCGGCCGCGGCCAGTTGATCTTCATCGGCTCGCTGTGGGCGGCGATTTCAGCGCCGACGATCTCGGGCCAGCGCGCCAGGATTTCCGACGAGGCAAAGCCCTGCGCCTTCATCACGCCGCTCAGCGTCGTTCCCAGGAAATCGGAAAGCGGCCGGGGAAAACTGCGCGCGGGCTTGGTCATGCTTGCTTTCCGTGGCGCATGATCTTACCCGAAAATCGGTTTCCACTTTTGCGGATCGTGCGCGCCGTGCCATCGTCAGATCCATGAACGTAGCAGTTCGAGCGTCCAAGCGAAAGAAAGCCGAAACCCGGCCCGACCCGGCCGATCTTTTGGCTTGGTACGACCGGCATCGCCGTGTGCTGCCGTGGCGGGCGCTGAAAGGCCAACGCGCCGATCCTTACGCGGTCTGGCTGTCGGAAATCATGTTGCAGCAGACCACGGTGAAAACCGTCGGGCCTTATTACGTCAAGTTCCTGACCAAATGGCCGACGGTCGAGGCGCTGGCGGCGGCCCCTCTCGACGATGTGCTGCGCGCCTGGGCCGGCCTGGGCTATTACGCGCGCGCCCGCAACCTGCACGCCTGCGCGCGCGCGGTGGTCGAGCGTCATGGCGGCATCTTTCCGGCCGATCTCGATGCGTTGCGTGCTCTGCCCGGCATTGGCGACTACACTTCAGCCGCGGTCGGATCGATCGCTTTCGATTTGCCGGCAGTGCCGGTCGACGGCAATGTCGAGCGGGTGGTGTCGCGGCTGTTCGCGGTCGAACAGCCGTTGCCGGCGGCCAAGCCGGCGATGAAACAGCTGGCGACGGCCCTGTTGCCGCCGGAGCGTTCCGGCGACTTTGCTCAGGCCTTCATGGACCTCGGCGCCACCATTTGCTCGCCGAAGAGCCCGGCCTGCGGCTTATGTCCGTGGACCGAAGTCTGCGTGACCCGTGCGCGCGGCGATCAGGAGGCTTTCCCTCGCAAGGCTCCGAAGCGCGAAGGCAAGCAGCGTTACGGCGCGGCCTTTGTCGTTTTGCGTGACGATGGCCGTGTGCTGCTGCGGCAAAGGCCGGAGAAGGGCTTGCTGGCGCAGATGACCGAGGTGCCGGGCAGCGACTGGACGCATGATTTCGACGCCGACACGGCGCTCGACGCCGCGCCTTCATTCAAGGTCAAGGTGAAATGGCAGAAGCTGACCGGTCAGGTCGATCACGTCTTCACGCATTTTCCGCTGGCGCTCACCGTTTATCTCGGTCATGTGCCGCGTGGCACGGTCGCGCCGAAGGGAGGCCGTTGGGCCAGGATCGACGGTCTTGCCGACGAAGCCTTGCCCAATGTGATGCGCAAGGTTCTCAGCCACGCGCTGGATCGATAAGAAAGTTTCTGGGGAGCGCCGATTGATGTCCATCGATTCCAAATCCGCCGTGCTGTCGGGCCAATGGGCGCCGAGCCTGCGTTATCCCGATCCCCTGGTGACCGCGCTCGATCCGCGCTTCAAGAAATATCAATTGGCGATGGCCAGCGTCGAACGGCTTTATACCGGCACGCGCTGGGCCGAAGGCCCGGTCTGGTTCGGCGACGCGCGCTGTTTGATCTGGAGCGACGTGCCGGGCGATTGCATGTACAAATGGGATGAGGAAACCGGCGCGGTATCGCCGTTCCGAAAGCCGTCCAACAACAGCAACGGCAATACCCGCGACCGGCAGGGCCGCCTGGTGACCTGCGAGCATCTCACCCGTCGCGTGGTCCGTACCGAATACGACGGCAGCATCACCGTGATCTGCGACAGTTTCAACGGCAGGCGGCTGAACTCGCCGAACGACGTGGTGGTGAAGTCAGACGGCTCGATCTGGTTCACCGATCCGCAATTCGGCATCCTCGGCAATTACGAAGGCAATGTCGCCGAGCCGGAATTGCCGATGAACGTCTATCGTGTCGACGGCGCGTCCGGTGTGGCGACGGTGGTGGCCGATGGCATCAAGGCGCCGAACGGGCTAGCCTTCTCGCCCGACGAGAGCAGGCTTTACATCGTCGAGTCGCGCGCCGAACCACGCAAGATCCTGGTCTATGATGTGGTGGGCGGCGGCGAGCGGCTTGCCAACGGCAAGGTGTTTATCGATGCCGGGCCGGGCGGTTCGCCGGATGGCTTCCGGGTCGATATCGACGGCAATCTGTGGTGCGGCTGGGGCATGACGCCGGAACTGGATGGCGTGCGGGTCTTTACGCCGCAGGGCGAGCCGATCGGCCATATCTCGTTGCCCGAGCGTTGCGCCAATGTCTGTTTTGGCGGCAAGAAGCGCAATCGGCTGTTCATGGCGGCGGCGCATTCGCTCTATGCCCTTTACGTCAACACCCAGGGCGTCAAGGGCGGCTGACCGGCCGCGCCAGTTCCCTTTGCCGGCAAAGACGGCTAGGACATCCGCCGGATTTTCAAGTTCAAAGGAGGCCGAGAATGGCAATCGAACGTCACGAAGTGGGGCCGCGCATGAGCAAGTGCGTGGTGCATGGCAACACCGTTTATCTCGCCGGTATCGTCGCCAATGACCCGAAGGGCAAAAGCGTCGCCGAGCAGACCAAGGACATCGTCGGCCAGATCGACGGCCTGCTGGCCAAGGCCGGCACCGACAAGTCGAAGCTGCTGAGCGCCAATATCTGGGTCGCCGATATGGCCACCTTCGCTGAAATGAATTCGGTCTGGGATGCCTGGGTGGTCGCCGGTCAGACCCCGGCGCGCGCCACGGTCGAAGCCAAGCTCGCCACGCCCGATTACAAAGTCGAGATCATGGTGGTGGCGGCGAAGTAAGAAGTAAGATGCGTCATGCCCGGCCTTGTGCCGGGCATCCACGCCTGGTTTGTTTTGGCTGCCAACTAATAAAACGTGGATGGCTTCGAAGGAAAAGGGCGTTTACGCCCGTCTTTGACGGGCTCGGCCCGGCCATGACACGTCGGCGGGGGAGGTTTATTGATGGCGTTCGACTTTGACCCGCTGTTTCCGGCAGGGACACCGGCGCCGGCGGCGCGCTGGACCGGTCTTGCCCCTTTCAATTTCACCGGCGGCAATAACGATCCCGACGCTATCCCGCTCGACGGTCTGATGGCGGCGGCGCAATCGGTGCTGGCGCGCGAAGGCCGGACGTTATCGACTTATGGCCTCAACAGTGGGCCGCAAGGCTATCGCCCGTTGCGCGATTTCCTCAGCGCGAAACTCGGACGCGATGCCGGCATGGCCTGCACCGCCGACGATATCCTGATCGTGTCGGGTTCCTTGCAGGCGCTCGATCTCGTCAATGCCGCCTTGCTGACGCGCGGTGATACGGTGATCGTCGAGCAGGACAATTACCAGGGCACGCTGACGCGGCTGGCCCGGCTCGGCGTCAATGCCGTCGGCATTCCGCTCGACCGCGACGGCATGAGGATGGATTTGCTGGCGGCCGCGCTGGCCGATCTCAAGGCGCGTGGGGTGAGACCGAAATTCATTTATACTATTCCGACGGTGCAGAACCCGACCGGCACTATCCTGACTCTCGAGCGTCGCCGCGAGATGCTGCGGCTGGCCGATGATTATAAAGTGCCGATTGTTGAAGATGATTGTTACGCCGATCTGATCTGGAGCGGCGAGCGGCCTCCGGCGCTTTATGCGATGAGCGCGAGCGGCAACGTTATTCATATCGGCTCGTTTTCGAAGTCGATCGCGCCGGCGTTGCGCGTCGGCTTTGTCGTCGCGCCTTGGCCGGTGATGTCGCGGATGCTGGCGCTCAAGACCGATGCCGGCTCCGGTTCGCTCGAACAGATGGTGCTGGCGGAATATTGCGCGCCGCATTTCGCCGATCATGTGCCGGGCCTGCGCATGGCGTTGCGCAAAAAGCTCGAGACCTTGATGGAGGCGCTCAACGAGCAGTTCGGGACGGCGGCGGAATTCGACGACCCGAAAGGCGGCATCTTTCTCTGGGTCAAGCTGCCCGACACGGTCGATGCGCAGCGGCTTTACCAGGCGGCGCTCAAGCGCGGCGTCGCGATCAATCCGGGGCCGGACTGGTCGACCGACGCCGGCCATAGCAAAAGTCGAATGCGCCTGTGTTTCGCCAGCCCATCGCACCAGGAAATTCGTGACGGCGTCGCGATCCTGGCGCAGGTGTGCCGCGACGAATTTGGCGTGCCGTCGCGCAGCGGCAATGTCGACAAGCGCGTGCGGGACTAACGATGACGCAACCGGGCATTCTGGCCATCTGGAATGACGTCGCGCCCGGTCACGATGCCGAGTTCGATACCTGGTTCCAGATCGAACATCTCAATGAGCGGCTTGCCGTGCCCGGCTTCATGTTCGGCCGTCGCCATCAGGCGATTTCTGGCAGTGCCGGCTATTTCAACTTCTATCTGGTCGAGTCGCCGGCCGTTCTCACATCGAAGCCTTATCTCGATCGGCTCGACAATCCGACCCCGATGACGCGCCATATCATGTCGCACGTCTTCGCCAATATGAGCCGCACCTTATGCCTGCGGACGCTTCGGCGCGGCGCCTTTCGCGGCGCTTATGCGGTGACTGTCCGCTTCGATATGGAGCCCGATGAGGCCGCCTTGACGGCGCTTGTCGATGAACTGGTCAAGGACATCAATGTGGCCGCCGGCGAGATCTGGCGTGCCGTCGACACCTCCGGCCAGCCGGTTTCGACCGAGGAAAAGCTGCGCGGCGGCGATCGCAAGATCAAGGCCGCGCTGATGATCGATACGTTGCGTCAGGCCGATGCCGAGGCGCTCGGCGCGCGGATGGCGAGAGAATTTCCCGCCGCCGATGTCGGTGTCTTTCGCGTCTTGTGTCAGCTCGGTCGCGGTATGGAGACTTGATCCATGGAAAGTCTGGCGCCTCTGGCCGAGAAAATCGCCGCGCTTCTGATCGCGCGCAACGAGACCATCGCCGTTGCCGAGTCCTCGACCGGCGGGCTGATCGCGGCGGCCCTGCTGGCGGTGCCCGGCGCGTCGGCCTATTTCATCGGCGGCGCGGTGGTCTACACCAAACAGTCGCGCGCCGCGCTGCTCGGAATCGGCGATGCCGATATGAAGGGTTTGCGGCCCTCGACCGAAGCCTATGCCTTGCTGGGCGCTAGACGGGTCCGCGACGCGATGAAGGCGACCTGGGGACTTGGGGAAACCGGCGCGACCGGCCCGAGTGGAAACCGTTATGGCGATGCCGCCGGTCACAGTTGCATTGCTGTCGCCGGGCCGCTCGAGCGGGCCGTGACCTTGGAAACAGGCAGCGCAGACCGGGCCGCCAATATGCAGGCTTTCGCCAAACGAGCGCTTGAATTTCTGGCCGATGTGCTGGCGGCCGGACGCTAAATCCGGCGCGCGTCAGTTCACCTGACGCTGCAACTGCGTCATGTCGAGAATTTGCAGATGCCGGTCGGAGATGTCGATCAGGCCGTCGTTGCGAAATTCGGCAAGCACTTTGTTGACGTAAACGGTGGTCAGGCCGGTGGCGTCGGCGATGTGGGTCTGGCGCAGCGGAAACTCGATGCTGTCGCCTTCGATCTTGCCAAGCCGGTCGAGGCGGTCCCACAGATCGACGAGCAAGCCCGCTACCCGCTCGACCGCGCTGCGCCGGCCGAGCGCCGTGATGAGTTGATCGGCGCGACGGCTTTCGGTGCTGTAGGCCGACATGATCCGGTCGAAGGTTTGAGGCGAACGGTCGATGGCGGCGCGTAATTGCTTTCGATCGAAGCTGCGATAGCTGCCGTTGGTGATGCTGTCGATCGACACGTCCAGTTGCGATTCAAACACCAGCCGGCTGGTGACCAGTTCGCCGGGCAGGATGAAGGATAATATTTGCCGGCTGCCGTCCGACAATTTGATCGTGGCGGCGGCCCAACCGTCACAGATCACGGGCACGCCATCGAGGACCTGGTTGCGGTGAAAGATCGTTCGCCGGGCGGCAAATTCGACCTGTTTTTGTGAAATCGGCGGCAGGTCCGGAAACGGTTGGTCGAGGCCGATGTCGAACAGAAATCCACACAAGCCCCGTCCCACGAGAATGCAATTAGGGCAACCGGATTTCGGGACGGGTGGAGGTAGCGTCATGATGTGTGGGTGCCGAATGCTGCTCTTCAAATGTCGCGGAATCGGCCACGCGCGATCCGCCTTTCAATAAATATCGCTAGCGGCGGCAGAGATTTGAATCGCACCGTCGTTCTCTTTTACCGTGAGATCGGCTGCGTCGGCAATGACGGTATTGCTATAACGACGTGGACAAGGCCTGCGGCGATTTTACTTGTGCCGGATATGCGCGATTTGACAATGCGACGCACAAACTTCGCGATGCGCAACATTCGCGGTGCACAAGATCAGCAACGCGCGCAGTGGGCAATGCGTCATTAGCGTTGCGGGCAGCCAGGGACCTTGGCAGCCAGGGACCTTGGCAGCCAGGGACCTTGGCAGCCAGGGACCTTGGCAGCCAAGGCCTTGCAGGCCGCATCGCGTTGCAGAAAAAGCACGGCGTAATTTGTTGCGGCTGGAATATTGCAACGCACGCGCGACGGCCTTGGCCGCCGCGGTCTATTCGGCGGCTTCGGCCATCTCCGCGCGCATCTGCGCCCGCAGGTCGTCGATCGGCACCGGGCCCTTCGGCGTTTCGAGATGCCAGAAAGTCCAGCCGTTGCACGCATCGAGACCTTGCGCGACGGCGCCGACACGGTGGATCGAGCCAACGGTCTCGCCGATCGAAATCGCGCCGTCGGCGCGCACCACCGCTTTATGGCGCTTCTTGGAGTCGGTCAGTCGGGCGCCGGGCATCACCAGGCCGCGTTCGATCAAGGCCGAGAAGGCGACACGGGGCGCTTCGCGCGCGGTCATGAACGGCGCGATCGATGGCGACGGCACGACCTGCATGTCAGCGATGCGCTGACGGGCGGCGTGGGCATATTTTTCTTCACGCTCGATGCCGATGAAGCGGCGGCCGAGTCGCTTGGCGACGGCGCCGGTGGTGCCGGTGCCGTTGAACGGGTCGAGCACCAGGTCATCGGGTTTCGAGCTCGACAGGATGACGCGGGCGAGCAGCGCCTCCGGCTTTTGGGTCGGGTGCAGCTTCTTTCCGTCGGCGCCTTTCAGGCGCTCGCCGCCGGTGCATAGCGGGAATGTCCAATCGGAACGCACCTGCACGTCTTCGTTGCCGGCCTTGAGCGCTTCATAGTTGAAAGTGTAGCCCCTGGCGTTGGCGTCGCGCGATGCCCAGATCATCGTTTCATGGGCATTGGTGAACCGACGGCCGCGGAAATTCGGCATCGGGTTGGTCTTGCGCCAGATCACGTCGTTGAGAATCCAGAACCCGAGGTCCTGCATCGTCGCGCCGACGCGGAAAATATTATGGTAGGAGCCGATCACCCAGATTGTGCCGGCCGGTTTCAGCACGCGGCGTGCGGCGCGCAGCCAGTCCTTGGTGAAGGCATCGTAGGCGGCGAATGAATCGAACTTGTCCCAGTCGTCGGTGACGGCGTCGACATGCGAGTCGTCGGGACGTTTGAGATCGCTGTTCAGCTGAAGATTATACGGCGGGTCGGCGAAAATCAGATCGACGGAGTTCGCCGGCAGCTTCGCCATTTCACTGACGCAGTCGCCGATTAGGATTTGGTGTTGTTCGGAGTTTTTTGAAACTCCACGGGGCGCCCTGTGGGGCGCCCCGCGACGCGACATAGCCATGACTCACATACTCTGACTCAGGGACGACGCGGTCGGCAGACGCGGGACCTACAAACCGACAGGCGTGCAATATGGCGTTCCAAAGTGAAGAAACGGTTTATGAGCGGTTTATCGGACTCGGCAAATTGTGCCTATTTAACGGGAGGTTAGCAGAGGTTAACAAAGTCGAAAAACGACCGGTTTGGAATTCGCCACAAAGCCCGTTAATGATCGGAAATTCGCAAGGGAGTGACTTGAATGCGGTGGGATGACTTCCGTCGGAGCGACAATGTCGAGGACGACCGCGATGGTGGCGGCGGCGGGTTCGGCGGCGGCAGCGGATTTAATATCGGCGGCGGCGGGCTCGGTATTGGAACGGTGTTGGTGCTCGGCGTGATTGGCTGGGCGCTCGGCATCGATCCGAGCGTTCTGATCAATGGCGCGGAGATGGTGAACGGCGCCCGCACGCAATATCAGCAGACCCAGCGCGCGCCGTCCGGCACGACCTCGAAGCCGAAAGACCAGATGGGCGATTTCGTCGCCGCCGTGCTCGGCAATACCGAGGACACCTGGACCAAGATGTTTCAGGATGCCGGCCAGCGCTATCGCGCGCCGCGTCTCGTGCTGTTTCGCGGTTCGCTGCAAGGCGGCTGCGGCATGGCGCAATCGGCGATGGGACCGTTTTATTGTCCGACCGACCGGCGGGTCTATCTCGACACGTCTTTCTTTAACGACATGCAGGTGCGTTTCCACGGTTGCAGCGGCAAGGCTTGCGAGTTCGCCGAGGCCTACGTGATCGCGCATGAGATCGGCCATCACGTTCAGAACCTGCTCGGCATTCTGCCGAAGGTGCATCAGGCGCAGCAGGCGGCCGGCTCCAAGGCCGAGGCCAACCGGCTTCAGGTGCGCGTCGAGTTGCAGGCCGATTGCTTCGCCGGCATCTGGGCCAACCAGTCCGACCAGCGGTGGAAGTCGATCGAGCCCGGCGACGTCGAGGCCGCGTTACAGACGGCGGCCGCGATCGGCGACGACCGCTTGCAGAAGCAGGCGCGCGGTTATGTCGTGCCGGATTCCTTCACCCACGGTTCGTCGGCCCAGCGTCAGCGCTGGTTCATGGCCGGGTTGAAATCCGGCAAGGTGTCGGCCTGCAATACGTTCGCGGCGGCCCAATTGTAACCGGTTGTTCTTCCCGGCGCCGCAGGGCGCCGGGAAACGAAAGGCAAGCCCATGCCCGGTATCGACGAAACCCGCCAGTTTATCCCGCTTCGCATTGCGGTGCTGACTGTCTCCGACACCCGCGAACTGGCCGACGACAAATCCGGCAATACGCTGGCCGAGCGTATTCGCGCTGCCGGTCATGCCCTTGCCGAGCGATCCATCGTCAAGGACGAGGTGGATGAGATCCGCAAAAAAGTGACGGCCTGGATCGACGACAAATTCATTGACGTGGTGATTTCGACGGGCGGTACCGGTTTTACCGGACGTGACGTGACGCCTGAGGCGGTCGAGCCTTTGTTCGAGAAGCGGATGGACGGTTTCTCGACGCTGTTCACGATGGTCAGCTATCCGAAGATCGGCACCTCGGCGATCCAGACGCGCGCCACGGCTGGCGTCGCGAAGTCGACCTACATTTTCTGCCTGCCGGGATCGCCCGGCGCCTGCAAGGACGGCTGGGACGAGATTCTGGTGCATCAGCTCGATTACCGTTATCGGCCTTGCAATTTCGTCGAGATTTTGCCGCGGCTCGATGAGCATCTGCGTCGGGAAAAATCGAAGGGCGCGACGGCGTAAACGCTTTCAGCCAATTGCCGTCATGGCCGGGCTTGTCCCGGCCATCTCGTTTCGGATGGCACAACGACCGCCTAAACGGGATCGCCGGGACAAGCCCGGCGATGACAGCTAGTGCGGTGTATTTTTATCTACCCAATCGTATTGACGACGCCGCCATCGACGCGCAGTGCCGCGCCGGTGGTGGCGGACGCCTGCTGCGAGCAGACATAAACCACCATGTTGGCGACTTCCTCGACCTCGGCGAGACGCTTGATGATCGACGACGGCCGGTGGGTGGCGATGAAATCGCGTTCGATGTCGGCCTGGCTCTTGCCTTGCTCCTTGGCGATCTTGCCGAAGAAGTCGGCGACGCCTTCCGAGCGGGTCGGACCGGGCAACACCGCGTTGACGGTCACGCCGGTGCCGGAGAGACTGGTGGCAAGGCCGCGCGATACCGCAAGCTGCGCGGTCTTGGTCATGCCATAGTGCACCATCTCGCCGGGAATACTGAGACCCGACTCCGACGAGATGAAGACGATGCGGCCCCAGTTGTTCTGGCGCATCGCCGGCGCATAGGCGCGCGACAGCCGGATGCCGCTCATCACATTGGTTTCGAAGAAGCGCATCCAGTCGGCGTCGGGGATGTCGTCGAACGCCTTGGGTTCGAAGATGCCGAGATTGTTGACCAGGATATCGGTCTTCGGCACTTGCTTGAGGAATTGCGCGACGCCGTCGGCGGTGGCGAGGTCGGCGGCGACAGCGTCGACTTCGGCGTTTGGCAGGTCGGCGAGTAGACGGTCGCGCGCCTTGGCGGTCGAGGTTTCGCTGCGTCCGTTGACGACGACGCGGGCGCCGGCCCGCGCCAGGCCCTTGGCGATGGCAAAGCCGATGCCGAGCGTCGAGCCGCTGATCACCGCGCGTTTGCCGGTTAAATCGATTTGCATGGGGAAATGTCCGTTGCGGGTTGGGGTCGCATTCAACTGGCGATGGCAGCCGGCGATGCCAAGCCCCGACGATAGTCGGACATAGAATTCTGACGATAACCGGAGAGGCAGGCGGGCCAGGCCGACGATGGCGCCATTGATAGCCTGCTGGCGCAGCCGCCTGCCATTCGCTGTATGGTGGGCGATGCTGTGCGGGCCGAACTCAGGCGGCCAGACGTTCACAAATCCATGTCCCAGAATTCGGCGACGACATCCTGGCCCCAGGTGTGGCGCGGCTCGCTCGACGTCAGGGTGAAACCGGCCTTCTCGTAACAATGACGCGCCGCCGTCAGAATACTGTGCGTCCATAGCGTGATTTTCCGATAGCCGGCTTGCCGCGCGAAGGCGACGCATTCTTCCGTCAGCCGGTTGCCGAGGCCGAGCCCGCGCGCCTTGGGATCGACGATCAGCAGGCGGATGCGGGCGACGCCCGGCACGTCGTCCTTCACCAGCATCACCGAACCGACCGGCTCGCCGTTCATCTCGGCGATCCAGCAGCGCTCGAACGCCGGATCTAATTTATTGACGAAGTCGGCAACGATCTGGGCGCACAGGCCTTCGAACGGATCGCCCCAGCCATATTCGCGGGCATAGGTTTCGGCGTGGACCGATACGATCCAGCCGAAGTCGCCATGACGCGGCGCGCGCAAGGCGTAGGTCCGCGTCGGCGTCGAGTTCGGTTGATCGAGCAATTGTTCGATGGTCTGCATGGCAATTACCAATTGTTGCTGCTGAGCCTCGCTCAAGGTTGTCAGCATGGCGGCGACGTGGCTTTGCGAACGCTGTTCGGCGGGGGCGTAGACTTTGCGGCCCTTGGCGGTCAGCGCCAGATGGCTTTGTCGGGCGTCCGTCTTTGAGGTCGTGCGGCTGACAAGCCCGCTCTTTTCAAATTTGCGCAGTACGCGCGACAGATAGCCGGCGTCGAGATCGAGGCTGCGGCCGATGTCGCTGGCGGTGACGTTGTGGCCTTGCGACAGCTCGTAGAGGACGCGCATTTCGCCGAGCGAGTAGGGGCTGTCGAGATAGTTCTTACGCAGCACGCCGATCTGGCGGGTGTAGAAGCGGTTGAAGCGGCGGACCTGGGCGATGTGCTGGCTGTCGAAGGTGTCGGTTTTCATGACGCGAGGTTCGGCCAGATAGTTGACAAAGTCAAGTATCTGGCCGAACCGTCGCTTCGAGGGGCCCGGCTATCGCGGTTGGCAACACGGGGATTTGAGGGTGGTCTAGTCCGCGGCGCGGGCGCTGGCCGGAAGCATTGAGACCCGCCGCCGGCCGAGCTTGCGCAGAAGTCCGGCTTCGGCGTTGGCGCCGGCCGGGTGGCCGCCGACGGCGTCGTAAAACCGCCGCGCGATCAGCAGGCCCTGTTCGGGCCGCGCGCCGCCGCCGGCCATCACGCGCAGCAGCGCCAGCAGTTCGGACAGGCCGGGGCGCAACAGATCGGCCGCGGCCGGCGGCCGGAATACGGCGGCGCGGTCGGCGCCGTCGAGGCGGCTCGTCCTTTCCATGAAACTCTCGCAGGCCGCGATCCAGCCCGGTTCCGGCACACAGCCGGGCCGCAGGAACATCAGCCAGGGGGTTCGGGTGCTCGACGCCGCCCGTTTCAGTCGGTCGCCGAGGGCGTCGTTAGAAGCGACGAACCGGCAGCCGGCGATGTCGGCGACTTCCTCGGTGGCATCGGTCGAACCGCCGTCGGCGACGACCACCTCCGTGACCAGGCCGGCCATCGCCCCCGGCACCAAAGCGGCCAGGGTCGGCACCAGCGGGCGCTCGGATTCGTGGGTGGCGATAACGACGCTCAGCATGAAACCTTCCGTCAGGGGCATGAGTTGCGACCGTATCATGGGGCTTTTGAAAAGCGCCCCACCAGATACGGCCGCGATTGCGTAAATTGTGGGCCACGCTAGAATGTTCTTGTTATGTTCACATCGAGTCACTAGGTTACGGCCATGGCTAGAACATCTTCAGCCTTGAAACGTCCGCCGGCCTCGCGCGGTTTTGCCGACCGCGTCAAGGAGCTGCCCTCCGGGCCGGCGGACGTT
>WGNB01000067.1 GCA_016124795.1 Rhodopseudomonas sp. | reverse complement strand
GATGAAGCCGATGATGCCGATGACGACCAGCGAGGCCATCATCACGTCGGTTTGCAGGAATTCCTTGGCGTCGAAGATCACCCAGCCGAGGCCGAAGTCGGAGGCCGCGATCATCTCGGCGCCGACCACCGCGATCCAGGAACGCAGGAAAGCCTGCCGCATGCCGGTGATGATGAAAGGCGAGGCGCCGGGAATGATGACTTTCCAGAACAGCCGGCCTTCATTGGCGCCCATCGCGCCGGCCGCGCGCAGCCAGAGCGGATTGACCGAGCGCACGCCGGACCAGGTGTTGAACAGCATCGGGAACGTCGCGGCATAGAACACGATCAGGATCGTGGTCAGGTTGCCGATGCCGAACCACATCATGAACAACGGCACCAGCGCGAAGGACGGGATCGGCATCAGCGCTGAGACGAGCGGCAGAAAGAAATTCTCCACCGGCTTGAAGCGCGCCATCGCGATGCCGAGCGGCAGGCCGAGGGCGATCGCCAGGCAGAAGCCGAACAGCACGCGATAGAGCGTGGCGGCGGCGTGTTCGACGATGCTGCCGTCGGCCAGCATGCCGTAGAGCGTCGACACGATGGTCTGGATGGTTGGCAACAGCACGCGCGGGAACAGGCCGCTATAGGCCAGCGCTTCGTAGAAGATCGCAGCCGCGATAAGCGTCAGTCCGCCGCGGATCGCCGATCGTTTGTTTTGTTGCTGGCGCGTCATTCCATCGACCCCACCATGCCCCAGCGCACGACCGTGTAGTTCTCGATCGCCTGGAAGACATATTTCTCGAGCGCCAGACCGATAAGCGCGATGACGACGACGCCGGCCATCATGGCGTCGGTGTTGAGGAACTCGCGGGCGCCGAAGATCAGCCAGCCAAGCCCCCACGGCACGGCGGCGAGCATTTCGACAGCGACCAGCACACGCCAGGCCTGGGCGAGACCGAGTCGCAGGCCGGTGAGAATGTAAGGCAGCGCGCCGGGCAGGATGACGTGGGTGAACATCCGGCGGTCGTCGGCGCCCATGGCCTGCGCGGCGCGGACCCAGATTTCCTTAACCGCCTTCACGCCGGTCCAGCTGTTGTAAATGATCGGAAAGCTGGAGACGAAGGCGACCAGCAGCACGGCGGAAACCTGACCGGGGCCGAACCACAACAGGAACAGCGGCGTGTAGGCGAGCCCGGGTATCGGCGCCAGAATGCTGACCAGCGGCAGGCAGATGTCTTCGGCCCGCCGCGACCGGCCCATCAGGACGCCGACCGCCAGACCGACGACCGCGGCCAGTGCGAAGCCGGACAGCAGGCGGAGCATGGTGTCGAGCGTGTGGTGCGGCAAAATGCCGGAGACGGTCAGGTCGACAAAGGACCGCGCGATCTCTTCCAGGGTGGGAAAGAGCTTTCTCGGGAACACGCCGGCGCGGGCGACGATCTCCCAGATCGCGCCGACGACCGCAAAGGGGAATGCATTGCGGCCCAATGTCCGCAAACGATCCGGCCAGCGCGATTCACGCGCCGGGGCAACAGCGATGGCGGCAACCTCCTGCATGGGGCAGGCGCTCCTTCCCGTCGTTATTTTTATTGGCCGTCTATGTGGGGCCATTGCACCGGTTGGGCCACCGGCGATGGCGGCAGGATAATGCCGATTGAATGCCGGCCACAAGCATCGTGTCGTTGCATAGCCGCATACATGATGCCCTCTGGCGATTTATGGTTAGAACGGCTAAAGCCGCGTCCTCAATGAATTTGGCGCAACCGCATGCAGTGCGGGCGTAATCGCAACGGGAGAGTTTCGGGATGTCGAAGAACGCACAAAAAATCGGCTGGATCGGCGTTGGGCGCATGGGCTACCAGATGGCGGAGCGCCTCGCGAAGGCGGATTACGATATCTCGATCTGGAACCGCACCAAGTCGAAGGCCGAGCCGCTGACCCAGTTCGGCGCCAAGGTCGTCGACAAGCCGGTCGACCTGGCCGGCGTCGACATGCTGTTTGCCATCGTGTCGGAGGGCAAGGATCTCGAGGAGGTCTACTTCGGCGCCAACGGCATCGTCACCAATGCCAAGGGCAAGCTGCCGAAGACCTTCGTCGACTGCTCGTCGATCTCGGTCGAGGATTCCGAGCGCATCCGCGCCCGCCTGAAAGAACACAACATCGACTTCGTCTGCGCGCCGGTGTCGGGCAACGGTCTGGTGATCAAGGCCGGCAAGCTGTCGTCGGTGGTGTCGGGTCCGAAGGCGGCGGCCGAAGCCGCGATGCCGGTGATCGAAGTGTTCGCGCCGCGCGGCGTGTCTTATGTCGGCGAAGGCGAACTGGCGCGCATCTGCAAGATCGCGCACAACGTCATGCTCGGCGTCGTGATCGAAAACCTGATCGAGATCACGCTGCTCGCCAACAAGATGGGCGTGCCGCGTCACGCCTTCTTGGCGTTCATGAACAATGGCGTCATGGGCTCGATGTTCACGGCTTACAAATCGTCGGCGCTGGTCAATCTCGACTGGACCACGACGTTCACGCCGGAACTGCTGCGCAAGGATCTCGACCTCGGTCTCGACCTTGGCCGCGAATACGATGTGCCGATGCCGGTGACCGCGGCGACCCGCGAAGTCATTCAGCAGCATATCGGCAAGGCGCTGTCGCAGCCGAATGCCAAGGAGATCCTCGCCGCCGACTTCGCCAAGATGGCCGAGACGATGGCCGAACTCTCCGGCATGAAGCTGACCTCCGAGGACAAGAAGGTCCCGAGCGGGCTGGAGTAAATCTCTTTTCTCTCTCCCCGTTGCGACGGGGAGAGAGCGTCAAGCGCCCGTTGGGGCGAGCCGGGTGAGGGGCGCTGCCCTTCACCCGGCTTTTTTACGCCCTCTCGCCGCATCGCGAGGAGAGGCAAAGAGTGATGACCAGGCGCGCCGAACCGGCGTCCAGTCTTACGGTTTGGCGATGTGCCACGCACCGTTCAGGAAGCCGTCGCCGGTGATGTCGCCCGGCTTCTTGTCGTTCTTCCAGGTGTAGAGCGGCTTGCCGCCATGCGCCCATTGCTTGCCGCCGTCGGCACGCACGACGACAGTGTAGCCATTGCCCGCCTTGGCGTCGGCGGCCGCCATCAGCGGCGGCCAGTTGGTCGCGCAGGGGCCGTTGCAGGCCGACTTGCCATCGGTGTCCTTGTCGAAGGTGTAAAGCGTCATGCCTTTGCCGTCGGTCAGCACCTTGCCCTTGGCGCTGTCGCCGGTCTTGGTCGGCGCCGATTGCGCGAAGGCGGCGGTGGCGCAAATCGCCAGCGTGGCGGCGAGCACGGGAACGATTAGTTTCTTCATGTGAACTCTCCCAATGGAATGCGGATGAACGTCGAGCGCGGGCGCGGACAATCGCCGCCGGTCTCATGGGATCAATTCCGTGGACCCCGGTTCTATTCCGCCCTACTGGCGGGCAATATTTTTCTCGCGCGCGGGAATAATCGCGGTGCGTCCATGCTGGTGCGGCCGGCCCGGCGGCAAAAAGCGCCCTGTTGCGGGCCGGCGCCTCTGGGATAAGCATAGCGGCGCGCGCCGAATGTCCGCGCCGCCACGGAGCCATCCCATGAATTCGCAGATTGACGCGCTGATCGGCAAGATCCAGGCCCTGCAGGGCGAACTGGACGCCGAACTGGCCAAGCGCCGCGCCGATCTGAAAATCGGCATCGAGCACGGCCGCATCGCCTTCGAGGCGGAATTGCTGCGGCGTCATCGCGAGTTGCGCCAGAAGCTGCTGCCTTACGTGCTCGGCGCCAATCCGCTGGTGATCCTGACCGCGCCGGTGATCTATGCCGGCATCGTGCCGTTCGTGCTGCTCGACCTGTTCGTGACGGTCTATCAGGCGGTTTGTTTCCCGATCTATGGCATCGCCAAGGTCAGGCGCGCGGATTACCTGGTGTTCGACCGCCACCATCTGGCTTATCTGAACGCGCTGGAAAAGCTCAACTGCGCCTATTGCTCCTACGCCAACGGCCTGATCGGTTATGTGCGCGAGATCGCCGCCCGCACCGAGCAATACTGGTGCCCGATCAAGCACGCCCGCCGTGTCATCGGCAGCCACGCTCGCTACGCCTTGTTTGACGATTATGGCGACGGCGAGGGCTATCAGGCGCGGCTGGAAAAGCTGCGGCAGGGCCTGGCCGATCCGCCGGCCGAATCACGGGCCGGAGGCGCGATCAAAGGCGAGTGAAGCGGGCCTGATATCGCGGTCCGGCCATTGCCTAAGTTCGGCCGGGAATGACAGACTGCAAAAAAATCTTTTGGGAGAGAACAGGGAATGGCCTACAAGCTTTATAATGCGCCGCAGTCGACCTGCAGCCAGCGCGTGCGTTTCGTGCTCAACAGCAAACACCTTCCGTTCGACGAGGTGAAACTCAATCTGCTCGACGGGGATCAGCTCAAGCCGGACTACCTCAAGCTTAACCCGAACGGCGTGGTGCCGACGCTCGACCATGACGGCGCCATCGTTACCGACTCGACCGTCATCACCGAATATCTCGACGAGGTCGAGCCCGCCGACAGTTTCACGCCGGAAGACCCGGTCAAGCGGGCCCGCATGCGCGCGCTGATGCATTTCATGGATGAGATGCCGGCGCCGGCGGTGCGCGTACCGACCTTCAATCTGGCCTTCCTGCCCAAATTCCAGGCGATGAGCCGCGATGAATTCATGGCGATGGCGGAGTCAAAGCCGTTGCGCAAGGAATTCATGATGAAGATGGGGCAGACCGGCTTCCCCAAACAGGAAATGGATGATGCGCTGGCCCGTCTGCGGCGGACCTACGAACGTATGGATGCCGAAATCGAAAAGAGCGGCGGGCCGTGGCTGCTCGGCAAGGAGATCAGCCTTGCCGACGTGGCTGTGATGCCGGCATTGGTGCGCATGTACGATCTCAACTTCTACGACTGGAAGGATCTGCCGCGCGTCGTCACCTGGTTCGACAATATCCGCGCCCATCCGGCTTTCGTGCCGACCTATTATCATGGCTCGTTGTTGACCGAACGCTTCCCGCATCTGCGCGAGACGGCGGCGGCGAGCGCCTAAGGCGCCGATTTTATGGCCGACGGCGATTCGCGTCGCAAGGATGTGAATTGCCGTCGGCGAAAGTGTCAGCGCGCATTGCGTAAAGTGTCAGTGCGTATTGTGGTTTGCGTCATGCGCTTTGCATAACGTGACGTTGTGAACGCACGCTTTGTGACAACGCGGGTTTCGTGAACCGGAATTATGACAGCGCGTTTTGTGACAACGTGACGCTACAATGACCCGAACCTTAAGCGATCGGGAACCATTGCCGGCTAGACAAGCACTCAAATACCGCTTGTCTGGATTCTTCAATGCAGCGCTTTATTTCGCCTCGCTTGCCGATCGCCGCCAAGGCGATGTTGTTGATCGGCGCGCTCGGCCTCCTGTCGGCCGGCGCCAACTGGTACAGCCTGCGAAGCCTGCACGAAATCGACCGGATCAATGACATCGTCGTCCAGAAGGTCGCGCCGACCCGGCTTATCCTGACGGAAGCGAAAATCGCGGTCGAATCGCTCGGGCTCGCGACCTACAAGATGGCCGCCGCCAGCGACCCCGACACCATGCGCGAAGCCAATGACGAGCGCGCCGGGCAATATGCCTCGGCCAAGCTCTGGCTGAACGGCGTGATCGACACGCTGCCGGACTATCGCGACGACGTCAAAGGCATGTTGCGACGGCTCGAGCTGGTCAACGGCATCGCCGACCAGGTCCACGGCATGGTCAATAGCGGCCAGCGCGAGCCGGCGCGTTTCATCCTCGAATTCAAGTTTGATCCGGCGCTGGTCGACGCCACCACCAGCATGAACCGGTTGATCGACATTCTCGGCGGCCAGATGAAGACCACGGTGGAGCAGGCGGCGACCCGCAAGGCCGAAACCTATCGGCTGCTGTTCGCGATCCTGGCGGGCGGCACGCTGGTCACCGTGCTGCTGGCGATGTTCCTGGCTCATGTCGCGGTGGCGCGGCCGTTGCAACGGCTGGCCGGGGTGATGCGCGAGATCGCGCAGGGCCGGTTCGGCGTCACCATCGCCGGCCTGCGCCGCACCGACGAAGTCGGCACCATGGCGCGCGCGGTGCTGGTGTTCCGCGACAACGGCGTCGCGCTGAGCGAGGCGCAGGAGCATCGTCGCCAGGCGCGCGAACAGGCCGCGGCCGAGAAGCGCGAGGCGCTCGATCAGTTCGCCCGCAATTTCGAAAGCAAGATCCTGCATGTGGCGGCGGCTTTGGCCCACTCCGCCGCCGAACTCGACCAGTCGGCACTGTCGATGAGCGAGGTGGCCGACGAGTCCGGGCGCTATGCGCAGGCCGCCGCCGAAGTGGCGCAGGAAAGCTCGGCGGTCGCCGGCACCGTGTCGCATGCCATCGACGAGCTATCGATGGCGATTGCCGATATCGACAATCAACTGGTCAACGCCTCTGGCGTCGTGGCGGAAGCCATTCATCGCGCCGATGTCGCGGTCTCTACCGCCGACGGGTTGAACCCGGCGGTCAACGATATCGAGAAAGTCGCCGGCATGATTCACGCCATCGCCAGCCAGACCAATCTGCTGGCGCTGAACGCCACCATCGAGGCGGCGCGCGCCGGAGACGCCGGCCGTGGCTTTGCCGTGGTGGCGCAGGAGGTCAAGATGCTGGCCGCCCAGACCACCAAGGCGCTCGCCAATATCGAGGAGCGCACCGGCACGGTCAGCGTCATCATCGACGGCGTGCGCAACGCCACGCAGTCGATGTCGAGCGTTATCGGACAAGTGGAAACGGTGGCGCGCGCCATCACCGAGTCGGTCAAGCTGCAAAACCACGCGACGCAGCGGATCGCCGAAAGCATCGAAGGCACCGCCGTGCGTACCCGTCAGGTGTCGTCGACGATTGCCGGTGTCAGCGAATTCGCCAGCCGCACTCATTCCGGCGCGCAACAGATTCTGCAGGCGGTCGCCGATCTCAACCGTCAGGCGGCGGCCTTGCAGGAAGAAGCGCAGAACTTCGTGGTTCGCGTGCGCGCCGCCTAGGCGGTGGTGAGTGCGGCCGCGTCGCGCGCTTTTTTGGCGGCGTCGAAGCCGTGCAGGCCGCCGAACCACTGCATGGCGACGACCGCGCCCTTGACCGGTTGCAGCAGGCTCATGGCCATCGCGAAGGCCAGCGTCGGCCACAGCGTGACGCTGACCCAGAGCGCCGGCACGATCTCGGTTTCGACCGCCAGCACGATCGGCACCAGGATATGGCCGGTGATGGCGATCACCAGATAGGCCGGAAAATCGTCGGCGCGGTGATGATGCATCTCCTCGCCGCAGCTCGGGCATTCGTCGGCGACCTTCAGATAGGCGCGAAACAGCCGGCCCTCGCCGCAGGCCGGGCATTTGCCGCGGAAGCTGCGCCAGACCGCGCGGCCGAAACCGTTGCCGGCGCCGGTCGGCACCAGCCAGGCCAGACTGGCCGGCAGGCCGGGCGCGGGCACCAGATCGGAGGCTTTATCGGAGGCGGGCAGGGCGTTGGCCATCATGTTCGAATGTCCCGGCGGCAGTGAAAGGCTGCCTTCTGATTAGGCGCAGCCGTCTCCGCCAGCCACCCTCATCGCTGCGGGGCAGCCCTGCGGCGGCAAAACGTCGCTCGCCGCGTCCTCAGACAGTGCGGAAGAACATGTGCCCGACGCGGTGCATCAGGCGGAAAAATCGCCGCGCGATTTCGCGGGTTTCGGCCGGGCTGGCCTGGCCCTGCAACTGCGGCTGCAATTTGCGGGCAATCGCCCCGATGGTGGTCTCACCGTCGGACAGTTGCAGCAGCGCCTGTTCGAGCGGCGTGCGGCTGAACTCGAAGCGGCCACGGCGGAAGCCGCCGCCGCCGAGCGGGGTCAGCGCCGGGTGCCGCAGCGGGCGATAGTGCAGCCAGTCCTTGCCGGCGAAATCGATCCGCCAGCGCGGCTTCTCGGCGGGCTTGCGCGCCATGAAGGTGTGCTTGACGTTTTGCAGGCCGAAATCGTCGACCACACTCCATTGCTCCGGCTCGCTCAAGCCGGCAAGCCGTGGCCACAAGGCCGAGGCCGGGTCGATGTGAATCTCGGGGCTATAGAGCCCGTTGTCTTCCCAGCCCTGAAACACCAGCCCGGCGCCGGTGATCAGATCGAGCACCTCATGGACGCTATAGGCGCGGTCCTGCGGATGCAGGAAGATGTCGACCAGTTCGGCATCGTCGATCGATACGTCCGGCGCCGGCAGAAACCAGCGCGCATAATGATGCGGCGGCAACTCGCGCAGCGTCTGGCGCACGAAGGCGATGCCTTCCGCATTCTGTTCGACGCCAAGCCGGCGGAACATGTCCTGCAGGAAATAGACGCCAGCGCGGCGCGCATTGGCGTAAACCATGCCGAACAACACGCCATTCGGCGACAACGCCGAAGCCAGCGCCTGCAAGCCGTGGTCGGGCCGCTCCATGTGATGCAGCACGCCGGTGCAGACGATCAGGTCGTAGCTCTCGCCGTCGGCGGCGGCATCGAGCAGGTTGCGCCGCTCGACCTGCAGGTTGGTCAGGCCATGCCGTTCGGCGAGGCGGCGCTGGTTGGCCAGACTCGCTTCCGACAGATCGATGCCGAAGATGGAACAGTCCGGATTGTTGTAAGCGAGATGGGCGGCCTGGTTGCTGCCGCAGCCGGCCGAGAGAATCCGCAGGTTCCGGCGCGGCCGTCCTTCCGGCCACAACTGCGCGTCATAGAATTTCGGATCGGCGCGTTCGATATTGGCCTGGGCGGCCGGTCCGCTCAGATCGTCGAACGGAGTCGGATAGGCATAGCGTTCGTATTGCGCGGCAACGCGGTTCGATATTGTGCTGACATTGCCGTGCATGGCGACCGGATCGCGACAAGGAGCGGTGCCGGACTATCTATGTGACGTCAGAGGCGGGCTAAAGCGCGCCGGGTCCGATTTACGGCCATTATATCGGCGCGTTCCGTTATTTATGGTGAGGTTACGCCGATATAAAGCAGCCATAAAAAAAGAACCTCTCCCCGTCTCGCGGGGAGAGGTTCTATCGATGTGCTTGTGGTTTCTTAGTACCGGTTGGCGATCGGCAGTTCTTCCGCCGGGAACAGCGAAATCACGCGGCAGCCCTTGTCGGTGACCACGACTTCTTCCTCGATGCGCGCGCCGGAATAGCCGTCGGTGGCCGGGCAATAGGTTTCGATCGCGAACACCATGCCTTCCTTGATCTCGGTCGGGTGTTCCATCGACACCACGCGCGAGATGATCGGACGCTCGTGCAGCGCCAGGCCGAGACCGTGCGCGAACTGCAAGCCGAAGGCCGACAGTTCATCCGGGAAGCCGAACTCATCGGCCTTCGGGAAGGCTTCGGCGATGTGCGCGGTCGAGGCGCCGGGCTTGATGCGCTCCATCGCGTTGTCCAGCCACTCGCGCGCCAGCTTGTAGGCGTCGTGCTGCGCCGGTG
This sequence comes from Rhodopseudomonas sp., assembly GCA_016124795.1. GTDB lineage: Bacteria > Pseudomonadota > Alphaproteobacteria > Rhizobiales > Xanthobacteraceae > Pseudolabrys. The sequence continues at coordinate 28,171 of WGNB01000067.1, read as the reverse complement.
TGGCGCGGCCGACGTTGAAGGTGCGGTAGTAGCAGGTGCGATAGCCCATGAAGGCTTGCAGGATGTCGAAGAAGGCCTGATCGCCGGGGCGGATCAGACGGTCGGTGAAGTTATGCGGATGCGGGTTGCAGCGTTCGCCCGACACCGCGTTGACCGCTTCGACGTCGTCGGAGCCGTGGCGATAGAGGAAGTCGTTGACCATGGCGACGATGTCGTTCTCGCGCACGCCCGGCTTCAGTTCGCGATTGATTAGGTCATAGGCGCCGTCCACCATGGCGGCGGCGCGGTTGAGCAGCGCGATTTCGTCCTGCGATTTGATCTCGCGGGCTTCGAGCATGACCTGCTGGCCGTCCTTGACGGTGATACCGGCCTTTTGCAGTTCGAACATCATCGGCGGTTCGATGATGTCGACGCCGATCGGCATGTCGGCGACACCGGCTTCGCGCAGCAGCGCGGCGATTTCCTCGGCGTGCTTCTTCATCAGGCCGAAGGCCGGATCGACCATGCCGCGCAGACCGACCAGACCGGCCTTGCAGTTTTCCGGGGCGAGCCACGGCGCATAGAGCTTGTGGTGGACGGCGGCGGAACCGAAGTCCCACAGGATCGGTTCGCCGGTGCGGGTCAGCAGCGCCCAGCGCGCCAGCTTGTCGCGTTCCCACTCGCCGATCTTGGTCGAGGTCAGGTAGCGGATGTTGTTGACGTCGAACACCAGCAGCGCGCCGAGCTCGGAATTTTCCAGCGCCTGCTTGGCGCGGCCGAGGCGATAGCGGTGCATGCGGCGATAATCGACGCGCTCCTCGAAGTCGACGCCCATGATGCCGAGCGAGGGCAGGGCGCGGCCCCAGTTATGGCGCGGGTTGATGTCCTCGGCGCTGATTCGGTGAAGGGCTTTGTCCATGGCGATCTCCTCGGTGCGTTACGTTTATTGCTTTAAGGCCGGCCGCCGGGCCGGGCGGCTGACGGCAGTATAGGCTTTCGACCCGCGCATTAACACGCGGGCGGCTTTTGGTCACGGGCGATTCGTGCGCGTCGTTTGGTCACTTAACGGGGGATAGGCACAAACCGGGTACCGTCCGCTGGCCGGTGGGCGCGCGCGAAAAGGGAAACTCATCCTTTTCTAACCGGCATTTTTCTGAACCGCTGCCATATCCCGCTTCACGCCGGCCAGCAGGCCCGCGATGTCGTCCCTGATCTTCGGTCCGTGCAGCGCCATCTCGGCGAATTCGGTTTCCGAAATCAGATCGCTCAGGCCGGTTTTGAAACTCGGCCAGGCCTGCACCCGCGACCACCAGGCTTTCACCTGCGGCCGGTCGTGGATCCAGACGTCGAGCAGGCCGAGATAGGCGAGACGCGCCACCAGCGGCATCAGATTGATATCGGCGAGCGTGACGTGATCGCCCATCAGCCACGGCCCGCCTTCGGCGAGATCGTGTTCCATATGCTGAAAAGCGCGCTCGTAGGCGCCGATGGCGTGCAGCACATAAGGCGAGTGCACGCCGTGTTCATAGGTCGACATGAAACGGTCGCGCCGGCGCGGATCGCCGATATTGCGGAAGCGGATCTGCCGGGTTTCCTCCGGCATGTTCTTCATTTTCTCGCGGAACATCGCCGAGAAGGAAAACTCGGTGCAGCCTTCGAACAGGCCTTCGTCGACATATTTGCTCCACAGCCGCATCCGCGCGCGCGCCGCCGGGTCTTTCGGCTTGAGCGGCGGCTCGGGAAACCGTTCGTCGAGATATTCGCAGATCAGCGTCGATTCGATCACCGGCACGCCGTCATCGACCAGTGTCGGCACGACGCCCTTCGGATTGAGCTTGAGATAGGCCGGATCGAATTGCGCGGCGGTGAACAGATCGACGCGCCGCGCCTCCCAGTCCTGACCTTTTTCACGCAGCGTGATGCGGACCTTCTGGCAGCAGACTGAATTGCCGAAGTCGTAGAGGATAAGCATGGCGAAACTTCCGGGCGCGAGTGATGGCCCGCGACTATAGCTTCGCCGGCGCGTGGCGCTAGACGGTGTTCACTACGCGCTTCAATGTGGCGCGCAGGCTTTCGGCTTCCACAACGCCGAAGCGCGCTTCGAATTCGTCCTGCGCCTTGCGCCACAGCACGGCGGCTTCGGCGAGCCGGGTCTGGCCGAGCGCGGTGAGCGAGACGCTGCGGGTGCGGCCATCGGGACCTTCGCCGACCTTGATCAGCTTGTCGCGTTCGAGCGGACCGAGCGCGCGGCCGAGCGCGGTGCGGTCCATCACCATGGCCTCGGCCAGCCGGCCGATCGGCAGCGCGCCGAGCCGCGAAAGTTTCGACAGGATCGAATATTGCGAGCCGCGCAAGCCGGCCTCCGCCATGTGGCGGTCGTAGATCTGGCTGACATGCCGGGCCGCCTGACGCAGCGCGAGATTGTTGCACGGCGTCATGTCATTCATCACCGCATCGTCGGCCGGCGACGGCGGTTTCGCGGCTTCTCGTTTTGGCATGGCTGCCATCCTCATTCGGCGGGACGGGCTCGACCATCCCTCTTGCCAATACATGCATATGCACGTATCCATGTCAATAGAAGGGTGCATATGCACGTATATCCGGAGGCCGTCACATGGACCCGCGCACCAGGCTACTGCTCGAAGCGCCCGTCACCCGAACCATCTTGCGGCTGGCCTTGCCCAATGTCGTGGTCATGGTGGTGCAGGCCTCGGTCGGACTGATCGAGACTTATTTCGTCGCCAAGCTCGGGCTCGATGCGCTCGCCGGTATCGCGCTGGTGTTCCCGATGTTCATGCTGCTGACCATGGTGTCGGCCGGCGCGATGGGCGGCGGTATCCTGTCGGCGGTCGCGCGTGCGCTCGGCGCCGGCAACCGCGAGCGTGCCAATGAGCTGGTCTGGTCGGCGGTCGCGATCACATTGGTGCTCGGCGCGGCGACGACATTGCTGGAGCTGACTTTCGGCCGGCGCCTTTATGCATTGATGGGCGGTCAGGGCGGCTCGCTGACCGCCGCGGTGACTTATTCCACCATCGTTTTTGCCGGCGCGATTCCGGCCTGGCTGTTCAACTCGCTGGCCGCGGTCATTCGCGGCACCGGCAATATGTATTTTCCGGCGACCGTCGTCACCATCGGCGCGGTTATCCTCATCCCGCTGTCGCCGCTGCTGATCTTCGGCATCGGTCCGTTTCCGCATCTCGGCATTGCCGGCGGCGCCATCGCCGTGCTGCTGTATTATGTCGTCGGCACCGTGGTGTTCGCCAGTTACATCTGGTCCGGCCGTGGCGTATTGAAACCTTCGAAGCTGCCGCCGCGCCTGACCTGGCCGCCGGCGCGTGACATTCTCCGCGTCGGCGCGATCTCGTCGATTGTCAGTCTCACCACCAATGTCGCGATCGCGGTTGCGACCGGTCTGGCCGGCCTGATCGGGCCCGCCGCGGTCGCGGGCTACGGCACCGGCGCGCGGTTGGAATATCTGCTGGTGCCGCTGGTCTTCGGCATGGGCGCGCCGGTCGCGGCCATGGTCGGCACGTCGATCGGTGCCGGTAAACGCGATCGTGCGCTGAGCGTCGCCTGGACCGGCGCCATCATTGCCTTCCTCATCACAGAGGCCATCGGCATTGGCGCGGCCTTGTTTCCGGTGGCCTGGCTGTCATTGTTCGGTCACGACGCAACCATGATCGAGACCGGTTCGCTTTATCTGCGCATTGTCGGTCCGGCGTATGGTTTCTTCGGCGGCGGTCTGGCCTTGTATTTCGCGTCGCAGGGCGCCGGCCGGATGGGCTGGACCATGTCGATCGCGGTGCTGCGCGTCGTCATCGCCGCCGGTGGCGGCTGGCTTGCGGTCACGATGTTCGGCGGCGGCGAGCTTGCCTTGTTCGCGGTGCTGGCCGCCGCGCAACTGATCTACGGTGTGATGAACGTCGGCGCGGTCAAGGCCGGCGTGTGGTTCAACCCGCCGAAGGCGAGAAAATCGAAGGCCAAATCGGAAGCAAAATCGGGAGCCAGGTTAGAAGCGAAGTCGGAGCCAGAGGCGACGACGGCCAATGCCGCCGCCGCCCTGAAGGTTTAGGCCACCTTCTTGCCCCAAAGGCGGCTTGAGGCGATGTCGGCGCCCTCCCTGATCGACTTGAGCTTGAGCCAGACGGCGGGCTCGATCACCCATTCTCTGTTCGTGAAGGTGCCGAAGCCGCAATCGGTCGACGCGATCACGCGCTCGCGGTCGCCGACGGTGCGGACCGCTTCCTCGATCCGCCGCGCCACCACTTCGGGATGTTCGACGAAATTCGACGTCGTCTCGACCACGCCGGGCACCAGTATCATGTCCTTGGGCAGCGGGTGCTTCTTGAGCGCCGCGTATTCATGGGCGTGGCGCGGATTGGAGAACTCGATCGACAGCGCGCCGACCTTGGCCTGATAGATCGCCGGCAGGATCTTCTCCAGCGGCACGTCGTGAATGTGCGGGCCTTCCCAGTTGCCGTAACAGACATGCAGCCGCACCCGGTCGGCCGGAATGCCCTCGATGCCGGCATTGATCGCGGCGATATGAACCTCGACCCGCTTGACGAAAGCTGCGTCGTCGAGGTCGCGGTACAGCATGGTGCGGTCCATCGCCAGATCGGGTGCGTCGATCTGCAGGATCATGCCGGCGCGATGGATCGCCTGATACTCGTTCTTCAGTTCGCGCGCGAGCGCCGCCAGATAGGCGTCGTGGCTGTCGTAATAGACATTGAGCATCGTCGATGAGATGATGCCGGGCGACGGCGCCGTCATGAAGCTTTCGCCGAATTGCCCGTCGGCAATGCGCTTGAACCGGGCCAGTTCGTTTTCGATCGGCTTGATGTCGAGGTAATGCAGTTCGTTCTGGCACTCCGGCGCGTTCTGCTGCTTGCTGACATGCGGGAAGCGGCGCATCAGGCTGGCCACCAGTTCGGGGAACTCCTCGAATTCCTGGCCGCGCCGCCGCTTCGAGACGCCGCCGAAGCCGGACATCCGCTGCGGCACATAAGTCTGGAAGCCGACCCGTTGCTGCTCGCCGTCATTGCCGATATCGATGCCGGCCTCGACCTGCTTGGCCACGACATGGGAGACTGCCTTGTCCATCTCGGCCGCCATTTCGGCCGGGTCGAAGGCTTCGCCGGCTTCCTGGCGCACCAGAAGATCGGACAGCTTTTCGTTGCGTGGCAGCGAGCCGACATGGGTGGTCAGGATGCGATCGGTACTCAGGATCATGCGTGAAACTCCCTTGATGACGTGCGGCGCCGGGCGCGTGGTTCGTCCCTCAAGCCCTTGGTTCGGCGCGAATTATGCTGCGCTAGTCAGTTCGGCTTTGGCCCGGCATAATACGCAAAAATCTCGATACGAGAGAAATTTGGGAGGAACCTGAAATGACCATCGCCGAAGCGCGCACGGCGGAAGCGGACGCAGCTCACGATACGGGTGCAGGCCCGCGCCTTTATAACTTCGCCGCCGATGTGTTGCAGCGCAACCTCGATGCCGGCCGGGCCGGCAAGCCGGCTTATATCGACGCGCGCGGCGTGACGACCTATGGCCAGCTCGCCGACCGGGTGGCGCGCTTTGCCGCCGCCTTGCGCGGCCTCGGCGTCCACCGCGAGGAGCGTGTGCTGATCGCGCTGACCGACACCGTCGACTGGCCGACCGCCTTTCTCGGCTGCCTGAAGGCCGGCGTCATCGCCGTGCCGGTCAACACGCTGCTCACCGAGGGCGATTATCGTTACATGCTGGCCGACAGCCGTGCCAAATGCCTGGTGGTGTCGGAAAGCCTGTTCTCGAAATTCGAGAGCCTGGTCGCGGTCAGCCCCGATCTCGATCATGTCATCATTTCCGGCGACAACCCGAACAAGTCGGACGCCAAGGGCTATCGCCTATTCGAGGACCTGATCGGCGCCGACGAACCGGAGGACATCACCGCCGCGACCGTCGGCGACGACATGGCGTTCTGGCTTTATACGTCGGGTTCGACCGGCAAGTCGAAAGGCGCGGTGCATGTCCACGCCAGCCTGAAGCTGACCGCCGATCTCTACGGCACGCCGGTCGCAGGCTTGCAGGAAAGCGACGTGGTCTATTCGGTGGCGAAGCTGTTCTTCGCCTACGGTCTCGGCAATGCCATGACCTTTCCGCTCAGCGTCGGCGCCACCACCGTGCTCAATGCCGACCGGCCGACGCCGGACGGCGTCGCCGCGCTGCTGCGGGCGCATCCGGTGACGATGTTCTTTGCGGTGCCGACCTTTTACGCCGCGTTCCTGAACAGCCCGGCCGCGCCGCAGAAATCGGAAGTGAAATTCCGCTGCTGCATTTCCGCCGGCGAGGCCTTGCCCGAACAGATCGCCAATAAATGGAAAGAGCGTTACGGCGTCGAAGTTCATGACGGGCTCGGCACCACCGAGATGCTGCACATCTATCTGACCAACCGGCCGGGCGCGACCAAATACGGCACCACCGGCAAGGCGGTGCCGGGCTATGAGATCAAGCTGATCGGCGAGGATGGCCATCCGGTCAAACAGGGCGAGATGGGCGAGATGTATGCCCGCGGTCCGACCTCGGCGATCATGTACTGGAACAACCGCGAGAAGTCGCGCTCGACCTTCCAGGGCGAGTGGACCCGCTCGGGCGACAAGTATTTCCAGGACGAGGACGGCTATTACGTCTGCGCCGGCCGCGCCGACGACATGCTCAAGGTGTCCGGCATTTATGTGTCGCCCTTCGAGGTCGAGGCGGCGCTGTTGTCGCATCCGGATGTGCTGGAAGCCGCCGTCGTTGGCTGGTTCGACGAGCAGAAGCTGATCAAGCCGAAAGCCTTCGTCGTCCTGAAGCTGCCGGACAAGGTCAGCGAGGACCTCGCGCTCGCCTTGCAGGATCACGTCAAGCATCTGCTGGCGCCGTATAAATATCCGCGCTGGATCGAGTTCCGGTCCGAGTTGCCGAAGACCGCGACCGGCAAGATCCAGCGGTTCAAATTGCGGTCGGAGCAGTAGGTTTGGGCCCGTCATCCTGAGGTGGCCGCGCAGCGGCCCTCGAAGGATGCGCGGGCCCGGTTTCTCGGGCCGTCGCCCTTCGAGGCTCGCTACGCTCGCACCTCAGGGTGACGGATTTAGGTTCGCGCGCATGGCTGTTTTATCGGACTCCGGTTTCCTCGCCGTCGGCCCGCAATCGCTTGAATACCGCATGATCGGTCCGCGTCCCGACGCCGCGCCGACCATCGTCATGCTGCATGAGGGGCTTGGCTGCGTTGGGCTGTGGGGCGATTTTCCCGACAAGCTGCAACAAGCGACCGGCTGCGGCGTCTTTGTTTATTCGCGCGCCGGTTACGGCCAGTCGTCGCCGGTCGATCTGCCGCGTCCGCTCACTTACATGCACGACGAGGCGCGCGTCACGTTGCCGGCCTTGCTCGACACCATCGGCTTCCGGCACGGCTTGTTGTTCGGTCACAGCGACGGCGCGTCGATCGCGGCGATTTATGCCGGCTCGCATCAGGACCACCGCCTCGGCGGCGTCATCCTGATGGCGCCGCACTTCATCGTCGAGGATGAAAGCATCGCCGCGATCCGGGAGGCGAAGGTGGCTTATGAGACCACCGACCTGCGGACCAGACTGTCACGTTGGCACAAGGACCCCGACGTCGCCTTCAAGGGCTGGAACGGCGCCTGGCTCGATCCCGCCTTTCGCCAATGGGATATCACCGAACAGCTGGCCTATATCCGCGTGCCGTTGCTGGTCGTGCAGGGCGAGGGCGATCAATACGGCACGGTGCGTCAGATCGAACTGGCGCAGGAAGAATGTTATTGCCCGGTCGAGGTCGCTTTGCTGCCCAACGCCAAGCATAACCCGGCGCGCGAGGCGACCGAGGCGACGCTCGGCGTGGTGACGGATTTCGCGAAGCGGGTGGTGGCGATGAATAGCTGGAACAGCGGAGCGTGATGCATGGGAGCATATGTCTATATGCTCGCATGCTCCGATGGCTCCTACTACGTGGGCAGTGCTACGGGTTCCGATCTCAATCGCAGAATTGATGAGCATCAATCGGGCGAACGGCCGGGCTACACCCAATCGCGCCGGCCGGTACGTTTGATATGGTCGGATTATTTCGACCGGGTAACGGACGCGATCGCCGTTGAGCGTCGGCTTAAAGGTTGGAGCAGAGCCAAGAAGACAGCGCTGGCTAAAGGCGATTGGGATTCTGTTCGCCATCTGGCGAAACGTCGTGGTGGTTTGGCAAAGTCTCGCCCGTCATCCTGAGGTGCGAGGCCGCATTGCGGCCGAGCCTCGAAGGATGAACGCCCGTGTCCTTCGGTGCCGTCTTTGTTCCGCGGGCCGTCGCCCTTCGAGGCTCGCTTCGCTCGCACCTCAGGGTGACGGATTGGGGCGCGCGCAAGCCGACTGCGCCGCAAAAAAATGGCCGGGCTTGCGGCCCGGCCATTTCATTTCAACAAAGGCGAAGAACCTTATTCCGCCGCCTGTTTCTTGCCGCCACCGAAGGCGGTGACGAGGTAATCCATCGCCGCCTGGACGCCGCCGGTCTTGATCGGCACGCCGGCCAGTTGCAGCGCGACTTCGGTCGAGGCCAGGCCGCCGAGCAGCATCGCGTCGTTGATGTCGCCGAGATGGCCGATGCGGAAGTACTTGCCGGCGAAGGGGCCGAAGCTCGCGCCATAGGAGATGTTGAAGGTCTCGAGCGCCAGTGCGCGGAAGGCGTCGGCATTGTGGCCTTCCGGCAGCATCACCGCGGTCAGCGTCGACGACTGATACTTCGGATCGGCGCAGACGGTTTCCAGACCCCAGGCCTTGACAGCGCGGCGGGTGGCTTCGGCTAGCCGTTCGTGACGGGCGAAGACGTTGTCGAGGCCTTCCTCGTGCAGCATGTCGATGCCGACGGCCAGACCCTGCAGCATCTGGGTGCCCGGCGTATAGGGGAAGAAGCCGGACTTGTTCATGTTCATCATGTCGTCCCAGGACCAGAACGACTTCGGCAGCTTGGCGGTCTTGCTCGCTTCGATCGCCTTGTTGCTGATGGCGTTGAACGACATGCCGGGCGGCAACATCAGGCCTTTCTGCGCGCCGCCGACCGAAACGTCGACGCCCCATTCGTCATGGCGGTAGTCCATCGAGGCCAGCGACGAAATGGTGTCGACCATCAACAGCGCCGGGTGGCCGGCGGCGTCGATCGCCTTGCGGACCGCGGCGATGTCGGTCTGGCAACCGGTCGAGGTTTCGTTATGCAGCACGCAGACCGCCTTGATCTCGTGCGCCTTGTCTTCTTTCAGGCGGGCTTCGATCAGCTTCGGGTCGGTGCCGCGACGCCAGTCGGTCGGGATCAGTTCGGCTTGCAGGCCGAGCTTCTCGGCCATCTTCTTCCACAGCGTGGCGAACTGGCCGGTTTCGACCATCAGCAACTTGTCGCCGGGCGACAGGGTGTTGACCAGCGCGCCTTCCCAGGCGCCGGTGCCGGTGGCGGTATAAATGATCACCGGGTTGGTGGTCTTGAAAATGGTCTTGATGCCTTCGAGGCACTTCTTGGCCAGCTTGGCGAATTCCGGGCCGCGATGGTCGATCATCGGGGTGTCCATCGCCCGCAACACGCGGTCGGGCACCGGGGTCGGACCCGGGATATGAAGGAAATGGCGACCGGCCATACGCGAGGAATTCTGAGCCATTGGAAGACCGCTCCTAACACGGCAGAAATTGTGAGTAATTCGGTGGCTGTCGGCCACGGCCCGTCCCGGCAAGGTGGCGTTTTGGGAGCGGTGCTTGTGGCGTTGAACTATGAATGCGACATTGCGGTCAAGCGAATTTCCGCACGTCGCGCCTGCGGAAACCTTGGTAACGTAAGAGGAACGGCGTTTTGGCGACCTTGAGACCCGGCCTGGAAAGGCGACTGAAGGCCGAATTGACCGGGAATGTTCAATTCGACCGATTTACCCGAGGCCGTTACGCGACCGACGCCTCCCACTATCAGATCACCCCGCTCGGTGTAGTCGCGCCCCGGACGATAGAAGAAGCCGAACGGGCAATAGGTATCGCCAAGGCCGAGGGCGTTACCGTGCTGCCGCGCGGCGGCGGGACGTCGCAGTGCGGCCAGACCGTTAACGAATCGCTGGTGGTCGACTGTTCGAAATACCTCAACGGCATCCTCGATCTCGACGTCGCCAATGCGCGCTGCACGGTCGAACCCGGCATAGTGCTCGACGATCTTAACCGCCGGCTGAAGCCGCACGGCCTGTGGTTCCCGGTCGATATCTCGACCGCCTCGCGCGCCACCATCGGCGGCATGGCCGGCAACAATTCCTGCGGTGGCCGTTCGCTGCGCTACGGCACCATGCGCGACAACGTGCTGTCGATCGACGCGCTGCTGGCCGACGGCAGCAAGGCGCATTTCGGTCCGATCGGCGGTTCGATCGATAACGTGCCGACGGGCCTGCGCCCGCTGGCGAAAGATCTCCTGGCCATCGGCGCGCGCGAAGCCGACGAGATCGTCGCGCGCTTTCCGAAAGTGCAGCGCCGCGTCGGCGGTTACAATCTCGACGCGCTGGTGCCGGGCAAGTACTCCGGCAAGAACGATATCAACCTCGCGCATATCCTGGTCGGCGGCGAAGGCACGCTCGGCTTCTCGACCCGCATTGAATTGAAGCTATCGCCGTTGCTGGGGCGGCGCGCGGTTGGCGCGGTGCATTTCGGCAGTTTCTACGAGGCGATGAATTGCGCCCAGCACATCGTCGGGCTCAAGCCGATCGCGGTTGAGTTGATCGATCAGACCATGATCGAACTCGCCGGCGCGATCCCGATCTACAAGCCGACGCTCGATCAGTTCGTGCGTGGCCTGCCGGCGGCGGTCCTGCTGGTCGAGTTCGGCGAGGACGACAATGACGAGAACCTGCGCCGCCTGAAGCAGCTTCATACGCTGATCGGCGATCTCGGCTTTGACTGGACCAACAGCGGCGCGAAATGGGGCGGCGTTGTCGATGTGCTCGATGGCGGCTTGCAGGCCGCGATCACCGAGGTGCGCACGTCCGGCCTCAACATCATGATGTCGATGAAGGACAGCGGCAAGCCGGTGTCTTTCGTCGAGGATTGCGCGGTGCCGCTCGAGCATCTCGCCGACTACACCACGCGGCTGACCGAGATCTTCGAGAAGAACGGCACGCGCGGCACCTGGTATGCCCACGCCGGCTCCGGCTGTCTGCATGTCCGGCCGATCCTGAACCTGCGGCTGGAAAAAGACGTCCACGCCATGCGCGCGATCGCCGAAGAGGCTTTCGCCATGGTGCGCGAATACAAAGGTTCGCATTCCGGCGAACATGGCGACGGCATCGTGCGTTCGGAATTCAACGAGCCGATGTTCGGGTCGCGGTTGGCGCGGGCTTTCGAGGAAGTGAAGGACCGCTTCGATCCGCACGGGCTTTATAATCCCGGTAAGGTGGTGCGCGCGCCGAAGTTCGACGACCGTTCGCTGTTCCGCTTCAAGCCGGACTATCGCGGCGTCGAGATGAAGACCGAACTCGACTGGTCGGCTTATCCCGGCGTCGGCGGCGGTTTTCAGGGCGCCATCGAGATGTGCAACAACAACGGCGCCTGTCGCAAGCTGGCCGGTGGCGCGATGTGCCCGTCCTATCGCGTCACCCGCGATGAGCGCGATGTGACGCGCGGCCGCGCCAATACCTTGCGGCTGGCGATCTCGGGCCAGCTCGGCCCCGATGCGATGACCTCCGACGAGATGGCGGAAACCTTGTCGTTGTGCGTGTCGTGCAAGGCTTGCCGGCGCGAATGCCCGACCGGCGTCGACATGGCGCGGATGAAGATCGAGGTGCGGGCGGCGCGCGCCAAAAAGCACGGTCTCAGCCTGCACGACCGGCTGGTCGGTTATCTGCCGCGCTACGCGCCTTACGCCGCGTGGTTTCCCGCGCTGTTCAACATGCGCGACGGCAACGGTATGCTGCGCGTCCTGTCGGAGAAGCTCGCCGGCTTCTCGACGCGGCGCAGCCTGCCGAAATGGCGCAAGGACATTTACAAGGATCGCGACAGCGTCCCCACCGCCGACGGCGCGCGCGAAGTCGTGCTGTTCGCCGACACCTTCAACCGTTATTTCGAGCGTGAGAACCTGGACGCCGCGCTCGCCGTGCTTTCGGCTGCCGGCTATCGCGTTCACGCCGCCGTGCCGAACGACGGCGACAAGCGTCCGTTATGCTGCGGCCGCACGTTCCTGTCGGTCGGGAAGGTCGACGAAGCGCGTCGCGAGATGCGGCGCACGCTCGCCGCGCTGGCGCCTTATGTCGCGCGCGGCGTGCCGGTGGTCGGACTCGAGCCGAGTTGTCTCCTGACCTTCCGTGATGAATTGCCGGCGGTGCTCAAAAGCAAGGAAGCCGATCAACTGGCGGCTCATGCGCTGCTGCTGGAAGAATTTCTGGCCCGCGAGCACAAGGCGGGCCGGCTCACACTGCCGCTCGGGCCGTTGCCGCAGCCGGCATTGCTGCATGGCCATTGCCATCAAAAGTCGTTCGCGGCGATGGGCGCGGTCGAGAGCGTGTTGCGGCTGGTGCCGGAGCTCAAGGTCGAAACCGTTGAGTCGAGCTGCTGCGGCATGGCCGGCTCGTTCGGCTATAACGCCGAGACCATCGATGTGTCGTTGAAGATGGGCGAACTGTTGCTGCTGCCGGCGGTGCGCAAAGCGCCGGATGACGCGCTGATCGTCGCCGACGGCACGTCATGTCGCCATCAGATTCACGATGGCGCGGCGCGCGACGCGATCCACGTCGCGCGCGTGTTGGCGATGAGCTTAGAGGCGGCGCATCAGCCGCCGTAAAACAGCCGGATCAGCACCAGCGAGATCCACGGCACGTAGGTGCAGAGCGCCAGCACGCCGACCAGCACGCCGACGAAGCCGAAATTGGCCTTGGTGACGCTCCAGATATCGGCCTTGGCGATCGAGCACGACGCGATCAGCACGCTGGCGACTGGCGGCGTCTGCTGGCCGATGGCGAGGTTGAGCGTCAGGATCAGGCCGAAATGCACCGGGTCAATATGGACCTGATGGATCAGCGGCAGCACGATCGGCACAGTGAGGATGATCGCCGCCGCCGAATGCAGGAACATGCCGATGATCAGGAAGAAGATGTTGAGGATCAGCAGCACGAAATAGGGATTGGTGGTGACGGTCAGGATCGAGGCGGCGAGCTTCTGCGGCAACTGGCTTTCGGTCAGGAAGATGCCGACCAGCGCCGAGGCGGCGACCAGCAGCATCACCACGGCGGTCTGGATCGCCGAGTCGACGCAAGCCTGATACAGGGCCTTGAGCGTCAGGTCGCGATAGATCACGACGCCGATCAGCAGCGCCGCCAGCACCGCGAGCGCCGCGCCTTCGGTGGCGGTGACGAAGCCGCCGAAAATGCCGCCGAGAATGATCAGCGGCATCACCATCGCCCAGATCGCTTCGCGCGCCGCCTTGGCGAGATTGCACAAGTTGAAGCGCTGCTCGACCGGGAAGTCGTACTTGCGGGCATAATAATAGCACAGCGCCATCAGGCCGAGACCGCCGAGCGCGCCGGGGATGATGCCGGCGATGAAGATCTTGACCGCCGATTCCTGAGCCATCGCGGCGTAGAGGATCATCGGGATCGACGGCGGGATGATGATGGCGAGACTGGCCGAGGACGAGGTGACGGCGGCGGCGAATTCCTTGGAATAGCCGCGCGACTTCATCGCCGGGATCAGCAGCGTGCCGAGCGCGGCGACGTCGGCGACCGCCGAGCCGGAAATCTCGGCAAAGAACATCGCCGAGCCGACGGTGACCATCGACAGGCCGCCGCGCACGAAGCCGAGAATGGCGGTGGCGAGGTTGATCAGGCGGCGCGCGATCGACGAGGCGTTCATGATGCCGCCAGCGAGCACGAACAGCGGCACGGCCAGCAACGGGAAGCTGGTCGCGCCGTCATACATCACCAGCGCGACATTGGGCAGCATGGTGGCGCCCTGCATGATCCAGATCGCGCCGACGGCGACGACGCCGAGCGCGACGGCGATCGGCACGTTGAGCATGACCAGGGCGATCATGCCGAGCAGCATGGCGACGACGGAAAGGCTCACGACTTGATCTCCTGGCCGCCGTTCAGGCTGGCGGTTTCCTTGGCATGTTCGAGCGCGCTGGCCAGTTCATGGTCGGTCAGCGGACCGCGTTTCGCTTCCGCCAGCAATTCCGGCAGCCGCAGCAGTTCGGCGATCACGAACAGAGCGCCGGCGATCGGGATCACCGACTCGGTCAGTTGCAGCGGCACCCAGGGCAGCGAGACAAGCGTGTCGCCTTGCAGGATGCCGACCACCTTGATGCCGACCACGGTCAGCAGGCCGAAAAAGAAGATCGTCACCGCGGAGGCGAAGGCTGCGGCCGCCACCCGCCAGTTGGCTGGCAACGAATTGACGAAGCCGGCAAAGCCGATATGCGCGCCGCGCAAGGCGGCCAGCGCGCCGGCGTAATAGGTCAGCCAGGCCAGCGCGACCGAGGCGACCTCGTCGTACCAGGCGACGGATTCGCCCAGGCCCCGGTAAACGAAGCCGACGGTCACGATGCCCGTCACGGTGACGATCATGATCACCGCGATGGCTTCGAGCACGCGGTCGTAGATGAGGCGAATGGATTTCATGGAATCGGGTGCCGGTTTTGCTGCATCGTTCCGGGGCGCGGGGCGTCAGCCCCACGAACCCGGAATCCAGAAACGGACGTAACGGCGGCGTCTGGAGCCCGGGTCCGGCACGGTCGTGCCGTCCCGGACCGAGGCGATAGTGGGCTTACGAGCTCTTGGCAAGGCTGAGCGACTTGTCGATCAGCTCCTTGCCCATCGGCACTTCCTTGGAGAACTCGTCATAGACGCCCTTCGACGCGGCGATGAAGGCGGGCTTGTCGACCTCGTTCACCTTGATGCCGGAGGCCTTCATCTTTTCCAGAAGGTCGTTGTCGAGCTTGGCGGCGAGCTTGAGGATATCCGGTTCGACCGCGACGGCGGTTTCCGAAAGGATCTTCTGCACGTCGGGCGACAGCCGCGACCAGCTCGCGCCGGCGGTCAGGTAGGCCGGCGTATAGACGTGGCCGCTCATCGACAGGTACTTCTGAACTTCCTGGAACTTCTGCGAATAGGTCTGGGTCAGCGGATTTTCCTGGCCGTCCATGACGCCGGTCTGCAACGCAACGAAGACTTCGTTCAGCGCCATCGGCGACGGGTTGGCGCCATAGGCCTTGAACATCTTCACGCGCCAGACGCCCTTGGGCGTGCGCAGCTTGATGCCTTCGAGGTCGGACGGCTTGACGATCGGCCGCTTGTTGTTGGTGATCTGGCGATAGCCGTTTTCCCAGACGCCGAGGATGCGGTAGCCGTGCTTTTCGGCGATCGGTCCGAGGATCGGGTGGATCACGCTCTTGGCGATACGGGCGGCATGTTCGCGGTTCTGCACCAGATAGGGCATTTCGAAGACGCCGAATTCCGGCGCGACCGAGGTCATCACGGTCGAGGGCAGCGCCAGATCGATGGTGCCGAGCTTGAGCTTCTTCAGCATTTCCGAGTCGCCGCCGAGCTGGCTCGAACCGTAAACCACGACCTTGGCCTTATCGCCGAGCTTGGCATTGGCCTTGGCGGCGAACAGTTCGGCCGATTGCGCGAACAGCGAACCCGGCGCGCCGACATGGCCGAGCTTGATTTCGGTCTGCGCCGCGGCGGTCGCGGCCGACAGCAAGGTAACCGCGGCGGCGGTGAGCAGCGCCTTGGCAAGGGACCCTTTGGCAAGCGATGTTTTCGAAAGTGAGATTTTGGCAAACGACATGAACGTGATCCTCCCGACGATTTATGGCCCCGCTGAACCGGTCCGGCCGTGCGTTGGCAAAGTGAGGGTTGTTATGCCGGGTATCAATGCAAATTGAGCCCGGCAAGACAAGCGCAAGGATCGTCGCGGAACCGGTATCGATACTGCGCTGCACCCAATAAAAACCCAGGCCGGCGATGGCCGACCTGGGTGCTCGATTTGGGGCTTCGATGCAGCGGACGCGCGGGCGGTTAATCGCAGACCTTGACGACGCGCAGGTGGCCCCAGCGGTTGTAGCGTTCGACGTAACGGCATTCCCGGTAGTCGGGCTCGACCACATAGCTCGGGCCGGCGGCGTAGGCGTTCGACGCGATGGCGGCGCCGATCAGCGTGCCGGCGACGATGCCGAGTCCGATCGCCGCGCCGTGGCGCGGGCGGGCCTGCGATTCGCTGCTCGAGGCGGCGATGGCGACGATGACGGTCAGGGCGGCGAGGGTGGCGGTCAGGGTCTTGGCGATTGAGCGGGTCATGACGATCTCCATCCGGTGAAACGAGGGGCAGCCGCATCGGGCCGCATGATCATGGGTCGCCGGGCCGGAGAAAAAGGTTCAAAGCCGCCGGACGTTTTTTGTATCCGGTTCGGGGGACCCGGCCACTGCCCGAGCGCGTTGCGTTAAAGCGAGGCTCTAACCGGATTTGTCGATGTTCTCGATTTTTCATCTGTTTTCGGCGCTGTTGCTGCTCGCCGCGGTTTTCGGGTACCTCAATCTGCGGTTTCTGCATTTGCCGCGCACCATCGGCATGTTGATCGGTGCGTTGGCCCTGTCGGTCGGGCTGATCGTCTGGGATGCCGCCTTCCCCGGCATTCTGGTGCGGCCCTGGGCGAAAGCGATTCTCGGGGACCTGTCGTTTCCGGCCGCGCTGCTCAACGGGGCGCTCAGCTTCCTGCTGTTTGCCGCCGCTTTGTCGGTGAGTTTTTCCGATTTGTGGAACCGCAAAGGCACCATCATCGTGCTCGCCACCGTGGGCGTGTTGATCTCGACCTTCCTGATGGGGCTGGCGATGTGGCTGGTGTTCGCGCTCGTCGGGCTCGGCGTGCCTCTGATCTGGTGCCTGGTGCTGGGCGCCATCGTTGCGCCGACCGATCCGATTGCCGTTTCGGCCGCGCTTCAACGGGTCGGGCTGTCGCCGGAATTGCGTGCCGTCATCGCCGGCGAGAGCCTGCTCAACGACGGTGTCGGCGTGTTGATGTTCACGCTGCTGCTCGGCGTTGCCGCCGGTGGCGACAAGATCAGTCTCGGCGAGTTTGGTATGCTGTTCGTCTACGAAGCGGTCGGCGGGGCGCTGCTTGGGCTGGCCGGTGGCTATCTCGCCTATCGCGCGATGCGCAGCATCGACCAGCATGACGTCGAGGTGATGATTACGCTGGCGCTGGTCGCGGTCTGCTACAGCGTTGCCGAATTGCTGCATCTGTCCGGTCCGATTGCGGTGGTCGTCGCCGGCGTTCTGGTCGGGAGCCACGCGCGCCGGCATGCCATGAGCGAAAACACCCGCCGCCACATCGATCTGTTCTGGTCGGTGGTCGATGAAGTGCTCAATGCCTTGCTGTTCCTGCTGATCGGGCTGGAGATTGTCGTGGTCGAGGGCGGCCGGACGACCCTGATCGCTGCGGTGGCCGCTGCCGTGTTGAGCTTGCTCGTGCGCTTCGCCAGCGTCGGACCGTTGGCGCTGATCGTCACCCGGCTCAAGGTGAGGCTAGGCGCCACCGTACTGCTGACGTGGTCGGGCTTGCGTGGCGGCATTTCGATCGCACTGGCTTTGTCACTGCCGGAATCCGAATACCGACAACCGGTTCTGGCGGCGGTTTATGGCGTCGTTCTGTTTACGATTCTGGTGCAAGGTCTTACCTTGGAACGGGTCGCGGATTATTACTTCCCTCGTAAACCGGAGAACTGAAGCGATGCGGCGGAAAAGCTTTGTTCGGTCGGCGCCATCGGCCTGGATGCGGCGGTTGGCGACGGTTCTGCTGACGGCGGTGGCGCTGTCGACGCCGGCCCTGGCGCAGCATGGCGGCCCCGCGCCGGCCAAGGCGGACAAGGACGCCGGACCGGCGCTGCAAAAGGTGCGCTTCGGTACCAACTGGGTGGCGGAAGCCGAACATGGCGGCTTCTATCAGGCGGTCGCCGACGGCACTTATAAGAAGTATGGCCTCGACGTCGAGATCGTGCCGGGCGGACCGAACGTCAACAACCGCATCCTGCTGCCGGTCGGCAAGCTCGACTTCTTCATGAGCGCCAATTCGCTGCAATCCTTCGACGCCGTCGAGCAGAACATTCCCACCGTCGTGGTGGCGGCGAGCTTTCAGAAAGACCCGCAGGTTCTGCTCGGCCATCCCGAAACCGCCCGCACGCTCGATACGCTCAAGCATCTGACCTTGTTCGTGTCGAAGGAAGGCATGGCGAGCTATTTTCAATGGCTGAAGGCGGACTACGGTTTCACCGAACGCAACGTGAAGCCCTATACCTTTAATCCGCAGCCGTTCCTCGCCGATCCCAATTCGGCGATGCAGGGTTACGTCACCTCCGAGCCCTTCGCCATCGAAACCCAGGCGCACTTCAAGCCGAAAATCTTTCTGCTCGCCGACTACGGCTTCAACACCTATTCGACGCTGATCGAGACCCGCCGCGAGCTGGTCGAGAAGGAGCCCGATATGGTGCAGAGCTTCGTCAACGCGTCGGCGATCGGCTGGTATCATTACCTTTATGGCAATAGCCGGCTCGGCAACGAACTGATCAAGAAGCAGAACCCGGAAATGACCGACGCGCTGCTGGCTTATTCCATCGCCAAGATGAAGGAATTCGGCATCGTCGATTCCGGCGATGCCCTCAAGTTCGGCATCGGCGCGATGACCGATGCGCGAATGCAGAGCTTCTACGACAAGATGGTCAAGGCCGGCGTAATCAAGGCCGGGCTCGATTACAAGAAAGCCTATACCCTGCAATTCGTGAACAAGCGCGTCGGCATCGATCTGCGGCCGAAGTAATGCCGCCGGAAGAATCGTCGCCGGCACATCCGGTCGTCACGCTGCGCGGCGTCGGCAAGACTTTCGAACGCGGCACGGTCGCGCTCGACGGGTTCGACCTGACGGTGCGGGCCGGCGAATTCGTTTCGCTGCTTGGGCCGTCGGGTTGCGGCAAATCGACCGCGCTGCGGATCGTCGCCGGCTTAAGTCAGGCCAGCGTCGGTACGGTCGAAACCACGGCGGGCCATTCCGGCGGCATCGGTTTCGTGTTTCAGGACCCGACCCTGATGCCCTGGGCGGATGTCGCGACCAATGTCCGGTTGCCGCTCGATCTGTTGCCCGGCGATGCGGTGACGTCGCGCGACGCGGTGGCGCGGGCTTTGGCCTCGGTCGGCCTGACCGAATTCGCCGCGAGCTATCCGCGTGAATTGTCCGGCGGCATGCGCATGCGGGCGTCGATCGCGCGGGCGCTGGTCACCGGGCCGCAGCTGCTGCTGATGGATGAGCCTTTCGCCGCGCTCGACGAAATCAATCGCTTCAAGCTCAACAACGATCTGCTGGCCTTGTGGCACGACCTGCGCCGCACCGTGATCTTCGTGACGCATTCGGTGTTCGAGTCGGTTTATCTGTCGCAGCGCATCGTCGTCATGACGTCGCGGCCGGGCCGGGTCTTCGCCGAGATCGATATTCCGGCGTCGCAGCCGCGCAACGAAGAGTTCCGCACCTCGGCCGATTACGCCGGCTATTGCCGGCAGGTCGCCGATGCGCTGGCCGGCGCGATGGCGGTGACGTCATGACCGGCGACCGCGTGTTGCGCATGGCGTTGCCGGCCGCGATGCTGGCGCTGGTCGTGCTGGTCTGGGACCTGACGGTGCGGCTCTTCGCCATTCCGCCTTATGTGCTGCCGGGGCCGGGGCTGGTCGCCACCACCCTGATCGCCGACCGCGCGCTGTTGTGGCAGTCGCTGCTGGTGACGCTGTCGATCACCGTGCAGGGCTTCGCGCTGGCCTCCATCGGCGGTGTGTTTTGGGCGGTGGTCTTCAATCAGTTCCGGCTGATCGAATACTCGTTCTATCCCTACGCGGTGATCCTGCAGGTCACGCCGGTGATCGCGATCGCGCCGCTGCTGCTGATTTATATGCCGCAGTCGCTGGCGGTGCTGGTCTGCGCCTGGATCGTCGCGTTCTTTCCGGTGCTCGCCAACACCACGCTCGGACTCAACTCGGTCGATCACAATTTGCTGGCGCTGTTCGAACTGTACAAGGCGTCGCGCTGGCAAATCCTGATGCGCTTGAAATTGCCGGCGGCCTTGCCGCAGATGCTGGCCGGTCTGCGCATCGCCGGCGGGCTGTCGCTGATCGGCGCGGTGGTCGCGGAGATCGCGGCCGGCTCGGCCGGCGCCGGGTCGGGGCTGGCCTATCGCATCGCCGAATCCGGTTATCGGCTCAACATCCCGCGCATGTTCGCGGCCTTGCTGCTTTTGTCGCTGGCGGGCGTCGCGATCTTTCTGGTGCTGTCGGCGGTGTCCTACGCGGTGTTGCGGCGCTGGCATGAAAGCGCGATCCGCCGCGAGCGCTAAACGTCATCCGTAGTAATGCGTCAGCGCGCCGAGCGCCGCCATCACGACGATCACCTCGATCAGGCTGCGGTGGAAGCGGAAGGTCATGAGCGCCGCGGTCACCGCCAGCACCGCGACATGGCTGTCGAGCGCGTTCTCGTCGAAGCCGTACCAGCGCAGCGGCCCGGCATGCATTTCCGTCACCGTGCCGAACAGCACATGCAGCGCGAACCAGACCGACAGGTTGAGCACGACGCCGACGACGGCGGCGGTGATCGCCGACAAGGCGCCGGCCAGCTTCTTGTTGCCGCGCAGTTCCTCGATGAAAGGCGCGCCGGCGAAGATCCACAGCATCGACGGCACGAAGGTCACCCAGATCGTCAGCGCGGCGCCGATCAGCCCGGCGGTCAGCGGCGTGAACGGCGCGGCATCGCGGAACGCCGCCAGGAAGCCGACGAATTGCGTCACCAGGATCAGCGGGCCGGGCGTGGTTTCGGCCAGACCCAGCGCGTCGACCATCTCCGGCGCGGTCAGCCAATGATGGCTGTCGACCGCCTGCTGCGCCATGTAGGCCAGCACCGCGTAAGCGCCGCCGAAGGTGACGACCGCCAGCTTGGAAAAGAACAGGCCGATATCGATCAGCACGTGATGCGGCCCGAGCGTCAGCGCGATCAGCAGCATGGGCGCCCACCAGACCGCCAGCCTGGTCACGACCGAGATCGCGGCATGGCGCCAGCGTCCCGGTGTCGGCGTGACATTGTTGTCGTTGGCCGGCGCGCCGAGTTTTTGCGGATGAACCGGCGTCGCCATGAAGCCGACAAAGCCGGCGAGCGCGACGATCAGCGGAAACGGCAGCGCGAGGAAGTAAATGCCGACGAAGGCGGCGGCGGCGATGCCGATCAGCAGTCGTGACGTCAGCGCGCGCTTGCCGATGCGGATCAGCGCCTCGACCACAATCACCAGCACGGCGGCCTTGATGCCGAACAGCGCGCCGTCGATCGCGCCGATGCCACGGCCGAAGGCATAGAGCAGGCTCAAAGCCAGCATCACCGCCGCGCCCGGCAGCACGAACAGAATGCCGGCGGCGAGCCCGCCGCGCACGCCATGCAGCAGCCAGCCGGTATAGGTGGCGAGTTGCTGCGCCTCCGGTCCCGGCAACAGCATGCAGAAATTGAGCGCGTGCATGAAGCGGGCTTCCGGCAGCCACTTCTTTTCGTCGACCACGATCCGGTGCATCAGCGCGATCTGGCCGGCCGGTCCGCCGAACGACAGGCAGCCGATCTTGAACCAGACCCGGACGGCTTGCCCGAAGCCAGGGCGGGCGGTCGGTTCGGGGACGGGTGGCATCGCGGTCTCGATCATGTGAACCAGGAGAAAGGAATGACCAGCACCAGGCCGGAGACCAGCAACAGGACGAGGATCAGCTTGCGGAAGGCGGCCTCGTCGAGGTGACCATAGAGCTTCAGGCCAAGCCAGAGCCCGGCCCCCAAGGCCGGCAGGCCGAGCAGGAATATTTTTATCAGCTCGACGGTCACCGCGCCGGCAATCGCCAGCGACGCCGCGGTCAGGACGAAGGCGGCGACGATCACCGGCTGGAAGATCGCGCGCTGGACGTCCTTGGGCCAGCCGCGCAACTGGCACCAGATGGTGATGATCGGTCCGGCCAGTCCGGTCAGCCCGCCCAGAATGCCGTTCAGCACGCCGATGGCGGCATCGGTCGGCACGCCGGCGCGCACGGTATGCACCGTCGGCCGCAGGAGAAAATAAGTGCTGTAGAGCACAAGCAGTATACCGACCCCGGTGCGCAGGATGTCGCGGTCGATGTAAGCCAGCAGCATCGCCCCGATCGGCACGCCGATGGTGCCGCCGGCAACGAAGGGCGCGATCGCGCGCCAGTTCAGCGCGTGGCGCAGCTTCCAGATGCTGTAGCTCTGCACCAGCAATCCGTAGCCGACGATCAGACCGGCGGTCTGCTGCGGGGTGATAATGTGCAGCCAGACGCCGGAGACGACCAGACCCATCGCGAAACCGGCCAGACCGGTCACGATGCCGCCGACAAAGGTCGAAATCAGGAAAAGCGCGAGAAAGGTTGCATCCATCGGCCGCACCAAAGCACAAAAGACCAGCGCTTGGAGGCAATCCTTGAGCGCAATCCTCGGGGCGGATGGCTGCTATCTGGAGGGGAGGCTGCTATTTCCCCGGCAAAGCGACTATACCTTGACGTAAAGCTAAAACAACGTCGCCGGGAAGCGCTCAACCTCATGTCCAACAGCATCGATCTCGGCGGCCGTTTCGCGGTCGTGACCGGCGGCGCGCAGGGTATCGGCCGCGCCATCGTCGCGCGCTTTGTCGCCTCCGGCGCCCGGGTCGCGATCTGGGACCACGATGCCGACGGCGCCGGCCGGGCTGCCGCCGAACTGGCCGGGCAGGATCGAACCGGTCCGGGCCCGGCGATCGCCATCGGCGTCGACGTCACCGATTATGCCGATGTCGAGCGCGCCCGCGACGCGACGCTGGCCGCCTTTGGCCGCATCGACATCCTCGTTAACAATGCCGGCATCGCCGGTCCGAACGAAAAGACCTGGAACTATCCGCTCGACGCCTGGCATCAGGTGCTGTCGGTCAATCTTGACGGCCCGTTTCATTGTTGCCGCGCCTTGGCGCCGGGAATGATCGCGCAGAACTATGGCCGCATCGTCAACATCGCCTCGATCGCCGGCAAGGAAGGCAATCCGAATGCGCCGGCTTATTCGGCCTCCAAGGCCGGCGTCATCGCCCTGACCAAATCGCTCGGTAAGGAACTGGCGTCCCATGACATCTCGGTCAATTGCCTGACCCCGGCGGCGGCGCGGACCGCGATCTTCGATCAGATGACGCAGGAGCATATCGATTTCATGTTGTCGAAAATTCCGCGCGGACGATTTGTCACAGTCGAGGAGATCGCCGGCCTCGTGGCCTATTGCGCCTCGGCCGAGTGCTCGTTCACGACCGGCGCGGTGTTCGACATCTCCGGCGGTCGGGCCACCTATTGACCGACCTCGCCCACCAACGTCGCCAGCGCCTGATCGGCATTGCCCTGATGTGCGGCACTGCCTTGTGTTTCGGCTGCCTGGATTCGACGGCGAAATTTCTCAATCATTTTGTCGACACCATCATGGTGGTGTGGGCGCGTTACGCCGGCGGCTTCGTTCTGGCGTTGTTGATCTCGAATCCGGTGTCGCGGCCGAAGATCATGGTCTCGTCGCGGCCCTGGTTGCAGGTGGGCCGTTCGATTCTGCTGCTCGGATCGACGCTGTTCAATTTCCTGGCGCTGATCTGGCTGCAACTCGATCAGACCACGTCGATCATGTTTTCGACGCCGTTTCTGGTCGCGGTGTTGTCCGGTCCGATGCTCGGCGAATGGGTCGGCTGGCGGCGCTGGTGCGCCATCGGCGTCGGTTTTGCCGGCGTGCTTCTGGTGACGCGGCCGGGCTTCGGCGGCATTCACCCGGCGGCCCTGCTCTGCGTGGTGCCCGTGTTCAGCTACGGTTTCTACATGATCGCGACCCGGATCCTGGCGCGCTACGATTCCAGCGAAACCACGTTGTTTTATTCCAACACCGTGGGCGTCGCGGTGATGAGCCTGGCGGTTCCGTTCTTCTGGACGACGCCGCACGATCCGGTCGTCATCGGTCTGATGGCGCTCACCGGGCTGCTCGGCAGCTTCGGGCATTATCTGCTGATCCTGGCGCACCGTCTGGCGCCGCCGTCGGTGCTGGCGCCGTTCCTCTATACGCAGCTGATCTGGGTGCTGGCGCTCGGCTATCTGATCTTCGGCGACCTTCCCAATCACTGGACGATGGCCGGCGCGGCCGTCGTGGTCGCCTCCGGGCTTTATCTTTTGCATCGCGAAAGACAGGTGGGCAGGGCGGTGACGTCCGGCGCCGCATTCACGGAATAACATGCGATGCATTTGAAACTGGAGTGTTGCGGGCGCGCATTCATCAAGGCTAAGTTCCCGCCCGAAAACGAGTTTGACCTTTCGAGGATGACCCATGTCGACCACCTATGACCTGACACTGGGACCTGTCGGTTCCGGCTTGAACGACGATATCGGGGAGGAAAAGCGGCTGGCTTTGTTCCGTTCGCAGGTTCGTCTGCGCGACTCCGAACAGCGCGCCTTCGATCTGTTCCTGCAAAATCTGGTCAAGGGCACCAGCCATCTGTCGCTCGGTCAGGAGGCGATCGCCGCCGGCTTCGCCGAGGCGATGCAGAAAGGCGACCTGTCGTTCTGCACCTATCGCGGCCACGCCCACACGCTGGCGCGCGGCGTCCCGGTCGAGAAGGTGCTCGGCGAATTGATGCAGCGCGATAACGGCCTGATGCGCGGCAAGGGCGGCTCGATGCATCTGACCTCCGAGGAACACGGTGTGATGGGATCTTACGCCATCATCGGCGCGCATCTGCCGATCGCCTGCGGCGCGGCCTGGCGCGCGCAATATCGCGGCGACAAGGATGTGGCGGTCTGCTTCTTCGGCGACGGCACCACCAATATCGGCGCGTTCCACGAGGCGGTGAATTTCGCCGCGGTCTGGAAGCTGCCGGTCGTGTTCGTCTGCGAAAACAATCTTTATATGGAATATACCCCGATCAAGGACGTGATCCCGATTCCGCAGCCGGCCGCCGACCGGGCGTCGGCTTACGGCCTCGAACGCATCCTGATCGACGGCAACGACGCCGATGTCGTCTATCGCACCGCGCAGCTGGCCTTCGGCAAGGCCCGGGCGGGCGAAGGCCCGTCGCTGATCGAATGCCTGACCTATCGCCACAGCGGCCATTCGCGCGCCGACCCCGCCAAGTATCGCCCCGAGGGCGAACTGGAGAAGTGGAAGGAGCACGATCCGATCAATCTCTATCGCGAGCGCTTGCGGCAGTTCGGCGTCAAGGACGAAGTCATCGCCGAGATCGAGGCCAGCGTGCGCAAGGAAGTTGACGACGCGACCGAGGCCTGCAAGGCGGCGCCGAGCCCGCCGCTCGATATCATCACCACCGATGTCTACGCCGACGGCGGCTGGGCATGGAGGAACTAGCGGTGACGGAATTCGAACGGGCGTTCTTGAAATTCGCGACAGTGATTGTGGGAAATTAACATGGCAGAAATCAGCTATCGCGACGCGGTTACTCGCGCCATCGCGCAGGAAATGGCGCGCGACCCGGATGTTGTGTTCCTCGGCGAGGACGTCGCCAAGCCCGGCGGCTGCTTCAAGGCGACCGTGGGTCTGTACGAACAGTTCGGCGGCGTGCGGGTGCGCGATACGCCGATCTCCGAACAGGCGATTCTCGGCGCCGCCATGGGCGCGGCGATGACCGGCCTCAAGCCGATCGCCGAAATCATGTTCTCGGATTTCATCGCGGTGTGTTTCGACTATATCGCCAATGAATTTCCGAAGGCGCGCTATATGTCGAACGGGCAGACCAAGTGCCCGCTGGTGGTGCGCACCGCCAACGGCGCGGGTTCGCGCTTCGGTGCGCAGCATTCGCAGAGCGTCGAGAACTGGTGCATGATGATCCCCGGCCTGAAGGTCGTGGCGCCGTCCTCGCCGGTCGACGTGATCGGCCTGATGGCGGCCGCGGTGCGCGATCCCGATCCGGTGATCTTCTTCGAGCACAAGTCGCTCTATAACTCGAAAGCCGAAGTGCCGGACGGCGAGATCGTCGACACCTTGGGCACCGCCAAGATTCTGCGGGCCGGCACGGACTGCACCATCGTCGCGTTGGCCTTGATGGTGCCGCGCGCCCTCGAGGCGGCCGAGCGTCTGCGTATCGATCACGGCATCGATTGCGAAGTGATCGATGTGCGGTCGCTGGTGCCGCTCGACACCCGGACCATTCTCGGGTCGGTCGCCAAGACCCACCGCTTGTTCACGGTCGAGGAAAACCCGCGGCTGTGCGGTTGGGGCGCCGAAATCGTCTCGATCGTCGCCGACGAGGCGTTTTACGATCTCGACGGTCCGCCGGTGCGCATCACCACGCCGCATATTCCGCTGCCGGCCGCCGACATCATGGAAGACGTCGTCTTGCCGACGCCGCAGCGGATCGTCGATACGGTCAGGAAATCGCTCGGGAGCTAAGCGGATTATTCCGGCGGCGCATCGATGGTGCGCCCCCGGGAATCCGGACACGAATAAAGAGCCTGCATAGGGAGTCCGGGTTTGGCGCCGCGCGCCGCCCCGGTATGACAAGTCAAAGGGACGCGTGCCATGTACGATAATCTCCTCGCCAACGTGCCGACCGATCTTTGGATCGGCGGTCAATGGAAGAAAGCTTCCGACGGCGCCCGCTTCGACGTGATCGATCCGGCGACCGAAAAGGTCATCGCCTCGGTGGCGAGCGCCACCGTCGACGACGCCAAGGCCGCGGTCGATGCCGCGCAGGCGGCGTTCCCGGCCTGGGCCGCCAAGAAGCCGCGCGAGCGCGCCGAGATTTTGCGCAAGGCCTATGAAATCATCATGCGCGATGCCGAGCGCTTCGCCAAAATCATCACCGTCGAGAACGGCAAGGCGCTGTCCGATTCGCGTGGCGAAGTGGCCTATGCCGCCGAGTTCTTCCGCTGGTACGCCGAGGAAGCGGTGCGCAACAACGGTTCGGTGTCGATGGCCCCGGCTTCGGGCGCGCGCATTTTCGTGCAGCACAAGCCGGCCGGTGTCGCCGTTCTGGTGACGCCGTGGAATTTCCCGGCGGCGATGGCGACCCGCAAGATCGGTCCGGCGCTTGCCGCCGGTTGCCCGGTCGTCCTGAAGCCCGCTTCCGACACGCCGCTGACGATGCTGGCCTTGATGCCGGCGCTCGAGGAAGCCGGCGTGCCGCCCGGCGTCGTCAACGTCATTCCGTCGCGCTCGTCGGGCAAGGTGGTCTCGGCGATGCTGCATGACATGCGCGTGCGCGTGGTGTCGTTCACCGGCTCGACCGAGGTCGGCCGCAAGCTCTTGCACGAGGCCGCCGACAATATCGTCAAGCCGGCGATGGAACTGGGCGGCAATGCGCCGTTCCTGGTGTTCGAGGATGCCGACATCGATGCCGCGATCGACGGCGCGATGGTCGCCAAGATGCGCAACATGGGCGAGGCCTGCACCGCGGCCAACCGCTTCTATGTGCATGAAGCGGTGCACGACGAATTCGCCAGGAAGCTGACCGCCAAGATGGCCGGGCTCAAGATGGGCAACGGTCTCGACGACGGCGTGATGCTGGGGCCCCTGGTCAACCAGGAAGGCCGCGACAAGGTGATCGAACTGGTCGAGGACGCGACCTCGAAGGGCGCCAAGGTGCTCACCGGCGGCAAGGCGCCGGAAGGCGTCGGTTACTTCTATCCGGCGACCGTGCTGACCAACGTGTCCGATGACGCCAAGATGCTCAGCGAGGAGATCTTCGGGCCGGTCGCCTCGATCCAGACCTTCAAGTCCGAAGACGAAGTCATCAAGCGCGCCAACGACACCGAATATGGTCTGGTCGCTTATCTCTACACCAAGGACATCTCGCGCGGCCTGCGGGTGTCGGAGAAGCTCGACTTCGGCATGATCGGCCTCAATCGCGGTCTGGTCTCCGATCCGGCCGCGCCCTTCGGCGGCACCAAGCAGTCCGGCCTCGGCCGCGAAGGCGCGCAGGAAGGCATGAAGGAATTTCTCGAGACGCAATACGTTTCGATGACGTGGTGAGGTAATCGAGACTGTCGTCCCCGCGAAGGCGGGGACCCAGTACGCACAATTTTCGCCGGGGTTACTGGATGCCCGCCTGCGCGGGCATGACAGCAGAGTCGAGGAATTGGAATGGACGTCCTG
>WGNB01000044.1 GCA_016124795.1 Rhodopseudomonas sp. | reverse complement strand
GAGCAGCACCCGTGACGTCGCCGACCGTGGCGGCAAGGTGGTGGCGCAGGCGGTGCAGGCGATGGCCAAGATCGAGGACTCGTCGCGCAAGATCAGCGACATCATCGGCGTCATCGACGAGATCGCGCGCCAGACCAACCTCCTGGCGCTCAATGCCGCGGTCGAAGCCGCGCGCGCCGGCGAAGCCGGCCGTGGTTTCGCTGTGGTGGCTTCCGAAGTGCGCAGCCTGGCGCAGCGTTCGTCGCAGGCGGCCAAGGACATCAAGGACCTGATCACCAACTCGAACAGCCAGGTCAAGGACGGTGTCGACCTCGTCAGCCGCGCCGGTGAATCGCTCACCGAGATCGTCGAGTCGATCAAGACGGTGGCCGAGATTGTCGCCGACATCGCCAATGCTAGCACCGAACAGGCGACCGGCATCGAGCAGATCAACAAGGCGCTGAACCAGATGGACGAGGCGACGCAACAGAACTCGGCGCTGGTCGAGGAAAATGCGGCGACCGCCAAGACCCTCGAATTCCAGGCCAAGGCCATGGACGAGCAGGTGGCCTTCTTCAATATCGCCAGCGCGGAAGACATCGAGGCCAGCCACGCCGCGACCGTGCGCGAAGAACCGCGCGCCATGCCGATGCCGTCGCGCGGTCCGATGGCGATGCGCAACCGAAAGTCGGCCGCGGCCTGATCGTTCGTTGCGGTTAAAGCGGGGCCCGGTTTCGCTCCTGTGAGGGGCGCGAACCGGGTCCCTTTTTCTTTTAGATCGGATGGACGGCTATCTGTCCGCGCCGCGCCGGCATAAGCGCCACCGCTCAGCGCGGCTCGATCGCCAGCTCGACATAGACCGGCACATGGTCGGACGGCTTGTCCCAGCCTCGCACATGCTTGTCGATTCCGGCGCCGGTCAGACGGTCGGCGGCCTGCGGCGACAGCAGCAGGTGATCGATGCGGATGCCGTTGTTCTTCTGCCAGGCGCCGGCCTGGTAGTCCCAGAAGCTGTAGAGATCGGCGGCGTCGCTGGTGGCGCGGATCGCGTCGGTCAGGCCGAGATTGATGAGCGCGCGGAACTTGTCGCGGGTCGTCGGCAGGAACAGCGCATCTTCGCGCCAGGCGTCCGGGTTGCGGGCGTCGTCGGCGGTCGGGATCACGTTATAGTCTCCGGCCAGCACCAGCGGCTCTTCCAGCGCCAGCCGTTTGCGCGCGAAGGCGGCGAGCCGGTCCATCCATTGCAGTTTGTAGTCGTATTTATCGCCGGGCGCCGGATTCCCGTTCGGCAGGTAAAGACTCACCACCCGCACGACGCCGTCCTTTGTCGAGACCAGCGCTTCCAGAAAACGGGCCTGCACGTCGCCATCGCCGCCGTCGAGCCCGGAGGTCACCTCGTCGAACGGCAGCTTCGACAGCAGCGCCACGCCGTTGAAGGTCTTCTGGCCATGCACGGCCACGTTGTAGCCGAGCGCTTCCAACGGCTCGCGCGGGAAGGCGTCGTCCTGGCATTTGATTTCCTGGAGACAGACGATGTCGGGCTCGCATTCCTTTAGCCAGGCGGTCAGGCTGTCCAGGCGCTGGCGCACCGAATTGACGTTCCAGGTAGCTATTTTCATCGGCTCGGCGCTTCCGGCAGTGGGGATGGGGGCTCGGCCGTGGCGAAGACGGCGGCGGCAATAAACTTGGTGGCCTGTTTACCAGAGCACCGCAGGGAAGTGCAGGGGCCTGCGTTTATATGTTAAGTATGCCGTTTATGCGGCTGTTTGCGTCGTGAATCGATCAAGAAATCCGCGGGAACAGGAAGCGTCCGGGGTGGGCCCTTAAAGACTCCGGAGCAAAGAGACAACGATGACGAAACGAAAGTGGCTATTTGGGGTGGCAGTGCTCGCCCTGATCGGCGTTGCTGTGTTCGCTCGCGGATATTGGTCTGCGGAAAAAGCCGTCGCCCAACAGCCCGGCCCCGGGGCCCGGGCGGTCGCGGTCGAGGTCGCCAAGGCGGTTCGCCGCAAGGTGCCGGTCCGGCTCGACGCGCTCGGTACCGTGACCCCGATGGCCAGCGTCGCGCTCAAGGCTCGGGTCGATACCACCATCACCGCGGTGCATTTCGTCGACGGCGCCCACGTCAACAAAGGCGACCCGTTGTTCACGCTCGATTGCCGGGTGATGGACGCGCAGATCACGACCACCGAGGGCGCCATCGCCCGCGACAAGGCCCAGCTTGCCGGCGCGCAGCGCGACGTGACCCGCTACACCGATCTGGTCAGCAAGAATGCCACCCCGGTCACCAATCTCGATAACGCCAAGACCCAGGCCGACGTCTACAAGGCCGCCATCCAGTCCGACACCGGTCTGCTGGACAATCTGAAAGTGCAGCGCTCGTTCTGCGACGTCGCCGCGCCGATCACCGGCCGGATCAGCGCCGCCAACGTCAAGACCGGCAATTTTGTGCGTCAGGCCGACACCACGCCGATGGCCACGATCAACCAGATGGCGCCGGTCTATGTCAGCTTCACGGTGCCGCAAAAGAACCTGCCGGCGATCCGCGCCGCCATCGCCGCCGGAACCGCGACCGTCGAAGCCGCGGTGGCCGGTCAGCCCAAGCGCGCCGAGGGCACGGTCTCGATGATCGAGAACACCGTCGACGCCAGCACCGGCATGGCGACGATCCGCGCCACCATGCCGAACACCGATGAGCTGCTGTGGCCGGGTTCGCTGGTGACCGCCGAAATGACGCTGCGGGTCGAGGATGCCGTCACCGTACCCTCCAACGCGGTATCGGTCAGCCAGACCGGCAGCTTCGTGTTCGTGGTGGTCGACGGCAAGGCGAAGGTGCAGCCGGTGACGGTCGAGCGTGAAGCCGGTCTGGATTCGGTCATCACCGCCGGCCTCAAGGGCGGTGAAACCGTGGTGACTGACGGCCAGCTCAAGCTGTCGAACGGCACGCCGGTTAATCCACGGGGCGGCAAGCCGCCGGGCAAGGGCGGCAAGACCGCCGGCAGTTAAGTTCCGAACCGGGCTGGCTTGCACACGGGCCGGTCCCGTGGTGTGCGGCCCGCCTTCGCAGTCGATGTTTCGTCCTTCACGTCGCGACGGCTCTAGCGCTTCAGGTCCCTACGCTTCAGACCCATCACACCAGGCTGGCAGGTCATGAATATCTCGGAAATCTGTATCCGGCGTCCGGTCTTCACCACGCTGATGATCGCGTCGGTTCTCGTGC
Source organism: Rhodopseudomonas sp. (assembly GCA_016124795.1). GTDB lineage: Bacteria > Pseudomonadota > Alphaproteobacteria > Rhizobiales > Xanthobacteraceae > Pseudolabrys. The sequence goes on along the minus strand of WGNB01000044.1, from coordinate 63,539 downwards.
TCGGTGTGTTCGGCTATCGGCTGCTGCCAGTGGCGGCGCTGCCGGCGGTCGACTTCCCGACCATCCGCATCGTCGCGACCTTGCCCGGCGCCAGTCCGGAAACCATGGCGGCCTCGGTGGCCTCGCCAATCGAACGTCAGCTCTCGACCATCGCCGGCATCTCGTCGATGACCTCATCGTCGTCGTCCGGTAACACCGCGATCACCGTCCAGTTCGATCTTGGCCGCAATATCGATGGCGCCTCGCTCGACGTGCAGAGCGCCTTGACGACGGCGCAGCGCAAGCTGCCGGTCGAAATGACGACGCCGCCGTTCTTCCGCAAGGTCAACCCCGGCGACTTCCCGGTGCTCTACGTCTCGATGCGGTCCGACACCATGCCGTTGTCGACGATCGACGACTACGCCGAGACGGTGCTGGCGCCGCAATTGTCGCAGTTGAGCGGCGTCGCCCAGGTGTCGGTCTATGGCGCGCAGAAATTTGCCGTCCGGGTCCAGGTCGATCCGGCCGCCGCCGCGGCGCGCAACATTTCACTCGACGATATCCGCACCGTGGTCGCCAAGGCCAATTCGGCGGCGCCGGTCGGCAACCTCGACGGGCCGCAGCAGTCGGTGACGCTGCTGGCGACCAGCGCGATGCGCCACGCTTCCGATTATCGCCAGGTCGTCGTCAAATACGTCAACGGCGCGCCGATCAAGCTCGACCAGATCGCCCGGGTGGTCGACAGCGTCGAGAACGACAAGGTCGCCACCTGGTTCAACGACTCGCGCGCCATCGTGCTTGCCATTCAGCGTCAGCCCGACGCCAACACCGTCGAGGTCGTCGACCTGGTGCGCGCCGCGTTGGTCGCGTCGCGGGCGCAGATTCCGCCGGCGATCGAGATGGCGCCGCTGTTCGACCGCTCGACCTCGATCCGCGACGCGGTTTCCGACGTGCAGGAAACGCTGATCATCGCGATCTGCCTCGTCATCATGGTGATTTTCCTGTTCCTGCGCAAAGTCTCGGCCACCATCATTCCGGCGCTGGCGGTGCCGGTGTCTTTGGTCGGCACCTGCGCGGCGATGTATCTGTTCGGCTTCTCGATCAACAACATGACCTTGCTGGCGTTGACTCTGTCCGTCGGCTTTGTGGTCGACGACGCCATCGTCATGCTCGAAAATATCGTCCGCCATATCGAAGGCGGCATGCGGCCATTCGAGGCGGCGCTGAAAGGCTCGCGCGAAATCGGCTTCACCATCGTATCGATCACGTTCTCGCTGATCGCGGTGTTCATCCCGGTGCTGCTGATGGGCGGCATGGTCGGCCGCGTGTTCCGCGAATTCGCCGTCACCGTGTCGGTCGCCATTGTGGTGTCGGGTTTCGTGTCGTTGACCTTGACGCCGATGCTGTGCGCGCGCGTGCTGAAAGGGCATCACCCGGGCGACGAGGAGAAGATGAATTTCCTGCTGCGCGGTTTCGAATATGGCTTCAACGCCATGTTGCGCGGCTATGTCTGGACGCTCGACCGAGTGCTTGCTTACAAATCGATCATGCTCGGCGCGACCATCGTCACGGTCATCGCCACGATCTGGCTTTACATGATCGTGCCGAAGGGTTTCTTCCCGATCGAAGACACCGGATATCTCAGCGGCATCACCGAGGCCAAGAGCGACATTTCCTTCGCCGCGATGGCCGAGCATCAGCGCAAGGTCGCTGACATCATCCGCAAGGACCCGGCGGTCGAATACGTCAATTCGACGGTCGGCAATGGCGGCCCGAATTCGCTGGTCAACAGCGGCCGTCTGCTCGTCGCATTGAAACCCCGCGCCGAGCGCGACAGCGTCCAGACCATCATCGGCCGCCTGCGCCGCAACACCGCCGTGGTCGTCGGCATGCAGCTCTTCCTGCAGCCGATCCAGAACATCAACCTCGGCGGTCGCCCGGCCAAGAGCCTGTATCAGTACACGATGCAGTCGAACGACACCGAGACGCTGTACAAGCTGGCGCCGGAAATGCGCGACAAGATCGCCAAGCTGCCCGGATTGCTCGACGTCACCACCGACCTTTACGTCAAGAATCCGCAGGTGACGATCGAGGTCGATCGCGAGAAGGCCGGTGTTTACGGCTTCACCATCGACCAGATCCGTCAGGAGCTTTACAACGCTTTCGGCACCCGCCAGGTGGCGACGATCTATACCTCGGCCAACGACTATCAGGTCATTCTCGAAAGCCTGCCGGAATACCAGACCGGCCCGAACGATCTTGACCGGATGTATCTCAAGACCTCGGGCGGCACGTCGGTGCCGTTGTCGGCGGTAACGAAATTCGTCCGCACCGTCGGTCCGTTGCAGGTCAATCACCAGGGCCAGCAGCCGGCGGTGACGATCTCGTTCAACCTCGCGCCTGACACCTCGCTTGGCCAGGCGGTCGACGCAATCCAGAAGCTCGAACGCGACGAGCGTTTGCCGGCCTCGATCAATACCGGCTTCCAGGGCACCGCCCAGGTGTTTCAGGACAGCCTGCGCGGGCAGGGCGTCCTCATCCTGGCGGCGATCTTCGCGGCTTATGTCGTGCTCGGCATCCTGTACGAGAGCTTCATCCACCCGATTACCATCATCTCGGGCCTGCCGTCGGCCGGTATCGGCGCGATCCTGACGCTGATGCTGTTCAACATGAACCTGACGGTGATTGCGATGATCGGCATCGTCATGCTGGTCGGCATCGTCAAGAAGAACGCGATCATGATGATCGACTTCGCGCTGTCGCGGCGGCGGGTCGGGCTATCGGCCGAGGCCGCGATCCGCGAAGCCGCTGAGCTGCGTTTCCGGCCGATCATGATGACGACCTTCGCGGCGATCTTCGGCACGCTGCCGATCGCGCTTGGCACCGGCGCCGGCGCCGAACTGCGCCAGCCGCTCGGCGTGGCCGTGGTCGGCGGCCTGTGCCTGTCGCAATTGCTGACGCTCTACATCACGCCGGTGATCTATCTCTACCTCGACGGCATCGACCGCCGCGTCCGGCGCCGGCTCGAACCGCAGGTCGAGGAAGTCATCGACGTGCCGCCTGCGGTTGCGGCGGAGTGAGCGCTCGCTAAAGGATAAGGCCGACGGCCGGGCGGTGGCATAGGACTTGCTGACGTTTCTCCGAATTGTTCATTGGAGAAACGACGATGCGTTTTGCTTCCCTCGTTGCCGTCGCCGCCGTGGCGCTGGCAGTCGCGCCGGCCGCCGTGCGGGCCGCGGATTACCCGACCAAGCCGATCCGCGCGGTCATTCCCTTCGGCCCCGGCAGCGCCACCGACATCGTGCCGCGTATCGTCTTCGACCAGGTCGGCAAGGATCTCGGCCAGCAGATTGTGGTCGAGAACCGTGGCGGCGCCGGCGGCACCATCGGCGAGGCGCAGGTCGCCAAGTCCGATCCGGACGGCTACACGCTTCTGGCCACCTCATCGGCGCACACCATCGCGCCGGCGCTTTACTCAAAGCTGCCCTACGACACCAAGCGGGACTTCGTCGCGGTCGGCGCCATCGGCAGTGTGCCGAATGTGCTGATCATCGCGCCGTCGAAAGGCATCAAGACGCTGAAGGACTTTGTCGCCAAGGCCAAGTCGAAGCCGAACGCACTGAGCTTTGCGTCGCTCGGCGTCGGTTCGGCGGTGCATATGAGCGCCGAGCGGTTCCGGCTTAGCGCCGGTTATCAGGCGGTCAACGTGCCGTTCAAGGGTGGCGCCGAGGCGTTGTCTGAAGTGATCGCCGGCCGGGTCGATTATTACTTCTGCCCGATCGCGACGGCGCTGCCCTTCATCAAGGACGGCAAGCTGCTGGCGCTGGCGGTGTCGAGTAAGACCCGCGCCGCCGCGTTGCCGGACGTACCGACGACGCTGGAAGCCGGCTATGCCAACAGCGATTACACTTTCTGGATCGGCGTGTTCGTGCCGGCCAAGACGCCGAAGCCGATTGTCGACACGCTCAACGCCGCGCTGGTCAAGGCGGTCAAGACGCCGTCGATCATCGCCAAGCTCGATGCCATCGGCATCCAGACGTCGACGCTGACGCCGGCGCAGTTTACCGCGCAGGTGGATAGCGAACTGACGACCTATGCCGCCTTCGCCAAATCGGCCGGGATGAAGGTGAACTAGGCGTGGCTGGCATGGCGCGCACGGGACGCGCGCCAGTCATATAAGCTTGTCACACAGGTAGACGATGGCCGGACCGATCCCGGCCATCGTTCCAATGATGGCGCCGGATGACGGGGCTTAGAGCGAGAAGCTGGTGCCGCAGCCGCAGGCGGCGACCGCCTTCGGGTTCTTGATCTTGAACGAGGCGCCGATCAGGTCGTCGACGAAGTCGATCTCGGAACCGGCCATGTAGCCGACCGACATCGAGTCGATCAGCACTACCGCACCGTCCCTGGCAATCACCAGATCGTCGTCGGCCTTGGCGCGGTCCATGTCGAATTTATACTGAAAGCCCGAGCAGCCGCCGCCCTCGACCGAGACGCGCAGCATGGTGCCGTCCGGTTCGCTCTTGAGGATTTCGCCGATCCGCTTGGCGGCGCGTTCGCTGACGGTGACGCTTTCGGTGACGGTCGCGCTGTCGCTCATGCTCGTTCGGTCCTTCCGGACGATCTGTGCCCCGCGCGATCCGCGCCGGCAGCGTGGGAACCCGAGCGTCGAATTTCCGCCGGGCTTCCCTTGGCAGACCGCCTTGTCGATAGTTAAGTGCGCCGGTCCGCAACGTCAATGCGACTCGAACCCGCGAAAAAGGCCATTATGGCAGTCAAAACCGGCCGCGAACGGGCGATTTACGCCGCCGATCCGGCCTCAAGTCGCGGCCGGCTTCATGCCGAGCCGAAAAGCCCGACCCGGAACGACTTCCGGCGGGACTGCGACCGGATCATTCATTCGACGGCGTTCCGCAGGCTGGCGCACAAAACGCAGGTTTTCGTCTACCACGAGGGCGACCATTACCGGACGCGGCTGACCCATACCCTTGAAGTCGCGCAGATCGCGCGGTCGCTGGCGCGAGCGCTCGGGCTCGATGAGGATCTCGCCGAGGTGCTGGCGCTGGCGCACGACCTCGGTCATTCGCCGTTCGGCCATGCCGGCGAGCGGGCGCTGGCGCGGGCGATGCGCGACTTCGGCGGCTTCGACCACAACGCGCAGAGCCTGCGCATCGTCACCGACCTCGAACGCCGCTACGCCGAATTCGACGGGCTCAATTTGACCTGGGAGACGCTCGAGGGGCTGGTCAAGCACAACGGTCCGCTGACGACCCGCGACGGCGCGCCGGTCGGACGCCATGGCGCGCAGGGCGTGCCGGCGCCGATCCTCGCCTATAGCGCGGCGCACGATCTCGAACTGTGGTCGCAGCCCTCGGCGGAAGCGCAATGCGCGGCGCTGGCCGACGATATCGCTTACGATGCCCATGACATCGATGACGGCCTGCGCGCCGATCTGTTCACGCTCGGCGACATCAGCGGCGTGCCGCTGGTTGGCGATATCGTGCGCGAGATCCACGCGCGCTATCCGCGCCTGGAGCCGGCGCGCCGCGTGCATGAAGTCGGCCGTCGGCTGATTACCCGGATGATCGAGGATGTGATTGTCGAGAGCCAGAGCCGGCTTGCGGCGCTGGCGCCATCCAGCGCCGCTGATATCCGTTATGCCGCACAGGCCGTGGTGGCGTTCTCGGCCGACATGGCCGCCGCCGACAAGGCGATCAAGGGCTTCCTGTATCCGCGCATGTATCGTCACGCCCGGGTGATGAGCGTGATGGGCGAGGCGGAAGCGGTGATTGCCGATCTGGTCGCGCACTTCACCGTCACGCCAGGCGACATGCCGTCAGAATGGACCGAAGGCTTTGCCGGGCTCGATGCCGCAGGTCGTATGCGTCGTATCGGCGATTACATCGCCGGCATGACCGACCGCTATGCGCTGGTCGAACATGCCCGCTATTTTCCGACCACACCGGAATTGCGCTAGCCGCTTGGCAACGCATAGGCCACGACCTCGTCGCTGGCTTGCGGCTTGAGGATGGCGTTGCCGCCAGCGACGAACACCACGTATTGCTTGCCTTTGTAGGTGTAGGTCGCTGGATTGGCGACCGCCGGCGCGTCGACTTGCGCCTTCCACAATACCTTGCCGGATTTCAAGTCGATGGCGCGCACCCGCGCGTCCATCGAGCCGCCGATGAAGATTACGCCCGATTTGGTGATCAGCGGTGCGCCGATCGTCACCGAGCCCCAGGACTTCGGCATGTAGAAGCCCCACTTCTGCACTTCGCCGAACGGTTTCTTCCACAGCAGCTTGCCGGTGTTGAGGTCATAGGCCGACAGCGTGCCGTAAGGCGGCTTCCAGCACGGCATGCCGAGGAAATTGACGAAGTTGGTCAGGTAGAAGCCGTAAGGCGAGCCGGTCTGCGGGTAATAACCGTTGGCGCTCGGCTTCTTGCCCTTGTCGGCGGCGTCATAGTCCTTGCGCGTCATCAACTTGTAAATCTGCGCGACATAAGATGAGTTGACGACATAGACACCGGTCGCCGGATCGACCGCGCCGCCGCCCCATTCGACGCCGCCGGCTGTCGAAGGATAGGCGAGCGTGCCCTTGAGGCTTGGCGGCGTGTAACGGCCTTCATAGCGCAATGAGTTGAAGGTGCGGCTGCACTGGCCGAAGCTGGCGATGTCGGCAATGGTCGAAATGCCGGGGAAACGGTCCGGTACCGTCGGTTCCGGCTTCGCCACATAAGGCTGCGTCGGAGACGACTGCTCGCCGGCAACATCCGATTGCGGCACCTTGCGCTCGGTGATCGGATAGACCGGCTCGCCGGTCAGCCGGTTGAGCACGAAGATGATGCCCATCTTGCTGGTTTGCACCAGGGCCGGAATGGTCTTGCCGTCTTGTCTGATGTCGACCAGGGTCGGTGGCGAATTGGTATCGTAATCCCAGATATCATGATGGACGATCTGCCGGCTCCAGACCACCTTGCCGGTGTTGGCGTCGAGCGCGGTCACCGAAGTTTCGAGCGGCAGCTTTGCCTTGCGGTTGCCGCCGTAGAAATTCGGGCTCGGCGAACTGATCGGGATGTAGAGAAGGCCGTGTTCAGGATCGACCGACATGCTGGCCCAGACATTGGCGGTGCCGGTCTTTTGCGCGATCTGTGGCGGCAGCGCATTGAAGGTCCATTTCAGCGCACCGGTTTGCGCGTTGACGGCAAAGACCGTGCCGGGAGGCGCTTCGGCATCGGCCCAGTCCTTGCCGGCCCAGCCGATGAACAGCGTGTCCTTGTAGACGGTCGGCGGCTGAAGGATCGACAGGGGCCATTTATTGTTGGTGGTGTTCCATTGGTTGAGGTCGAGGACGCCATCCTTGGCAAAGCCCGCGCAGGGCTTGCCGGTGTCGGCGTCGACCGCGTGCAGCTTGGCGTCCATGGTGCCGATATAGACGATCTTCTGGCAGGCGGTGCCGGCCTGCGGCGTGGCGGCCTGCCAATAGGCGACGCCGCGCGTTTTCAAATCCGGTTGGGTCATTGCCTTGAGCAAGGCATGGGTGTCGTAGGTCCACTTCACCTTGCCGGTGTCGGGTTCGAGCGCGAAGATGCGATAGAACGGCGTCGAGACGTAAACGGTGTTGTTGACGAACAGCGGCGTCGCCGACCAGTCGCTCTTGGGTAATTTGCCACTCCCGTCCGAGACGTCGCCGGTGTGCACGTCCCAGGCCTTGACGAGCTTGGCGGCATTGTCGGGTGTGATTTGGCTGGCGGTCGAAAACTTCTGGTTCTCGAGATTGCCATTGAAGGTGTACCAGCCTTTGTAATCGGTGGTGCCGACAATGGCGGGCTTTGTCGGCTGTAGCTGCGACGGAATGTCCGGCGCGGTTGTTGAGCTTGGCGGCGTTGGCGCGTGGTCAACAGTAGATTGGCCAGCCGGTGCTTGTTGAGCCGCGTTCGGCGGTTCGGACGTTTGTTGCGCACGCGCGACGCCGCCGGTCAGCATCAGGCCGCCAAGCGTGAGGCTTCCAAGTGCGAGGCTTCCGAGCGCGCCGACGGCCAGAACCGCCGCGACGTTTGCGGCTCGGGCGGGAATGGGACGCTGCCGGGCCAGCCGCCAGATCCAGCCGACAAAGGCGAGAACGACCGCGGCCAGCAACAGATTGGCTTCGAGGAAATAAGCGGCCACCGCCGTGCCGACGATGTCGAGCAGGATCAGCACCATCAACGTGGCGCGAAGCCAGGAGGCAATCAGCGGCGCAACGTAGAGAGACACGATGGCGCCCAGCATCAAGGCCGAGGAAATGACGACCAGCAACGCACCCGGCGTGCCGTGAATGCCATTGCCGGTCCACAGATAATCGAAAATCGATAGGGCAAAAGCCAGCAGCGCGCCGGTGCCGAGAAGCCAGAAGCCGATGCCGGGCGAGCGAGGATAAGCGGGCATTATCGTCCTCCCATTGGGAGCAAAATGAATTGCACCATGAAAAGCCGCCCTGCGGTACAATGCGACGGTTCGCGCGAAGTTCCCCCCAAGCGCGGGTTTTCGGCGGCACACATGGAAGCGACAGGAATGGAATTGGTGCGCGCCGGCACGCTTCGCGGTTTGATGTGCCGAAGCTTCGGAAGCTGCTGATGCTGGTGAGACAGGCGGGATGTGCTGCGCGTGCTAGGGCGCGGTCGCGTGATTGCGGTTGATACAAGTCCCGCCGCGACTGGTCTGCCGCGATGCGTGGCAATTCAACGAACAGATCGCGATGGTGTCGCCGGGATTCTCAAGTGGATCATGGCCGCCGGCCACGGCCGCGACAGCTTGCTGCTACTCAGCCTGATCGGCGATCGCGAGCGCATTGACGCCGGCGGCACCGGCGTCGACGCCATGTCGTGATGCTCCGGCGTCAGCGCGCTGGTCTAATGGACGGCCGGTTTATAAAGCTGGCGCGCGACCAGCAGCGCGACCGGAATGGCAACGATGAAGCCGGCCAGCGCTGCGTAAGGAATATACTGCATGTCATGACGGGCGAGCGCCGGAACGGCCAATACCGCCACGACCGCCATGCCGGCCAAAGCCGTGCCCGCGATGCCCCACAATAGAACTGCGATCTTGATCATGTCGTGCCCCTTCGATGCTTGACGCAGGCTGCCACCGAAGCAGGATGGTTGACGTTGATCTCAATCAATATGCGCGGAGGTTTGTTTATCGGCACCCGTGCCGCTTGCGTCAGGCCTTGAAGCCGATGCGGAAACCGCCCCAGTGCCGGCCATTGACTGTGATCGGCGCCGATACGTCCTTCATCAGCACGAAGACGCCGCCGCCCATATCGCGGCGGTAAGTCTGCAGCAGGAAGGCGCGCGTGCTGGCGCCGGCGGCCGAACCGGTGCGGTCGTTGAACAGCCGGCGGTTGCGGCAATTCGCCGAATTCCAAACCGGATCGGGGCCCTGCGGCTGCGAGTATTTCAGGTTATGCGTCGGCAGGTAGCCCTTGCGGTCGACGGCGGCGCAGAACGCGATGCGTGGATCGGCGTCGAGCAACGGCTCCTGGATCGCCGGCAGAACCCGGTCGGTGAAGGCGGTGAACCTGGTCATCACCTGCTGCGGATCGGTATTCGGGATCGGTACGTAGCGGTCGTCGAACAGGTCCTGCATGCCGATCGCACCTTTGGCGACGGCGCGTTCGAACAGCGCGCCGATGGCGGCGGCGGATTTCTGACAGAGCGCGATGATCGCGGAATCCGGCGTCTTGATGCCGGATTCGGCGATATACAGAATGAAGTCTTCGCTGATGCCGAGGATCGAGTCGGCGCGGTCCTTGGCTTGCGCCAGTTTACCGGCGCCGGACTCGACGGCATCGACCAGCGATGACAATTCGCCGTGCAGGAATTCGAAGCTGGTGCTGTTGCTCTCCACCTGCTGCGACATGGTGCCGATGCCGCGCGTCACGCTTTGCACGGTGTCGACGAGGGCGTGCAACGATTCGATCGAGGCCTGCGCCTTGCTCGATTCCGTCTTGGCGGCGATCGCGGTCGCCGAATTGCTCTCGGCCTTGGCGAGCAGATCGGTCAGCGTCTGGGTCAGCGTTTCGAGATGGGTTTGCGTCGCCTTGGTGGAATGACGCGACTGTTCGGCGAGCCGCTTGACCGCGGCCGCGATCACGGCGAAGCCGGCACCGGCGGTGCCGGCATGGGCCGCTTCGATGGTGGCGTTGAGCGCCAGCAATTCGGTGTCGTCGGCGATGCGCCGGATCGCCGCGCTGGTTTCCTGAACCTGCTGGATGGTGTCGGCGACCTTTTCGATCGCCGACTTCAGGGTGAGGGCGCCGTCGCCCAGTGTCTCGATCTTGGCAATGGCGCCGGTCAACGCGGCCGAGACGTGTTCGGCGCTGTCGCGCAAGGTGCTCTCGGTGGTATCGGCAGAAACCCGGGCCGCTGCCATGACGTTGGACAGGATGGCGTTGGTTTCGGCCATCCGCCGGGCCGCGGTCATCGCGCCCTGGGCATGTTGCGATTGCGCCGTGCCAAGCGTGGTCAGGTCGCCGATCAGGCCCGCCATGTCGGCGATCTCGACGCCGAGGTGACCGGCGCGGGCGCCGATATCCGATAACGAGCGTCCGCCATTCCCCGATTCAGAGATGCGCAGAACGCGAGCGGCCATGGATGCGCCTGTTGTTCTTTAGGCCAACACCATGGCGGATGCTGGTTAACTGGATGTTACTTTTGCCGTCGGCCGGGCCATTAAAACGTGTCGGCGATCAGCCGCGCTACGTGGGCGTGAACGGCGTCGCGAGCCGCCGGCGTGGCCGGCGACTGGGTGTAATAGACGGCGGCCAGCAGCGGCGGGCGGCCGTCGCGGCGCAGGAGGGCGATGGTATTGGCGGTCCCGTGATCGCCGCTGCCGGTCTTGTCGGCGACTCGCCAGGATGGCGGCAGACCGGCGCGCAGGCGGTTCTGTCCGGTCTGGCAGGCGGCCATCCAGCGCTCGAGCTGGCTCCTTGACGCCGGTTGCAGTGCGTGTCCGAGCAGGATCGCCGCCATGTCCTCGACCATGGCCGCCGGTGTCGTGGTGTCGCGCGGATCGCCGGGGATGGCGGTATTGAGCGTCGGCTCATTGCGGTCGAGCCGGGTGAGCTTGTCGCCAAGCGTGCGGATATAACGGGTCAGCGCCGCCGGGCCGCCGATCTGGCGCAGCATCAGGTTGGCGGCGGTGTTGTCGCTCCAGGCGAGCGCGGCGGCGCAGAGATCGCCAAGGCTCATCCGGCCGTCGCCGACATGTTTCTTCGTCTCGGGCGCGTAGCTCAACAGGTCGGCTTGCCCATAGGCGACAGGCTGATCGAGCCGGGCCTTGGCGGCGTCGACCTGGGCCAGCACCGCGGCGGCGGCAAGAAACTTGAAGGTGCTGCACATCGCGAAACGCTCGTCGGCGCGGTGGCTCAGCCGCGCGCCCGAGGCCGGCTCGAACACCGAGACGCCGAGCCGGCCGCCGCTGCGGCGTTCGAGGGCTGAGAGTTCGGCCGCGGCGGCGCGCAGCCGCTGCCGGTCCGGCGCGGCTGGCGGTGGCGCCGCTTGCGCATTGGACAGCAGGCCGCCGAGGGTCAGACTGGCGGAGCCCAGCAGCAAAGTGCGTCGGTTCGGGAGCATCGGTTACCTCAACGGTCGGAGCGGGCGGGGGCGCCAGCTATCGGCCCGAACATGGCAAACCGACGGCGGCGTTCAGCTTGCAGTTGAGCGTGCGGCCCTTTCCTTTGACTAAGCCGGTAAAATCCCTTACCCGCAGCGCTTATGACAGCTTCCCTTGCGCCCCCCCATCTGTTTTCCATCATGCTCGCCCGGGTTCAGGCCGCCGCCGCGGCGGTGCTCGGACCGCAGGCGGCGCTGACGCGCATCGTCGTCGAGCCGCCGCGCGATGCCTCGCATGGCGATATGGCGACCAATGCCGCGATGGTGCTGGCCAAGGACGCCGGCATGAAGCCGCGCGAACTGGCCGACAAGCTCGCCGCCGCGTTGGCTGGCGACAGTCTGGTTGAGAAAGTCGATGTCGCCGGCCCCGGTTTCATCAATCTGACTTTGAAAGCCCATGTCTGGGGCGATGCCTTGCGCGCGGTGCTGGAGCAGGGCGCGTCTTACGGCCGCAGCAATATCGGCGGCGGTCATCGCGTCAATGTCGAATATGTCTCGGCCAATCCGACCGGTCCCTTGCATGTCGGTCATGGCCGTGGCGCGGTGTTCGGCGATGCGCTCGCCAGCCTGCTGGCATGCGCCGGCTTTGCCGTGACGCGCGAATACTACATCAACGACGCCGGCGCGCAGGTCGATGTGCTGGCCCGTTCGGCCTATCTGCGTTATCGCGAAGCGCGCGGCGAGACCATCGGCGAAATCCCGGAAGGGCTTTATCCCGGCGATTACCTGATCGAATGCGGTCAGGAACTGGCGAGCGACTACGGCGACAAGCTGCTTGAATTGGCGGAAGCCGAATGGCTGCCGATCGTGCGGCGGCGCGCCATCGATATGATGATGGCCGAGATCCGCAACGATCTGGCCGCGCTGCGCATCGTGCCGGACGTGTTTTATTCCGAGCGTTCGTTGATCGAGGGCGAGGAACACGATCCCTTCGCGCCGACCCATCACGACGCCAGGTTCGAAGCCACCCATCCAAATGCGGCCGTGCGGCCGACCGATGTGGTGGCCGCTACCATCGCCGACCTGCGGGCGATGGGCCATGTCTATGAAGGCCGACTGCCGCCGCCGAAGAGCGGCAACCTCGAGGATTGGGAAGACCGCGAGCAGACGTTGTTTCGCTCGACCGAGTTCGGCGACGACGTCGATCGTCCGCTGTTGAAGTCGGACGGCAGCTACACATATTTCGCCACCGACATCGCCTATCACAAATCGAAATTCGATCGCGGCTTCACCGACATGATCGATGTCTGGGGCGCCGATCATGGCGGCTACATCAAGCGGATGCAGGCGGCGGTCAAGGCGGTGAGCGATGGCAAGGCCACGCTCGACGTCAAGCTGGTGCAACTGGTGCGGCTGTTGCGCGCCGGCGAACCGGTGAAGATGTCGAAGCGCGCCGGCTCTTACGTCACGCTGCGCGAGGTCGTCGATGAAGTCGGCCGCAGCGCGGTGCGGTTCGACATGCTGTATCGCAAGAACGATGCGGTGCTGGATTTCGATCTCGCCAAGGTGATCGAGGCGAGCCGTGACAACCCGGTTTTCTACGTTCAGTACGGTCACGCCCGCGGCTATTCGATCTTCCGTACCGCGAAGGCGGAACTCGGCGACGCGCTGCCGGAGACCCCGGCGGCCCGGCTGGCGCTGCTCAAGGAAGCCGCCGTCGACCGGCTGACCGACCCCGGCGAATTGTCGATTCTGCGTAAACTGGCCTTGTATCCCCGGCTCATCGAGGCCGCCGCCAGCGCCCATGAGCCGCACCGGGTGGCTTTCTATCTCTATGAATTAGCAAGTGAATTTCACGGCCAGTGGAGCCGGGGAAAAGATTCGTCACATTTACGCTTCATTATCCAAGATGATAGACAACTGACCCTGGCGCGGCTCGCTTTGGTGCAAGGGATCGTCACTGTCCTGGCGTCCGGTTTGGCACTGTTGGGAGTCGATGCGCCGGACGAAATGCGGTAGGCTTATATCCGCCGGATGCCCGCATAACGCGATGTGTTGCGCTCAGTTAGCTCTCGCATGGCGACGGCGGGAGCTTTGAGCGGCTTAAACACCGGGGACGACATGGCGGACGATACACCACAGCGGCCTTACCGTTCGAACCTGCCACCGACGCGCGGACCGGCTGCGTCTATACCTGTGCCCGCTGCCGCGAGCAACGATCCGCTTGCCGAACTGGCGCGCCTGATTGGCCAGAACGATCCGTTTTCCGAATTCGGCCAGAACGGTGCCCGCCGTGTGAATCCCGCCGGCGCCGCGCCGGCAAGCCCGCAGCCGCGTCCCAATGAAGCGCTGGAATGGCCGCCGACCGGTTTGAGCCAACCTCAGTCGCGGCCCGCCAATACTCGCGATTTGCCGCCGGTGCCGCAGCGACCGGATTATGCCGCGCGGATGCCGGAGCCTGCCGCACCGCCTTTGGCGGACCCGCAGGCTTTCGGCGCCGGCAACTTCGACCGCCCGTCGTTTGGCGGTGATTATTATCCGGCCGAACCGGCACAACCGGCTTATGGCGTGCCGGGCTATCCGCCGCAGGGCGGCGGTTTCCCGCCGGCGTCGAACGGCTTTCCGCCGCAGGCGCCGGGCTTCCCGGCGCAGGCTGGCGGCTTTCCGCCGCAGACTTATGGCGTGCCGGGTTTCCCGCCGCAGGGTGAGAACGATTTCGATCACCAACACGATGCCTTCGGTGACGATTACGATCACGATCCCTACCAGCAGGATCATGACCCGCATCAGGCGCCGGCCTATGGCCAGTTCGGGCCGCAGAGCGATGACTATTACGACGATGAAGCGCCGTCGGGCGGCCGCCGCATCGGCGTGATCGCGATCGCCGGCATTTTCGCCTTGGCCGTGATCGGCACCGCGGGTGCTTTCGGTTATCGCGCGATCTTCGGATCGAGCGGCACCAGCGGTCCGCCGCCGGTCATCAAGGCGGATTCGACACCGAGCAAGATCGTGCCGGCCTCGGCCGGGCGCGACGCCCAGGACAAGACGGCGGCATCGAAGCCGCTCGATCCGACGCAGGGCGAACGTCTGGTCTCGCGTGAGGAACAGCCGGTCGCGGTGACCGCGGCCAAGCCGGGCAACGTGATCTATCCGCAGGACGCCACCCAGGGGCAGGGCCAAATCCAGAATAATCCGGTGCAGCTCGGCAGCGGCATCGTCGGCGGCGATCCGAAGCGGATTCATACGCTGGTGATCCGTCCCGATCAGGCCGAAGCCGCCAATGCCGGCGGCTCGATGGCCGATGCCGCGCCGCAAGCCGCTACGCCGGTGCCGCAGCCGGCGTCGATCCAGCCGCGCGTTACCAATGTCGCGCCGGTCCGTGCGGCACCACCGCCGCCGCCTCCCGCGCCGCGTCAGGTTGCCGAACCGGCGCCACGCCAGGTGGCGACCCGGGCCGAGCCGGCCCCGGTTGAGAATGCGCCGTTATCGCTGAACCCGAATGCATCGACCGCCCGGCGTGCGCCGGTGCGCGCAGCGCCGCAATACAACACCGCCAGCGCGCCGGTTCGGGTCGCGCCGACGGTCGCCGGCGGCGGTTATGCCGTGCAGGTCACCGCCCGGCGCAGCGAGCAGGACGCCCAGGCCGATTTCCGTAACCTCCAGAACCGCTTTCCCGATCAATTGGGCGGACGTCAGGCCTTGATCAAACGCGCCGATCTGGGGGCCAAGGGCGTTTATTATCGGGCGATGATCGGTCCGTTCGGCAGTTCGGCCGAGGCCAACGAGGTGTGTTCGAGCCTCAAGGCCGCTGGCGGCGCCTGCATCGTCCAGAAGAACTAGGCGCGCCCGGGACTGCGTCCGGGCGGCCGGGTTGAACCTTGCGCGGGTTCCCGCGACGCTGAAAAAATCGGTGGAAGCCTCTGATTCTAATCCGTGAATCGGGCTGTCGCGCTTGCCCCGCCGGGGGCCGCGGGTTAATCCGCAGCGATGGTGTCACGCGCATTCATCACCGGACTGGCGGGACTGACGATCAGCGCCGACGAGCGCGCCTTTCTGCGCGAGGCCGCGCCCTGGGGCTTGATCCTGTTCAAGCGCAACATCGGCGCGCCGGAACAAGTTGCTGAACTTATTCAGTCTTTCCGCGATCTGTTGGGCTGGCACGCGCCGGTGCTGATCGATCAGGAAGGCGGACGGGTGCAGCGGCTCGGACCGCCGCATTGGCCGGTCTATCCGCCTGGCGCGGCCTATGGCGCGATCTACGACCGCGATCCGACCTCCGGCCTGGCGGCGGCGCGGCTGGGCGGCCGGCTGATCGCGTCCGACCTTTTCAGTCTCGGTTGCGACGTCGATTGCCTGCCGATTGCCGATGTGCCGGTTGAAGGTGGCGATCCGGTGATCGGCGACCGGGCCTATGGCCTGGAACCCGGCAAGGTCGCCGCGATTGCCGCCGCGATTGCCGAAGGTTTGCTCGCTGGCGGCGTTTTGCCGGTGCTCAAGCACCTGCCGGGTCATGGCCGGGCCAAAGCCGACAGCCACAAAGCGCTGCCGGTGGTCGATACGCCACGCGATCTCCTTGAAAAGACCGACTTCGCGGCGTTCAAACCGTTATCCGGACTGCCGCTCGGCAT
This sequence comes from Rhodopseudomonas sp., assembly GCA_016124795.1. GTDB lineage: Bacteria > Pseudomonadota > Alphaproteobacteria > Rhizobiales > Xanthobacteraceae > Pseudolabrys. The sequence continues at coordinate 47,338 of WGNB01000044.1, read as the reverse complement.
GACTGCACATGTTGTGTTTAGCGCCATTGACCCGCGTGCACCGGCCACCACTTCAGTCACAATGGTGAGTCAGGTGATTCGCGGTGCGATCGGATTTACGGGCTTGCTGATGAGCGACGACGTTTCGATGGGCGCTTTGTCGGGGACAATTGCCGAACGCAGTCACGCTGCGCTCGCCGCCGGCTGCGATGTCGTGCTTCATTGCAATGGCGATCTGGCCGAGATGGCGCAGGTCGCCGGGGCTTCGCCTGAACTGTCCGGCTTGTCGGCCGAGCGGGCGGGTGCGGCGCTGGCGCGGCGACGCGCGCCCGAAGCGTTTGACGTGGCGGAGGCGCGCCGGATTTTCGATGAGATGGTGGCGTCCGGCCGGTCCGCCTCATCGAGCGTCTAACGGTAACAAGCGTATATTCGTAACAAGGATGACGGGCTCATGACGCCTGATGGTTTCGACGCCAGTTTCGCCACCACGATGGAAGCCGATCGCGGCGACAGCGAACAGGCGATGATCGTCGACGTCGAGGGTTTCGAAGGTCCGCTCGATCTGTTGCTGACGCTGGCGCGCCAGCAGAAGGTCGATCTGCACAAGATCTCCATTCTGGCGTTGGCCGATCAGTATCTCGTTTTCATCGAGGCCGCGCGCAAGATCAGGCTGGAACTCGCCGCCGACTACCTGGTGATGGCGGCGTGGCTTGCTTATCTCAAGTCGCGGCTGATGCTGCCGGAAGCCGCGCCAGGCGAGGGGCCGTCCGCCGAGGACATGGCTCTGTCGCTGGCCAATCGTCTGCGCCGGCTGGAAATGCTGCGCGACTTCGCCACCAAGATGATGGAGCGGCCGCAGCTTGGCCGCGACGTGTTCGCGCGCGGCAAGCCGGAGCCGATCGCCGAGGTCAAGACGCCGGAATGGTCGGCGACCTTGTACGACCTGCTGTCGGCTTACGCGGTGCAGCGCCAGCGCAATGTCAACAACCGCGTCCGCTTCAAGAAGCGCACCGTCTGGTCGCTTGCCGAAGCCCGCGCCACGCTGGAGCGGCTGATCGGCCAATCGTCGGACTGGTCGCGGATCGACAACTATCTGGTTCAGTACGTCGTCGAGCCGGCGCTGGCCGCGACGGTGTTCGCGTCGTCCTTTGCCTCGGCGCTTGAGCTGGTGCGCGAAGGTCACGCCGAGATTCATCAGAAGTCGTCGTTCTCGCCGATCTATTTGCGCAAGCGCGTCGGCGCGGTCGCCCGTGCGGCCTCGCATGGCGCACAAGAAAACGCATAAGGAGATGGAGTTGATGTCTAGCGCGGCCAAGAAGCTCGTGATCGTTCGCAATGACGAGCCGGCACCTGCTCCGGAACAGACCTTCGAGGTGATCGAGACCATCGATACCATCCAGACCGTCGAGGTTCTGGCGATGGCGGAGGCTTCCGACAGCGGCCGCGACGACGACAACGCGCGCGCCGCGGCGGCCGATGTCGAGGATGACGGCGAGGGTGAGACGACGGCGCAGCGTCTGAGTGCCGTCGAGCCGGTCGCGGCTGAAGCCGGCGACAGCCAATCCGACATCGGGGCGGAGCCGGCGGCGCGGCCGGATGAATTGCGGCTGCTCGAAGCGCTGCTGTTTGCCGCTTCCGAGCCGCTCGACGAAGTGACGCTGGCGCGGTCGCTGCCGGACGGCATCGACATCAAGCAGTCGCTGGCGATGCTCAAGGCCGAATACGCGCCGCGCGGCGTCAACCTGGTCAAGATCGGCCGCAAGTGGACCTTCCGCACCGCCGACGATCTGTCCTGGCTCTTGACCAAACAGGTCACCGAAACCCGCAAGCTGTCGCGCGCCGCGATCGAGACGCTGGCGATCGTCGCCTATCACCAGCCGGTGACCCGCGCCGAGATCGAAGAGGTGCGTGGCGTCGCCACCGCCGCCGGCACGCTCGACGTGCTGCTCAAGACCGGCTGGATCCGGCCGCGCGGCCGCCGCAAGGCGCCGGGCCGTCCGATCACCTACGGCACCAACGAAGCCTTCCTGTCGCATTTCGGCCTCGAGGAAGTCAGCGATCTGCCCGGCCTCGACGAACTCAAGGGCGCCGGCCTGCTCGAAGGCAACATGCCGAGCGGCTTCTCGGTGCCGATGCCGTCCGACGACACCACCTTGCGCGACGACGAGGACCCGCTCGAGCCGGGCGATCTCGACTTCGGTCTGGCGCCGACGCCGGAAGCGGAGACCGATGCCGCGACGGTCGCGGCCGCGGTTGCCGATATGGACGCCGAGGCGGTGGCCGATGCCGAGGCGGCGCGAGCCGGTGACGATGCCGTCGATGCCGAGAATGCCGTTGCCGGCGACGATGACAGCATGGTCGACGACGCGACCGATGCCGACGACGACATTGACGGCGATAGCGACGACGATGACGACGCCGACGATATCGATGGCGACGATGACAGTGACGACGGCGATGACGACGCCGAACGGCCGGACGAGAGCGTGAACTAGACTTCGCGGTCGCGGCGGCTGCGTCAGACGGTGTTCGAGCCGTGCCGGACGAACGGCTGCGGCCGTCGTCGCGGTCCAAGTCCTGATGTGGCAGAATCCAGACTGTGACGACGCCGTCGCGATGACAGCGGTCCGGACGTCGCAGGCGGCGAGGCTGGGCGCGGGCCGGGCGGCGCCTTATCGCCGCGGTTCCGGGCCGGGGGCGCGCCGGTGCGCTGTCGCCGTGCCGCCGATGCGGCGCTAACGGCGTGATTTCGCGACCAAATCGCGGCCTTAACCAACTCCCCTTAAGTCCTTGTTTTTGCCGCTTCCCCGGCCTAGTTTCTTAGTCAAATCATGGCCGGGCGGATTGGGGTCGTCCGCTCGCCGCGGAGGGTTACGAGATGGGTTCCTTTAGTATCTGGCATTGGATGATCGTCATCGTCGTGGTGATGCTCATGTTCGGTGGCCGCGGCAAGATTTCCGGGCTGATGGGCGACTTCGCCGAAGGCATCAAGGCCTTCAAGAAGGGCATGGCCGAGGACAAGCCGAGCGAGCAGGCCAAGGCCGAGCCGGTCAAGACCATCGACCACAGCGCCCCGGGCGCGCAGACGGCGAAAACCGAGCAGCGCGCCGAGAGCGCGCACTCCTGACGTCACGGTGACGATGGCGGCGCGCGGCAGCGATGCCTCGCGCCGGTCTCGGCGCTGAATTTTCGCTTGCGCACGATCCCGGCCGATGGTCGGCTTGAAGCCGGTCCGATCCGTTTCCGGTTCGCGCGCTGGGAGTTGATGAGTCCATGTTCAATTTTGGTTGGGGCGAGCTTGTCCTCATCGGCATCGTCGCATTGATCGCGATCGGGCCGAAGGAGCTACCAACCGTGTTGCGCACGCTTGGCCAGACGATCGCCAAGGTGCGGCGGATGGCCAATGAATTTCAGGGCCAGTTTCAGGAAGCCTTGCGCGAAGCCGATATCGCCGACCTGAAGAAACAGGCCGACGATCTGACCAGTTCGTTCAAGGACGAGGTCACCGATATTTCCGCCTTCGATCCCATGTCCGAAACCCTGGCGGAAACCCAGAAAGAACTCGAGCAGAGCCTGAGCCTGGACGAGCCGGCCAAGCCGTCGGAGACCCCTGCCGTCGATTACAGCGCGCTGCCGACCGCCGAGCAGTTGTCGCCGCATGCCGCGCCGGCCGAACCGGTGTCGGCGCAAGCGTCGCAGATCGACGTGCCGCTGCCCGACATGCCGGCGCCGCTCACCGAAAAGGATTTCGCCGCCGCGCCGGCCGGGACCGAAGTCGCGGACGCCGCGCCGTCGCAGGGCGAGAAGGCGGGCAAGGCCGGGGGCGAAGCGTGAGCCACGACGATATCGAAGCTACCAAGGCGCCCTTGATGGAGCACCTGATCGAGCTGCGTTCGCGGCTCATCAAGGCGGTGATCGCGTTCTCGATCATGTTCGCGATCTGCTTCGTGTTCGCCAAGGATATCTACAACGTGCTGGTCTGGCCCTTCGTCTGGGTCGCCGGCGCGGAGAATTCGAAATTCATCTACACCGCGCTCCTCGAATATTTCATCACGCAGTTGAAGCTCGCCATGTTCGGCGCGGCCTTCCTGTCGTTCCCGGTGGTCGCCGGCCAGATCTACATGTTCGTCGCGCCGGGCCTTTATCGCCATGAGCGCCGCGCTTTCCTGCCGTATCTGATCGCGACGCCGTTCTTCTTCGCGCTCGGCGCGACGGTGGTCTATTTCGTCGTGCTGCCGATGCTGATCCGGTTCTCGCTGCATATGCAGCAGCCCGGCACCGAAAACGAAGCCACCATCGCGCTGCTGCCGAAGGTCGGCGAGTATCTGTCGCTGATGATGACGCTGGTGCTCGCCTTTGGCGTCGCATTCCAGTTGCCGGTGATCCTCACGCTGCTCGGCCGCATCGGCCTGATCACCGCGCAGCAGCTCAAGGACAAGCGGCGCTATTTCATCGTCGGCGCCTTCATCGTCGCCGCGGTGATGACGCCGCCGGACGTCATCAGCCAGATGTCGCTCGCTCTGCCGCTGCTGGCCTTGTACGAGGGCTCGATCATTTCGGTCGGCATCGTCGCCAAGCGTGCGGCGGCCGAGGCCAAGGCCAAGGAAGAGGCCGACGCCAAGGCGGCCGGTTCGCCGCCCGAGCCGGAAGACGGCGCGCCCAAGGCGTAAGCGTCAACACAAGATCGCCGCGAGGCGTCTCGAAGACGGAACCGGGTGCGCTGCCCGCGGGCGGGGGACGACGTATCCCCCGCGCTCGGGCGGCGCCGGGGCTCCGCCCGCGGGCACCAGGACCGGCCGCCAGGAGCTGGCTGATGGTGCGCGCTACCCGCCGCAAGGCGGATCAGCCGCCAGAAGCGCGGCCCGGACGCCGTCAGACGCCGCGATGGAGCGCCGGAAGGCGCCCGCGCATCGATGAGGTGCGCGGCACAACACGAAACGTAGCGCCCTTAGGCGCTCCTTCCCCTCGGCCATCCTTCGGCCAATTCCTCGGCCATGAGGGGGACGGCAAGACCCGACCTGGGGCGTTCCCGGCGCCTGCCAAAGAATACGGGCGGCGGAGCGTTCGCTTTTCCGGCGTGGCCCCGTACCGCGCCGGCCGCTGTCATCCATGCACTGGTTTTGCGGTGAAACCGGGCGTAGGGGATGGCCGCCGAGCCTTTCCCCGCCGTCAAAATCCGACTAGAAACCGCCCATGTATGACATCAGATGGATTCGAGATAACGCCGACACCTTCGACACCGGCCTGAAACGGCGCGGTCTGGAGCCCTTGTCGGCTAAACTCATCGCGCTCGACGAGCGCCGCCGCGCCGCCATGACCAAGGCCGAGCAGGCGCAGGCGCGCCGCAACGCCGCATCGAAGGAGATCGGCCAGGCCAAGGCCAAGAAGGACGAGGCAACCGCCGCCGCCCTGATGGCCGAAGTCGCCACCTTGAAGGAGACGCTGCCGGCGCTCGATGCCGAGCAGAAGACGCTCGGCGACGAACTCGACGCCGCGCTGGCGCAGATTCCGAATTTGCCGAATGCCGATGTGCCTGATGGCAAGGACGAGCACGACAATGTCGAGCACCATGTCCACGGCACCAAGCGGCATTATGCGTTCGTGCCGAAGGAGCACTTCGATCTCGGCGCCGATCTCGGCATGATGGATTTCGAACTCGCCGCCAAATTGTCGGGCGCGCGCTTTGTCGTGTTGCAGAAGGGGTTGGCGCGGCTCGAACGCGCGCTCGGTCAGTTCTTCCTCGATACCCATACCAGCGCGGAAGGCGGTTATACCGAAGTCAATCCGCCACTCCTGGTGCGCGACGACGTCATGTATGGCACCGCGCAATTGCCGAAATTCGAGGACGACCAGTTCTGGGCGGTGAGCGGCGAAGTCTTCGCGGGCAATGCTGCGGCAGGCGATATGAAGGGCAATCGCTGGGGCTTGATCCCGACCGCCGAAGTGCCGCTGACCAATCTGGTGCGCGACTCCATCGTCGACGAAGACACGCTGCCGCGTCGTTACACCGCCTGCACGCCGTGCTTCCGCGCCGAAGCCGGCGCCGCCGGTCGCGACACCCGTGGCATGATCCGCCAGCATCAATTCACCAAGGTCGAACTGGTCTCGATCACCACGCCGGAAAAATCGGCGGAAGAACACGAGCGCATGCTGGCCTGCGCCGAGGAAGTGCTGCGCAAGCTCGACCTGCATTACCGCGTTATTACGCTGTGCACCGGCGACATGGGCTTTGCCTCGAAGAAGACCTACGACATCGAGGTCTGGCTGCCGGGGCAGAACATGTATCGCGAGATTTCAAGCTGCTCGGTCTGCGGCGACTTCCAGGCCCAGCGCATGAAGGCGCGTTACAAGGGCAAGGACGGCAAGGTCAAAGGTTTCGTCCATACGCTGAACGGTTCCGGCGTCGCCGTCGGTCGCGCGCTGATCGCGGTGATGGAAACCTATCAGCAGCATGACGGTTCGATCTTGGTGCCGGAGGTGTTGCAGCCTTACATGGGCGGCATGACGCGGATCGAGAAGGCGTCGTGATGGCCGAGTTGTCCGTCATCCTGAGGTGCGAGCGTGCGCGGCACGCGAGCCTCGAAGGATGGACGGCCCAGGACGCTCGGCCTTTGTTTTCTCAGGACTTGGCCGTCACCCTTCGAGGCGCGCTGCGCGCGCACCTCAGGGTGACGGATTTGATGTCTCGTACCGGGTATTGAATCTAGATGCGTATTCTCATCACCAACGACGATGGCATTCACGCCCCCGGTCTGGTCGCCTGCGAGCAGATCGCGCGCGCGCTGTCCGACGATGTCTGGGTGGTCGCGCCCGAGACGGATCAGTCCGGCGTGTCGCACTCGCTGTCGCTCAACGATCCGCTGCGCCTGCGCGAGATCGATGACCGCCGTTTCGCGGTCAAGGGGACGCCGACCGATTGCGTCATCATGGGTGTGCGTTACATCCTGAAGGAAGCGCCGGACCTGATCATCTCCGGCGTCAACCGTGGCCGTAACGCGGCCGAGGATGTGATCTATTCCGGCACGGTCGCCGCGGCGATGGAGGGCACCGTGTTGGGCGTGCCGTCTTTCGCGCTGTCGCAGTCTTACGCCTTCACCACCAAACACGCGCCGTTGTGGCAGACCGCAATCGCCCACGCGCCGGGGCTTATTCGCAAGGTGCTGAGCGAGGGCATTCCGAAGGATGTGCTGGTCAACATCAACTTTCCGGATTGTCTGCCGGACGATGTCGCCGGCGTCGCGGTCGCGGTTCAAGGCAAGCGCGATCAGGAATTGCTGCGGATCGATCCGCGTCATGACGGCCGTGGCAATCCTTATTACTGGATCGCCTTCGAGCGTGGCGGCCACACCGGCGCGCAGGCCGGCAGCGATCTGTCGGCGCTCAATGAACTGAAAATTTCGGTGACGCCGTTGCGGCTCGATCTGACCGACGAGCCGTTCATGACCCGGTTGGCGGAGCTGTTGGGCTAGTTTCTTGCGAGTTCAGGCTGTCGCGATCACGGCGTCTGCGCGAGACTGAGCAGGTTCGTCAGGGTCGCGGCCAGATGTTCGGACTGGAACGGCTTCTGCAGGGTCGGGCGGTCGCGATAGGCATCTGGCAGGCTGCCTTCGCCGTAACCGGTGACGAAGACGAAGGGCATGCCGCGTTTGGCGAGGATGTCGGCCACCGGGAATATCTCCTGGCCGTCGACGTTGACGTCGAGGATCGCGCAATCGAAAGCGCCGTCATGGGCAAGGCCGCGCGCCTCGGGGACCGAGCCGACCGATGCGGTCACGTCGTGACCGAGGTCGCCCAACATGTCTTCCAGCAGCATTCGGATGAGATATTCATCCTCAACCACGAGAATGCGGGCCGGTGGCGTCTGGGCATCGGTCATGAATAGTCTTCCCCTTGGACCTAACGCACGGACCAGCACCGGGTTCCAAAAAAAGACCCGGTTCGACACTCTGACAGAATACGATAATGACCGTCAAACGTGCTAAAATTGCGGGCGGATAGGGGTTAGATCGTGGCCAAACCGACTGCGGATGAACGTGACGGTCCCGGCGAACGCGCCGAAGCCAACCGCGAAAACAGCCGGATGGAGTTCCTTCTGACGCTGAAGCGGCGGGGAATAGGCGACCGGGCGGTGTTGCGGGCGATGGACGAGGTGCCCCGCGACCGGTTCGTCGAACCGGCTTTCACCGATAGCGCTTATGTCGATCAGGCGCTGCCGATTGCCTGCGGCCAGACCATCAGCCAGCCCTACGTGGTCGCTTACATGACCGAGCAACTCGGGCTGCGCCCGCAGCACAAGGTGCTCGAGATCGGCACCGGTTCCGGTTACCAGGCGGCCGTTTTGTCGCGGCTGGTGCGCGAGGTCGTCAGTATCGAGCGTTACCGGACCTTGGCCGACCGGGCGAAAGAGACTTTGGCCTCGCTCGGCTACGACAACGTCACGGTGATCGCCGGCGATGGTTTTGCCGGCGCGCCGGACCGCGCACCGTTCGACCGCATCATCGTCACTGCGGCCGCCGAACAGCCGCCGCCGGCGCTGCTCGAACAGTTGGCGACCGATGGCGTGATGCTGATCCCGCTCGGTCCGCAAAACGGGCCACAGAATATTGTCAGGCTTACCAAATCGTTAACCGGAACCGTCCGCGAAACGTTAATTCCGGTGCGCTTCGTGCCGCTGTTGCCGGGCCGCGCTCTCGAGCTTTAACCAATTAAAGCGGCAATACTTAACGTTGTCGCGCATCGCGTGCGTTGACCGTCGCGAATGCGCCGTGCCGTGGCGTTTCCGTCGGTCCGTAAACGCGCCGGCAACCATTCCGTAATTCTTAAAACCTTATTTACTGGTGACTGCTTTATTTCAAAGTCTGCTTGTCAGCGCGTAAGAGTGAGTAACCCTATGTTTCGCGTACCCCTGTCGCAGTCTTCGCTTGCTTGGCCGCGTTTCGCCGCCCTTGCGCTGATCGGCGTGGCGGTTGCGGGGTGCTCGAACTCAAGCCGCTTCGATACCCCTTATGCCGGTTACCAGCGGCCTGCGCCGACCCATGTCGCCAGCCGTCCGCAGCCGAGCCGGTTCGATGTCACCGGGTCGGTCGCGACCCGTCCGGCGCCGCGCAGCACCGTGGTGTCGCAGCCTTTGCCGACGCCAAGCCGTCCGGCCACCGTCACGGCTTCCAACACCTACACCAGCGGCGGTTACAGCAGCGGCGGTTATAGCCGCAGTCAGCAGGGCATCGGCGCTTACCGGCCGGAGCCGCGTTATAACGACGTGACCGGGTCGGTGTCGCAGCCTTCGGGTCACTGGACCTGGGACGGCGGCTCGCCGGTGACCGTCGGTTACGGCGATAATATCGAGGCGATCGCGCGCCGCTATCAGGTGCCGGCGTCGGCGATCATGGAAACCAACGGCATTACCAGTGCCGCCCAGATCCGTCCCGGCCAGCGTCTGGTTATTCCGCGTTACGTCACGACCGCCTCGGCGCCCGCGTCCGCGCCTGCGCCAGCGCCTTATGTCGCGGCGCCGAAGCCCGAGCCGCGCTACAGCCAGCCCGCCGGCGGCCACGTCCATACCGTCGCGCCGGGCGAAAGCCTGATCGGCATCGCGCGCCGTTACCATATGTCGTTGTCGGCTTTGGCGCGGGCCAATCACATTCAGCCCTTCACCAAGCTCAATATCGGCGATCGCATCACGATCCCGGAGGGCCGTCAGGTCGCTGCCGCCACGCCGGCACCGCCGCCGCCGGCCCGTGTTGCCGCGACGCCGACCGTTGCGCCGCGGATCGCCCAGCCGCGCGTCATCGCCATCGACCGGCCGTCCAGCGTGCCGGCGCAGAATGTCCGGATGGCGACGCAGGAAACGCATACGACCGAGACCGCCGCGTCCCGGGCCGAAACCACCAACGCCATGCCATCGTTCCGCTGGCCGGTGCATGGTCGCGTTATTGCCGCCTTCGGCTCGCGGCCGAACGGCGTGCAGAACGACGGCATCAATCTGGCGGTTCCGGAAGGCACGCCGATCAAGGCCGCCGACGATGGCGTCGTCGCTTATGCCGGCAATGAGCTGAAGGGCTATGGCAATCTGGTGCTGATCCGCCATGCCAATGGCTTCGTGTCGGCCTATGCCAACGCCAGCGAATTGCTGGTCAAGCGCGGCGACACCATCAAGCGGGGGCAGGTGATTGCCCATGCCGGTCAGACCGGCAACGTGACCTCGCCGCAGCTGCACTTCGAAATCCGCAAGGGATCGACCCCGGTCGATCCGACCAAGTACCTCAGCGGGGCCTGAAGCAGCGCACTTGAAGCCGCACCAATGTATTGGATAAAAAAAATGCCCGGCGCGATGCCGGGCATTTTCGTATGTGCGTCGGTTTTGATGGGCGTGCGCGGTTAGTCCTTCAGCATCACGCCGAGCCGGCCGGCCAGCTCCTGGATGTACTGCCAGGCGACGCGGCCGGAGCGTGAGCCGCGCGTGGTGGCCCATTCGAGCGCCTCGCGTCGCAGCTGGTCCGGGTCGACCGCGATGTTGTAATGGCTGACATAGCCATTGACCATCGCCAGGAACTCGTCCTGGCTGCAACGGTGGAAGCCGAGCCAGAGCCCGAAGCGGTCGGACAGCGACACTTTTTCCTCGACGGCCTCGCCGGGATTGATGCCGGTCGACCGCTCGTTTTCAATCATCTCGCGCGCCATCAGATGACGACGGTTCGATGTGGCGTAGAAGATCACATTATTCGGCCGGCCTTCGATGCCGCCGTCGAGCACCGCCTTGAGCGACTTGTAGCTGGTGTCTTCACCGTCGAACGACAGGTCGTCGCAGAATACGATGAAGTAAAACGGCGAGCCGCGTGTGATCGCCATCAGGTCGGGCAGGGTTTCGATATCCTCGCGGTGGATTTCCACGAGCTTGAGCGGCCGTGACTTTCCGTCGCGGGCGTGTGCCGCATTGACGGCGGCGTGCGAGGCCTTGACCAGCGACGATTTGCCCATGCCGCGCGCGCCCCACAACAGCGCGTTGTTGGCGGGCAGGCCCTTGGCGAAGCGTTCGGTGTTTTCCAGCAGCGTATCGCGCGACCGGTCGACGCCCTTGAGCAGGCTCATGCCGACGCGGTTGACGTGCGGCACCGGCACCAGGTGCCCGGCCGGATGCCAGACATAGGCATCGGCGACGGTCAGATCCTGAGCCTTGGTTGCCGCCGGGGCGAGGCGCTCCAGCGCGTCGGCGATTCGCGCCAGAACGGCCGGGTCGCCGTTAAGACCTGCGGTGGCGTAAGCTGCGGCCTTAACCTTCGGTCGGGCGGCGGGCTTGGCCTTGGCGGAGGCTTTAGCCTTAGCGCCGGATTTGGCGCCGGATTTGGCGGCGGATTTCGCAGTCGATTTGGAAGGGGTGCGGGATTGAGCCATGGGGAGATGCACTTTCGTCAATGACGTGCTCTTAGCGGGGCTGCCTGGTGCCTGCAAGCCGGCTGGGGCCAGTGCTGAGCGGCATCGGTGGCCGGTGCGGCTGAAATCGCCCCAAAACGGCTCAAAACCGCCATGATTGAGGCGCCGCCCGGCGTTGCAATTGAGCCGGCGACCGGTATAGTCCGCGCGAAATTACAAGACGATAGGCATGGCCGGGCACCGATACCGGCGCCTCACTGAAACGACTAAGGGAAGCTTTCATGTTCATTACGCCCGCATATGCGCAAGGGTCGCTCGGTGGTCTGTTCGGCGGAGCCGGCGGCGACGGCGGCATGCTGATGCAGTTGCTTCCCTTCATCCTGATCTTCGTCATCATGTATTTCCTGATCCTGCGGCCGCAGCAGAAGCGCGTGAAGTCGCACGCCGAGATGGTCAAGAACGTGCGGCGTGGCGATAGCGTCATCACCAATGGCGGCCTCGTCGGCAAGGTCACCAAGGTGGTCGACGACGACCAGATCGAAATCGAAATCGCCGATGGTGTGCGGATTCGCCAGATTCGGGCGATGATTACGGACGTGCGGTCCAAGGGCGAGCCGGTGAAGGATGCGGCCGCGTCCAGCTGACCGGCTGTCCTTCGGTTGAGCTAGTTTCGGGTGGCCGGCGCTTCGGGCGCTCGGCCTTGTCAGGCGGATATCCGGATCGATATCCAGATTGAACTTCAAGTCGGGATCTCATGCTTTATTTCACGCGGTGGAAGGCGGCGGCAGTAGTCATCACGGCACTTGTCGTCTGCATGTTCGCCGTTCCGAACTTTCTGCCGGAAAGCGTTTTGGCGAGCATGCCGAAATGGGCGCAGCGTCACATCGTGCTCGGCCTCGATCTGCAGGGCGGCTCGCATATCCTCCTCGAAGTCGACACCAATGCGGTGAAGAAGGACAAGCTCGAAGCCACGCGCGACGATGTGCGGCGCGTGTTGCGCGATGCCCGCATCGGCTATGTCGGTCTGGTGGTGCGCGGCAACAGCGTTGAAGTGCGGATCCGCGAGGATGCCCGTCTTGAACAGGCGCTCACCAAGCTGCGGGAGCTGTCGGTGCCTCTCGGCGGCATTCTTGGCGGTACCGGCCAGCGTAGCCTCGACATCACGTCCGACGGCAATCTGATCCGGCTGACGGTTGGGCCCGACGCCATTCTTGAGCGCGTTCGCCAGTCGGTCGAGCAGTCGATCCAGATTATCGAACGCCGCGTCAACGAACTTGGCACCGTCGAGCCGCTGATCCAGCGCCAGGGCACCGACCGCATTCTGGTTCAGGTGCCGGGCTTGCAGGACCCGACCCGCCTGAAGGAACTGCTCGGCAAGACCGCCAAGCTCGACTTCCGGATGGTCGACACCGGTAACTCGGTGGAAGAGGCGACCAAGGGCCGGGTGCCGCCGGAAGACGACCTGCTGTATAGCGCCAGCGCGCCGAAGCAGCCTTACCTGATCGAAAAGCGGGTGGTGGTGTCGGGCGCCGATTTGACCGATGCCCAGCCGGGTTTCGACCAGCGCACCAGCGAGCCGATTGTATCGTTCCGCTTCAATAACTCCGGCTCGATCAAGTTTGCCCGCGCGACGCAGGAAAATGTCGGCAAGCCTTTCGCGATCGTGCTCGATAACGAAGTGATTTCCGCGCCGGTCATCCGCGAACCGATCACTGGCGGGTCGGGTCAGATTTCCGGCAGCTTCACCGTGCAGAGCGCCAACGATCTCGCGATCCTGCTGCGCGCCGGCGCGCTGCCGGCGCCGTTGACGATCATCGAAGAGCGCACCGTCGGCCCGGGCCTCGGCGCCGACTCGATCTCCAAGGGCAAGATTTCGTCCTATGTCGGCGCGGCGATGGTCATCATCTTCATGCTGGTGACCTATGGGCTGTTTGGGCTCTTCGCCAATATCGCGGTGACGATCAACGTCGCCATGATCTTCGGCATCCTGTCACTGCTCGGCGCGACCCTGACCTTGCCGGGCATCGCCGGCATCGTTCTGACTGTCGGTATCGCGGTCGACTCCAACGTGCTGATCTATGAGCGCATCCGCGAGGAAGTGCGCGGCGGCCGGTCGGCGATCAACGCCATCGACGCCGGTTTCAGCCGGGCGCTGTCGACCATTCTCGATTCCAACATCACCACCTTTATCGCCGCGGCGGTGCTGTTCTATATCGGCACCGGCCCGGTGCGCGGCTTTGCCGTCACCCTTGGCATCGGCATTGTCACCACCGTCTTCACCGCCTTCACCGTGACCCGGCTGATTGTCGCGAGCTGGGTGCGTTGGCGCCGCCCGCAGCATGTGCCGATTTGATCGCGAAACGGAATAGAGATTAGCTTATGCGCCTGCTTCGCATCGTTCCCGACGACACCAAGTTCGACTTCATGCGCTTCCGGCGCATCAGTTTCCCGCTGTCGGCTGTGCTGTCGATCCTCGCGATTTCGCTGTATTTCTTCCATGGTCTGAACTTCGGCATCGACTTCAAGGGCGGGACCTTGATGGAGGTTCGCGCCACGTCGGGCGCGGCCGATCTTGCCAAGATGCGTTCGACCATTGCCGGCCTTGGCCTCGGCGAGGCGCAGTTGCAGCAGTTCGGCGGTCCGAGCGAAGTGCTGATCCGGCTCGCGGAACAGCCGGGCGGCGACGCCGCCCAGCAGCAGGCTGTCACCAAGGTTAAAGCCGCGCTCGGCACCGGCGTCGAGTATCGCCGCGTCGAAGTGGTCGGTCCGCGCGTTTCGGGCGAATTGCTGTCCTATGGCGTGGTCGGCTTGATGCTCGCGATTTTGAGCATCCTGGTCTATCTCTGGTTCCGGTTCGAATGGCAGTTCGCGCTTGGCGCCATGATCGCCAACGTGCACGACCTGGTGCTGACGATCGGCTTCATGTCGATCACCCAGATTGATTTCGACCTGACCAGCATCGCGGCATTGCTGACCATTCTCGGCTATTCGCTCAACGATACGGTCGTCATTTACGACCGTATTCGCGAGATGTTGCGGCGTTACAAGAAGATGCCGATGGCCGACATGCTCAACGCGTCGGTCAATTCGACGCTGTCGCGTTCGGTTATCACCCACGTCACCGTCAGTCTGGCTTTGCTGGCGCTGCTGCTGTTCGGCGGCGCGGCGATCCATTCCTTTACCGCCACGATGATGTTTGGCGTCGTTCTGGTCGGCACCTATACCTCGGTGTTCATCGCGGCTCCGATCCTGATTTATCTCGGCGTCGGCACCGGACGCGACGCGTTGACGAGCCCGGCGAGTGCGGCCAGCAGCGATCCGGACGCGATCCCGGCGAAATTTGCCGACGAGACCCCGGCCGAGCCCGCAGAGAAGGCGCCGGCCAAAAAGCCCGTCGCCAAGGCGAGCAAGCCGAAGGGCCGCCGCTGACCATGGTCGGCGGGCTCGGCGACGACGCACCGCATCTTCCGCATCCGGCGCCGATTGAAGCCTACGGCAATGGCGGCTTTCGCTTCGGCGGCATGTCGCATCGCGGTTCGCTGCTGTGCCTGCCGGACGGGATTTGGGCCTGGCCGGTGACATCGGTCGCGGACATTACCGAGGCGATGCTCGCTTCAGTCTTCGCGCGCGGGGAAGCGCTCGATGTGTTCCTGATTGGCGCGGGTCGGGATCCTTGGGTGTTGCCGCCAGCGTTGCGGACGCTGTTTCAACAGCATTCGATTTCGGTCGATGCCATGACCACCGGTTCGGCGGTGCGTACCTACAACATCCTGCTCGGGGAAAATCGCCGGGCCGGCGTCGGATTGATCGCGGTTGAGTAAACTGCCGTTTAGGCCATCGCATGCAGGATCCTTTCGAACATTGTGCCGCGCTGGTGCGCGAGGCTGATCGGGACCGTTATCTGTCGACATTGTTTGCGCCGGCGGCTGCGCGCGACGGGCTGATGGCGCTCTATGCCTTTAACGTCGAGATCTCGCGGGTGCGCGATGTCGCCCGGGAGCCGATGCCGGGCGAGATCCGGCTGCAATGGTGGCGAGAGGTTCTGTCGGGCGAACGCGACGGGGAAGCTGCCGCTCATCCCGTCGCGGCGGCGTTGATGGCGAGCCTGAAGAAGCACGGGATCGCGGCCGATCGGTTAACCGCGATCGTCGATGCGCATACCTTCGATCTGTATGACGAACCGATGCCGACACTCGACGATTTCGACAATCATGCCGTGATGACACAAGCGGCGCTGATCGATATCGCGGCGTCAATGCTTGGCGGCGGCGGTTTCGAGGCGATGATGTTGATGCGGCAGGCGGGTATCGCTCTATTGGTGACATCCGTGCTCACGCATCTGGCGCATCATGCGGCGCGCCGGCAGTTGCTGGTGCCGCTCGAAGTGCTGGATCGGCATGGCGCTGACCGGGAGGCGCTATTTGCCGGCAAGGCGAGCGATCCGCTTATGCAGGCATTGGCCGAATTGCGCCGCCATGGCCGGCGTCAGTTGGCCGCCGCCCGGTCGGAAATGGACAACGCGCCGCCCACGGTCATCGCGCCGATGTTGCCGGCACTGCTGCCGCTGGCGTTGGTTGGGCCATCGCTCCGGCCAATGGAGCGGCGCGGCTATGAGCCGTTCGACGTTCAGCCACTGTCACAACTTCGTCGGCAATGGCTGCTGTGGCGCGCATCGCGCGATCCGGCCCGCATTTTCACGGGCTGATTTACTCCGCCGCGTCGGCGCGGCTGCCATTCATCCACTGCGCCAGATCGTTGAGCGCGCGGGCGGAGAGCGCGCTTTTGTTGGCGCGGTTTTTGGCCGAGCCGCGGCCATATTTCCGTGCGTCCTCCTTATCGTACGAGGCCGGCTGCGCCAAAGGCGGAAATAGTCCGAAATTGACGTTCATCGGCTGGAATGACGACGGGCCGGCATTAATACTCTCGAGATGACCGCCGGTGATATGGGCGAGCAATGCGCCATGCGCCGTGGTCGGCGGCGGCGGCGAGATCGTTTCGCCGCGCCGCTCGGCGATGGCAAAGCGCGCCGCCAGCAGGCCGATCGAGGCGGATTCGACATAGCCCTCGCAGCCGGTGATCTGGCCGGCAAAGCGCCAAGCTGGATGCGCCTTGAGGCGCAGGAAAGGATCGAGCAGCCGCGGTGAATTGAGGAACGTATTGCGATGCAAGCCGCCGAGCCGCGCGAATTCGGCATTTTGCAGGCCGGGGATCGAGCGCAGCACGCGGGCCTGGTCGCCGTATTTCAGCTTGGTCTGAAAACCGACCATGTTGTAGAGCGTGCCGAGCTTGTTGTCCTGACGCAGTTGCACGACCGCGTAAGGCTTGATCTCGGGATCGCGCGGATTGGTCAGGCCGAATGGCTTCATCGGGCCGTGGCGCAAGGTCTCGCGGCCGCGTTCGGCCATCACCTCGATCGGCAGACAGCCGTCGAAATAGGGCGTGTTGGCTTCCCATTCCTTGAAGTCGGTCTTTTCGCCGGCGATCAAGGCGTCGATGAAGGCGTCGTATTGTTCGCGATTCATCGGGCAGTTGATGTAGTCGGCGCCGGTGCCGCCCGGTCCGACCTTGTCGTAGCGCGACTGGAACCAGGCCTGTTCCATGTCGATTGAATCTTTGTGCACGATCGGCGCGATGGCGTCGAAGAAGGCGAGCGCCTTCTCACCGGTACGCTGCGTGATGGCGGTCGCCAAATCGGGAGAGGTTAGCGGTCCGGTCGCGATGATGACGTTGTCCCAGTCGTCGGGGGGCACGGTGATCTCGCCACGCTCCAGCGTTATCAGCGGCTGGCTTTGCAGCGCCGCTGTGACGGCGGCGGAGAAGCCGTCGCGATCGACCGCGAGCGCGCCGCCGGCCGGCACCTGATTGGCATCGGCGGATTGCATGATCAGCGAACCGAGGCGGCGCATTTCCTCATGCAGCAGACCGACCGCATTGTGATCCTTGTCGTCGGAGCGAAACGAATTGGAACAGACCAGTTCGGCGTAACCGTCGGTCTTGTGCGCGGCGGTTTCGCGCTGCGGGCGCATTTCATGCAGGATTACCGGCACGCCTGCCTTGGCCAATTGCCAGGCGGCTTCCGACCCGGCCAGACCGCCGCCGATGATGTGAACGGGCTTCAGGTTTGCTATTGTCATGGCATGATCATTAGGCTGTCGGTCGGCGGGCGGCAATGGCGAGGTATCCGATATGCGTGAGACAAGAAAGTTTCGGCCGGCGGCGTTGACGGTGATGGCGTCGATCGGGCTGACGGCCTTTGCGGCGATGGGGTTGGCCGTGCCGGCGAGGGCAGGCACAGATATCGCTTCGGTGGTCGCCGCGACCTATAGCGCCTATTCGGTGTTGGCGCCGACCCCGAGCGAGGTGATCGTCTGCCATGGCTTCGGCTGTCAGTACCGTTCGGAACTCGGCTTGAGTGCGGGCGATCGCGGGCATCTCGCGGCGTTAATGGGGGCGGGGCGTGGGTCGGCGGCGGCCGAGCGCCGCGCAATTGGCGCGGCCGGTGCCTGGTTCGATCGGCGTTTCGGCGGGGTCGCCGGCACCAAGGGCCATGTCGCGCGCGCCAACCGGGATTACATGTTCGACAAGCGACAGATGGACTGTATCGATTCCAGCCGCAATACCACCAGTCTGCTGCTGGTGTTGGCGCAGCTCAACCTTTTGCGCTTCCATGATGTGGTTGAACCGGTGGCGCGCGGTTTTCCGCTCGACGCCGGAGCCCCCCATGTCACCGCCGTGTTGCGCGAGCGCGCCACGGGCGTCGAATGGGCGGTTGATTCCTGGACCCGTGCTTACGGTCAGGCGCCCGAGATCATGCCGCTTGAACGCTGGAAAACACTGGACTGACGCCCTTGGCGTCGTGCTCCGGACATGAAAACGCCCGCTGCAAGGCGGGCGTTTCAGGTCGGCGCGTCATGTCGCGGGCCGGCTTAGTGCTGGTGCGCGGCGCTCCACGCAACCCGCGGGATGTCCGAGCGGCTGATGCCGATGTCGGCCAATTCACGGTCGCCGAGCCGGTTCAGTTCGTTCAGGCTGTGGTTGTAGCGCTTCCATTCGTGGATGAAGCGGACGAGAGCAGCAAACATGGTCGTTCTCTTTCTGTCAGTCCCGGCCTCTCGGCCGATCAAATCATTTAACGCGAAAATAGTCGGCTTTGGCGGGATGAAAAGTGGTTATGTTGCGGTGCAGCTAAGCAAAAAACGCATAGGTTAAATAACTGATAATAATAAACTAAATCGAAAAGAGGCGGATTTCGGACGACGCTGGGTGGCTGCTGATCTCGCAACTGCGAAGGTAACGGGTTGCACGGACAGCCGGGTCCCGGGAATCGGTTGTTTTTGTCGTCCTTCTGCGATTTTCAGTCCAGGCTAGTGCAAAAACATCGGTATTTCAGGGGCGGCAGCGGTCTGGCCGGCTGCGGTCTCCCGTTCCCGCCATGCAGCTACCGCATTGATGGTCAGGCCGCCGCCCTTGCGACCGTCGTGACACCGAATTCGGGCGATCTCTCGGCGCTCGCAATTTCCGCTGGCCGATGCCCCGGTATAGGCTGACAGCCGCCCGGGGATTCTCAGCATTTTGGACGCCCAGACACAGCCTCCGTCGATCGATCGCCGTCTGGTGATTTCCGCCCTCGGCGTGGCGCAAATTCTGGCATGGGGCACGTCGTTTTATTTCCCCGCGGTCTTCGCCACTGCGATTGTTTCCGACACCGGCTGGTCGCTGGGCCTGGTCGTCAGCGGCACTTCGCTTGGTCTGCTGGTTGCCGGGTTGATTTCGCCACAAGTCGGCAAGCTGATCGACCGCCATGGCGGCCGTCCAGTGCTGCTGGCGAGTTCGCTGTTTTACGGCGCCGGCCTCGTTGGCGTGGGTCTTGCCCCTAATCTGCCGGTGTTCCTGCTGGCGTGGGTCGTAATCGGCGTCGGTATGGGGACGGGCCTCTATGATGCGGTCTTTGCGGCCCTCGGCCGGCTCTATGGGCACGAGGCGCGTGGTCCGATTACCAATCTGACGCTCTTCGGCGGCTTTGCCAGCACCGTCTGCTGGCCGCTCAGCGCGTTCATGATCGATCATGCAGGTTGGCGTATCGCCTGTCTGATCTACGCAGCGCTGCATCTCGGTATTGCTCTGCCTTTGCAGATGGCCGTCATTCGACCGCCGGCGGCAAAGCCTTTATCGGCCTTGACTCCGGAAATGGCGCCGTTACCGCCTGCGTCAGAACGGATCGCGCATGAAGGGCTGATCTTCGCCTTGGTTGCGCTGGTGCTGTCTTTTGCCGCCGGAATCGGTGCGATCGTGATCGTCAACTTCATGATCTTCTTGCAGGCGAGGGGCGTCGATTATGCGGTCGCGGTCAGTCTCGGCACGCTGTTCGGGCCGGCCCAAGTGGGGGCCCGTGTGATCGAGCGCCTGTTCGGGAGCCATTATCATCCGATCTGGACGATGATCGCGTCATGCACGCTGATGGCGCTGGGGCTGATGATGTTGTTCGGCCACTTTCCGGTGTTGTTCCTGTTCATCCTGGTTTACGCGGCCGGATACGGCATATCGTGGATCGGCCGGGGTACGTTGCCGCTGGCGCTGTTCGGACCGGTACGGTTTCCTCGGCTGATGGGCCGGATCGCCTTTCCGAGCCTGATCGTGCAGGCCTTGGCGCCGTCGGCTGGCGCATTGTTGATCGAGGCCGGTGGACCGGATCGAGCGATCGCGGTATTGACCGGCTTGGCATTGCTCAATGTGGTGCTGATCGGCTTTTTATGGCTGCTGTGCCGCCGCACGACCGGATCGGAACCGCGATAATGCTGACTTTGCAGACGCTCTATTTCGAAGACCTCGCGCTCGGTCAGACCGAACGGCTGGTCAAGGCCGTGGCGTCTTCCGACGTGGTTGGCTTTGCCGAGGTGACCGGCGACCGCAATCCGATCCACCTGTCCGAGCATTTTGCCGCCAAGACGCCGTTCGGCACCCGGATCGCCCACGGGCTTTACACCGCCAGTCTGATTTCAGCGGTGCTCGGCACGAGATTGCCGGGGCCGGGCGCGATTTATATTTCCCAGACGCTGAACTTCCGCGCGCCGGTGCGGATTGGCGATACCGTCGATGTCAGTGTGACGGTCGCGGAGCTCATGCCGGAAAAGTTTCGGGCCCGTCTGGAATGTCGCTGCGCGGTCGGTGACGAGGTCGTATTGGACGGCGTCGCCTGGGTCAAAGTGCCGTCGCGCGAGCGCGATGGCAGGCCGTTACCACCGTTGTAACGCGGTATTCCGTTTTCAATTCATTGACCTTGTCGGCTGACGGCGAAGCGTTGTTTGCGCTCTGTCAACACTGGGCATGGAAATTGCTCTGTAGAATTCCGCGTGGTTCGCCGCGCGTTTGGCCCGCGAATGGGCTGGAGGACGATCCTGGAATAGTCACTTCGAAGCGAGAATGGAGGCGCGATATGGTCAACCGCGTACCTGTCAAACCGCGCGCGAAGAGTATCCGCGCCGATCTTTCCGAGGACGGCTGGCATTCGGTCGAACCGCATGGCATCGACTCTCTCGGCAACAATCATGCCTTGTCACTATGGGCATTCTTGCTGGCGATTTGCGCATCCGGGCTGGCGGCCTTCGTCGTATTCGGCTGCCACGATCCCAATAGTGCAGTGGCCATCCTGCTTAGCGCGGCTGGCATGATCGCAATGCTGCTGTCGGCCGGCCGCATGTCAGGCAAAGGCGGCTGGCCAATCTGAGCGTTCAGTGCAATCGTTCAACTGCCGGGCGGTGGCGCGAAGAAACAACGTGGCGTGCCGTCCGGCCGTTTGCAACGCCAGTAGGAACCATCAGGTGACGGCAGCGATTGGCTGTAAGGCACCAATTCATTGATCTTGTCCTGGTGGGTCGGGCCGTCGAGCGCGTTGCCGGTGACGGCTTCGCCATAGGTCACCGTGCCACGCAACGAATAACCGCCCGTGCCGGCTTTGACCGCGTTCGGCGACACCACGCCACAATCTTCGGCGCCGCAGCACCATTCGCCAGCGGGATTTTTATAGCTGCCGCGGCTGATCCAGACATCATGTGCGAATGCCGCCGGATGCCAAACAGCTATATGACAAGGCAATGATAGAGCAAGCACGAGCACAGAGCGTACCAGAGTTCGCAACATCGAAAGGCCTCCATGTGTTGGCCCGGCGTGGCGTTACTTGGTCTTTTCTCCGCTCCTCCTTCTCCCCGAAAAGTCGATGGCCGGTTTACGCCGGTGTTGTCGGACCATAGGGTCCAGCCGGCCTTGCGATTGTCACGGCGAATCGCCTCGATAACAGAAATGCTATCACGCGGTGTCGGTCTTACCTGAATGATTTGTGCAATGCGGTATGGCCTTACGGCGGGCGCTCCCTTTCCGAAAAGTAATGGTATCACAATAGCTTGTTTCCCGTTTGAATGGTCTTTGTGCTTGCCTGGTGTGCGCTTTGGAAGCCGCGTTACATGGATGTGTGGCGGCCGCCTTATGCTCCAAATTCTATGTTTGGCCGCGCGCCACGGCGCGTCGGCGGAACTCTAACAGGACTGTAACAAGCGATGACCATCGCATCGACCAATCGATCGTCTCCATCGCCGGCTGTGGCGGCCTGGCAAATCTGGCGCGACCGGCGTGGTCGTTTATCGGCGTTGCGGATCGTGGCGCTTGCCTTTCTGCTGCTGCCTTTGGCCAAGGCGTTGGTCGAGGCCGGTGCCATCTATCACGGCGCACGGCCGCTCAACGATTTAATCCATCGCGCTGGATTCTGGTCGCTGGTGTTTCTCGGCGTGACGCTGGCGATCACGCCGTTGCGTCGCGTCGGGCGTTTCGGGGCGCTGATCGATGTGCGGCGGATTCTGGGCGTCGGCTGCTTTTGTTATATCGCCGCGCACCTTCTACTTTATGTTGCCGATCAGGGTTATGATTTCAGCAAGATCGTCCACGAGATCAGCCATCGGGTTTATCTGATCGTTGGCGGCGTCGCGTGGCTTGGTCTGGCGGCGCTCGCTGTTACGTCGACCGATGGCATGG
The DNA here is from genome assembly GCA_016124795.1 of Rhodopseudomonas sp. GTDB lineage: Bacteria > Pseudomonadota > Alphaproteobacteria > Rhizobiales > Xanthobacteraceae > Pseudolabrys. Next base: position 24,967 of record WGNB01000044.1, on the reverse strand, counting down.
TGCGCCGGCTCGGCGGCAAGCGCTGGCGGCGTCTGCATCAGCTGATCTACGGGATCGTGCTGCTGGCGCTGATTCATTACTTTCAGCAGACGAAGGCCGATGTAACCGTGCCGACATTTGTCGCCGGGTTGTTTTTGTGGCTGATCGCCTATCGCTTGTTGGTTTGGTGGCGCGGCCAAAATGAGCAGTCGACGCTGAGTCTTTTTGGGTTAGCGATCGTTGTGTCGGCTTTGGTGTTCATCGGTGAGGCGATCGGGATCGGCTTGCAATTTCACGTGTCGCCGTTGCGGGTTCTAGATGCCGCTTTCGATTTCGGTGCCGGCATCCGTCCCGGCTGGCAGGTGCTGGCGGCGGGCTTGGCCGTTGTCGTCGTCAATGCCTTGCGGGCCCGCTGGAACGGGCAGGGCGCTCGGTCGCGACCAGTGCCGGCGACCTGAAGACGGTCTAAAACTTTCGGCTAGCTGGGGCGCTCGGGCGGTAACGGCGAAGTGTTTGCTTGATGGTGTTGGCCCGATGTTCAGTGGGCTTGTCGGACTGCGAAAGAAAGTTCCATCTGGTATCGCCAGCATAGTTTTGAGTCATGTCAAAACCGACGCTGGCCTTGGCTGTTACGTCTCACCTGTTTCGGTAACAGGGATCGAGATGGCTAACATCGTTATCATCGTTGGCAATCCGCAGGCTGATAGTTATAGCGCGGCGCTCGGCGAAGCTTATTTGCGCGGCGCGCGGAGCGCCGGGCATCATGTGCAGTTGTTTGCTCTGGCGGATATGAAATTCGATCCGATCCTGCGTGAGGGCTATCGTCGATTGCAACCGCTCGAGGCGGATCTGTCGGCGGCGCGCGATGCCATCCTGGCCTCTAACCATCTGGTGTTCATTTTCCCGCTGTGGTGCGGCGACATGCCGGCGCTGCTGAAGGGATTCATCGAGCGCGTACTGCAACCCGATCTGCTGGCGATTCAGGCCAGCGGCAACGCGGCGAACTGGCGTGTGTTCAAGGGTCGGTCGGCTCGCGTCATCATGACGATGGGCATGCCGGGCTGGTTCTATCGCTGGTATTTTGGAGCTCATGCGCTGAAGCTGCTCAAGCGCAATATTCTGCAATTCGTCGGAATATCGCCGGTGCATTCGACCGTTTATGGCATGATCGGGTCGGTTGACGATAGCAAGCGCAGGCAGTGGCTTGGCGAGATCGAGGCGTTTGGCAAGGCAGCCTGCTGAGACGAGGCCGGCTAGGCGAGCAGATCGGCGTAATCCGGATGCTTGTCGATATAAGCCTTCACGAAAGGGCAGAGCGGCTTGACCTTGGCGCCCTCGGCGCGCGCGAGGTCGAGGAGTCCACGTGCCAGACGTGATCCGATGCCTTTGCCGTTGAGCGCCGCTGGCACTTCGGTGTGCCTGATGATCAGGATATTGCCGTCGCGCCGATAATCGGAAAACGCGGTGTAGCCTTCGGCGTCGAGCTCGAACCGTTGCCGGGCGGCGTTATCGCGAACCTCGTTGGTATTCGGCTTTGGTTCGGTCGGGGTCGGCATGGCAACGTCCTCAGGCTCAGGGTATGGCAACATGGCTGCCCTTTGGCGCCATGTTCTACACAGCTGAGTCCTGTAGAGCCAAGTCGTATAAAGCCAAGTCCGATGTCGGCAAATTTTACGACAGCTGGCTTCAGAGAAGCCCGGAGCCGGCCCGCGTGGCCGGCTTGGTGGAGCGCCTGGCGCGCCGGCCATCGGCCGGTACGCCAAGCACTGGTTGCTCCGTCGCCAGGTATCAGGCTTCGCCAACCTGTCCCAGGTTCGCCATCGGTCGCTGGTCGGCGAAGGCGGTGCGGACCGGCGCCGGCTTCTGCATGGCGATGTCATAGTAATGACGCATCACGTACTGACGGACCGCCGACGAGAGATTCGCCGTTTCGCGGTCCTGGTCGATGCCGTTGATCAGGGCCGAGACGGTCATGTTCTTCTGCGCCGACAAGTCCTTCAGCGCCTGCCAGAACGGATTCTCGAGGCTGATGCTGGTCTTGTGACCCTTGATGACGATAGAATGCTTAATCACCGATGACTTCATGGTGTCTCCGAATGTCTGGTTGTGTTTGGGGGACTGCGCCATTGCAGCCAAGGCTGCGCGCTCGGCAGCCGAATTGGCGCGACCATGACGGAAAAATGTCGATACCGTTAGCCCGCAGATTTTTCTGCAAACGACGAAAATTGTCGAAACGGGGTTGCCCGGCTGCTTATTGCAGTTTTACGACATCGGATTTGTCGCACTGCACCATTTGGCCGGCAAATTTCGAAATCAGGACGAAAATACCGACCCGGGCGCGGCGATTTCTATCGGTATAATAGGGCTCACGCCGAAATTTTTTTTGGATTTTGTGGCATTCCGACCAGTTTAATCCGGTTTTTCTTGGCTGTCGGATAAACGCCTGCTTCACCATCCGGCAGGACAAAGAACTCGACCCCGCCAGCCGACAGCGAATCCCGGATCAAAGTCAAAGCCTCGGTGGCGTTTTTGTTGACGCCGTCGACCGCCTCCAGACGGCGGACGACGCCGGTCGCCAGACCGGTCCGATCGGCGAGATCGCGAACCGACCAGTTCAGGATGCCGCGGGCGGCCCGGATCTGGGCGCCGGTCAGAAGCGAAGCTTCCGCCGTCGTCTCCGGGGCATGGATATAAAGGGAGAGGCCGACCCATTCCCGAACCGAACCGTCGTCGTTGAAGATCGGAGCGACGTAGCTGCGCCGCCATTTATAGCGGCCACTGGTGTCGCGAACTCGGTACTCGTTGGTGTAGCCGGTCTTGGTGGCGACCGCCTTGTCCCACAGCCGGTTGCGGGTCTCGACATCGTCCGGGTGCAGCATCGTTTGCCAGTTCGTGCCGAGATAGCGCGCCACATCCGGCACCATTTCCGGGTTTCGGACAATGAAATCGGTGATGTAACCGTCGGACCGGGCGGTCCAGATCGAACCGCCAATGCCGTCCATCAGCTTGCGGATGCGTTCGGAATCGATCCGCGAGGCGTGCAGGTTTTCGACGTGATGGGTGATATCGATGAGAACACCGATCACCGAAGTCCGTTTGCCGCTACTGTCGACAAGGACCTCACCATGGATGGCGAGCGAACGGACGTGGCCATTGCGGTGGATGACGCGAAATTCGCGGTCGAACGGCAGCCCCCGCGCCAGGACATGGTGGATTTCCGCCAAGGCCGGCAGGTCGTCGGGGTGCGCCACGGTCTCGAATGTCGAAATCGTCAGCGGCGGCGCGATGTTGTCGGGATTCCACTCATTGGTGTTCAGCCCGAGCAGGCGATAGGCGTTGCGGGAGCACGACATCTGGCCGGTCGCGAGGTCGACCTGCCACAGGCCATAGCCAACCTTTTCTTCGGCGAACTGAATGGTGTCTGCCGCGGCCTCGGCGCCATGAAACAGCAAAAACATGCCTGGTCGCCTTTCCCCGTTCGCGACGTTGCCAAGCTCGCAAAAATACCGGCGGCTGGCAAACAAAATTTGCTGCTCTGGTTTGAATGAAACCAGGCTGTTGAACAAATTTCGCCGAACCTGCGGCAATTGAATTGATTCAACGCAAATTTTGGGGCGGCTCCGTTTGAAGTCGGCAAATATTCTTCGATTTGACCGGATCGGCAGGCCTTCGGGGACCTCAGCCGCGCGTCGGCGGCAACTGTGCGCAACCTTCGATTCCGATCGTGGGAACGCCGCAGGCGGCTAAGCTCCGCATCCCGGATTCGCAGTAACAGGAACCCATTCGATGAAGCTGATCCTCACCGTGCTCGGTCTCGCGCTGATCGTCGTTGCCGGAATTTATTTCTTGCTGCCGGCCGATTCGCTGCCGGGCTTTTTTCCCGGTCATGAAGCCGGTGTGATGCGGGTGCACATCAAGCACGGCGTCGTCGCCGCTGTGGCCGGTCTGGTGCTGCTGGCCGCCGGCTGGTTCTTCGGCCGCCGCTAGTCCCGGCGGCCGCCGCATGGATCGGGCGCAGCCGTTATCGGCTGCGCCCGTTTTGCTGGGGCCGGATCAGAATTCGCGCGACGGCGCGTGGCTGAGCGGCGAGCGCTTGGCCAGCAGCTTGTCGTGCCATTCGTGCGGCAGGCAGGCGCCGAGGCACCAGGCGACCGGCGCGCTGAACACCAGACTGGTCGCCATGATGGCGGCGATCCAGAAATCGGCGTTCGACGTCAGGGGTGGAAACAGGCTGGTCGCATAAACTGCGGCGGTGAAGACCACGACGTTAAAGGTCGTGTAGAACAGCAGAGCAATCTGCGTCCGAATTCCGGTGGTCATTTTAAACCTTTCGTTTCCCCATATGTCGTCCTTGTGTCGATCGTGCCGTGGCGGAGTTGATCTCTCCGCGCTTGATCCGGCCTTGGCGCTCGAGCGCCGCGACCGTTCGCATCGTCGAATTTGCATATGATGAGCAAAAGCATCTGCGGATGCAACGGCTTTGCGCCTTGACGACACCGCCAAATGTGCTGCGGCGCACAGCAGTTACGGATGAAACAATCTGCCGAACGATGACGGCCGCCGGCTTTGTCAGCACGGCGCCTTGGTCGTGCAGACCGTCGGCCGGGAGGGCGGCGCTGTCTTCAGGGCGCTGAGATACTCGCCCCACCATTTCGCGAGCAGGGCGTCGTTGACGGCGGCGCCGGCATTCAACGCCGATTTCTCGTCGATCCTGGCCGTATCGGCGCCGAGATAGTGGTTGAAGTCCCACCACTTCGACTCCGGCTTGGCCTTGGCGACGGCGACGTAGGATTGCGACGATTGCTGCTTAAAGGTCAGCGTCTTGCCGAACATCGCGGAATTCGCCGTCAGGTCGATCGCCGCCGACAGATCGGTCGCCATTTTCGACCAGCCAATGTGGTTAAGGCCGGACGGCGGCGACAAGTCGAGATGCAGCGATGGCTGGTTGTCGGTGCTCGCAAAGGCGTAACGCATCGGATTGCATAGAAAGGCGTCGTCCCGAATTATCTTTTTCTTCGCCAGCAGGTCCCGGATGACATTGGCGCGGATCATCAAGCCGTAGTCCGATGCCTTGAGCCGCGATTTGACGATGCCGGCGACATTGAACCGATAGAATACCGGGCCGCCACTTTCGCCGCCGCGCACGGTGGCGGGGTTGAGCTTGACGAGGGGGTCAAATTCGCCGTGTTCGTCGAGGATCTTGAGTGAAATCGGCTCGGGGTCGAGAAAGCCCGCGGGAATGCCGAAACGGAATCCATCGGTATCGAATGCGTCATGGGACACGGGCAGAAGCGCGCACATGTCGTTGCCCGAGATCGGCTCGGTGCCGAGCAGGATGACGTCATCCTTGTTATCGAGCGGCTTGACGAGACGCTCCCATTTGTTCTTGCGCGACCTGGCGATGACGATGACGTCGCCGCAAGCCGGCGGCAATTCGATGACATGGGTGGCGGTGACAATGGTGCTGCGATTATAAACGAAAAAGCCCGTGCCTTCGGACTTGCAGATGTTGTTGCCGTCGCCGTCGAAGGACGGCGTGTTCGACGAGACATCGATTTTGACGACGGCGTTGCGATAGGTGCTGTCGACGATGTCCTGAATGCCGTCGGCGTGGGCGGCGGGTCGACCCGACGCCACCATCGCCAGCGCAAGCAGGACCGCGACGCCGGTCCTGACTGTCGGGGGGCATGGGTTGTGCGCCAGCATCGCGGCGCGCCTTACTTCGGCGATACGATTTTCAGGAAGCGGGTGCCCGGCGCCATCGAAGCTTCCGCCACGGTGACCGCGCCATTGCTTCCTGGGAGCGACTGATTGCCACCGAGAACGCGCACGCGCTGACTGGCCGGCGTGCCGAGATAAAAGGCGACATGGCCCTGACCACGGCAGACCGGCGTCAGGCTTTCGGTGCCTTTGTTGGCGAAGACAACGATATCGCCGACTTTCGGTTCGGCGGACTTGGTCCAGCAGCGGAACGACCCGGAACTGGCGCTGTTGGTGCTGTGCGCTTTCAGATCGGCGACGTCGAAGGGATCGCCGCTCTGCGAGAAAAAGCCGGGCGCCTTGCCGATCTGGGTTTCCTTCTTGGCGCGCGCGCGGAGCAGGCACCAGTTGACGAAGGCCGCGCACCAGGCGGTGGTGTCGCCTTCCGGCTTGGTCTGCGTCGACGAGAAGAAATGGAAGATCATCGGATTGGCGCGGATCGGCCATTCGCGGGCGTAAGGCCGCAGCGCTTCGCCGTAAGCGCCGGCGCCGACCGACAGGAAATATTGGGCGACGGTGATCGGCGTCGTGTCGTAAGGCGAGTTGCGCAGGATCTGATACGCGGTGTTGATCTCGACCTTGCTCGGCGGCGCGGTGCCGACCAGTGCGGTCTCGGTATAAGGCTCGGGCGGACTCGCCGCCTTGTCCTTGAGATCGCTGGGCAGCGGCGGCAGGGCGCCCAGCACTTGCAGCTGATCGTCAGCCGGGACCTGTGCGAATGAGGACCGGGACGTCAGCGCCGCTATCGATACGGACGCGCTGATCAGGAAATTGCGGCGGTTCATGAGTTGCCCATCCAACTGTTCAGTTCGGAAATCGACGACACTCACCCGCATCATCCTACCGGGCCCGATTGCGCCGTCAAGTTGCGACGGGGTGTTCATGCATCCCGAGGGAGCCCGGACACGCGGGCCGGCGGGTCACCCGCGGCCCCGGCGCGTCGGCCGCGCGCCGAGGGCGAGCGCTTTGACCGTGTCGGGCGGCAGCAGCGGCAGCATCGCGGCCAGGCAATGGCGCGGTTCGCCGCGGCAGGCGTGACCGCGGCGGCAAAGCTTGCGCGCGCAGAAATGCGGCGCGCCGACGAGGTTGGCGATCTGCCGCCGCGCCACCGCCAGCGGCAGGTCGTTGGCCGATGGCGGCGTGAGCCGGTCGAGCAGGGTCTCGACGCGGTCGAGCATCTTGTCTTTGAGCGTATCGATCCGGATTCGATGCACGCGCCGCCGCGCGGCCCGTTCGGCTTTGGCGTTGGCCGCGTCGTCGCGGGCTTGGCGCGCGCGCCGGTCGTCGTGCAGATGCGGGCTCGGCAGGTCGGACCAGGCGGCGTCGGCGGCGGTGGGCGTGTCATGCGTCATCGGATTGGTCGGCATCGGGTCATTCCTTCTTGCATGTTGCGGTGAGGCGAAGGGCGCGGCGCGAAACGGGAGAAGCGGGCAGGCGCCTATGATCTCGCGGCGCGATGCGCCCGAGTTTTGGGTCAGTGCCCTCGCTTGAAACAGCGAGGGGGGACGGCGCGCCGAAAGGCGCGCAGTGGTAGAGCCCGCGCCTCGTCGCCGAGGACACGGGGCGCCTCTCGGCGCGCCGTCGGCGGCGTTTATGCGGCGCCGGGCCGCGCTTCTGGCGGCTGATCCGCTTGGTCAGCGGGTAGCGCGCACCATCAGCCAGCTCCTGGCGGCCGGTCCTAGTGCCGGCGAGCGGAGCCCCGGCGCCGCCCGAGCCTCATGCCTTGCGAGGGCACGAGCCGCGGGCGCCGCGCCCGCCGCTCACGAGCCGGAGCAACCGGTTCGCACCCCTCGGTGAGGGCGGGCAGGAGTATAGGTATTAAATCTTGGGAACATAGTCAAGGATTATTTTCAAAAGAAAGAGGGCGGCGGCGTGGGCGTCCGCCGCGCCGCGTCCGGGCATGACCGTGGAGAAGGCATCGCGTCTTTCGCAGCGTCCGCCGGCCCGCTACAAACATGGCCATGTCCTTCTCCTGGCTGATGGCGCTCGACTGGATCGGCACCGCGATCTTCGCGGTGACCGGCGCGCTGACGGCCTCGCGCAAGCAGATGGACGTGTTCGGCTTCATCCTGCTCGGCTCGGCCACCGGCATCGGCGGCGGCAGCCTGCGCGACATGATGCTCGGCCAGTTGCCGGTGTTCTGGGTGCGGGAGCCGGCCGCGCTGGCGATCTGCGTCACGGTGTCGGCGGCGACCTTCTTCCTCGCGCATATTCCGGAGTCGCGCTATCGCGCGCTGCTCTGGCTCGACGCCGCCGGTCTCGCGCTGTTCTGCGTGGTCGGCGCCGACAAGGCGCTCAATGCCGGCGCCAACGGCTTCATAGCCGTGGCGATGGGGATCGCGACCGCGTGCTTCGGCGGCATCATCCGCGATCTTCTCGGCGGCGAGAGCCCGCTGATCCTGCGCAAGGAAGTCTACGTGACGGCGGCGCTCGCCGGCGCCTTCGTGTTCGTGACAGGCATCAAGCTCGGCGCGCCCTGGCTCGTCGCGGCGCTGGCCGGCTTTGCCGCCTGCTTTGCCGTGCGCGCGCTGGCGCTGCGCTTCCACTGGTCGCTGCCGGTGTACCGGGCCAGGGAAGGACGGGCGGCGGAGGAAGTGGAGAAGATGAGGGAGTAGGAGGGCTGTAACGGGTGCCTTTGCCGTACCCTGAACGTTATCTATGCCACCAGACCCGAAAGAGACGGAACGCGGTCATGGTAAACCATGCAGCCCTCTATCTCAATTTTCCAAATCGCGTCCTTTGACGCACGGAGAGACGGGAAATTGTATAGGGAAGGCGCCAACTCCCAGCTCTGTGTTTTAGGATTTCCTCCGTCCCAACATGTAATGGTGACTGTATATTTATCCTTCGGATAGACGGTGGGCGCATGAAACCGCATACGCAGAAGATCCGATGACCAATAAATTTCATCGACAAAGATGCCGCGTCGCATGAACACGGAGCCCTTCTGTTCGACGATGATAGAAGGGCAGTTGTGAGTACCCAGAAGGTAGCGGAGTGTTCGCTCCTCATGCGGTGTGCGACAGATCACATAACTGAGATCCGTGAGTGGAAGAGCATTCTTTGCCACCACCTCTGACATGCGCCAATTGTGGATTTCCTCCATTTTTTCGCGGGGTGGTGGAGCGTCATGGTAGATTAAATCGAAATTCAAAGATTCAAAGTCTCCGTCGCCTGTTGCAGGGGCAGCGCCTCCTTTTGCAAAATTCCCTGCAACGAAACCGGTGTCGGCTCTGGTAAGAACCTTTTCGAAGTCGAACGCAAATGCAATTGGAACTGACATGTGTGGATCAACGCGATAAGGATCGGTCGTAGATTTCACGCCTTCAGTTTTTAAATGGAAGCCATTCTTCGGTCGGAAATAAAGGCGCACATAATTGTGTGCATTTGGGTTGTTCCATAGCGCGCCTTGATTGGCGACGTCACAGATCAGATTGTCAACCTGATCTCTGCATTTTATCTGCCCGGCCTTTATAATTTCGACTGCTACCTCGACTTGGCAAGTATGAAAGACATGCAGGGGCCATTTAGCTCGCGTTGGAAACGGAGCTAGTCGCGCGGTCCAATCTTTTATATGACGGCGGGCACGCCCTATAGAGATAGCCATTCTTGTTTATATTCCGAGACATTTGCTTCCTGAGCTTGTCCTTGTGGTCTCGCGAAAAATAAGGCCTCAGCTTTTGCGGTGCCCTCTTGGCCAACTCTTGCCATCGGCGCGCTTCGCACATACGGCAAACTTTTAAGCACAGGAAATAAATAACTTTTATAGCGACGCGAATTTTCGTCCGAAAATTTGTCAACTGAGAGTATGCCGTCCCGGAGGCTCACCCAGGAATTTTCAAGTTCTTCAAACGGAATGCGTTCTCGGTGGCGTCCGCCCCGCACGACGCATAGGTCATGATCTCTTAGATGAACAGAAAACGGCGCGTTTGCTTCGCCAGTTGTGAATGTACCTTTGTTTTCCAAAAGTGATACTTTTACGTCGGATAGAAATTCGTCGAAAGTTGCCGGTGCCGTATGAAGCTCTTTATGTTCCGGGACGAACTCTGCTCCAACATGCAAGTTGTGGACATAGATCGGTATATTCACCCTGCTGAGGTGCTTCTCCATTATGGGGCGTACGTCAGCCCAGTTTAAATTGCCATTTCCGCAGCCGAGCGGCGGGAAAGAGGCTGAAACAATGCCCATAGCTTCATAGTTGCGCACAAAGGTGTCGAGCCCTTTCTCGATATATGTGATATCGGATGGGAGACGCCATGTCGTTTTCGTTGGAAAGTTTAGTACCCAACGATCATCACCCTTCCAAAGGTGCAGGTTTCCAACTCGAAGCTGCTCTCGATCGCACAACGCGCGATACTCCCTGTACATAGCGGGGTATTTTTCGCGGAAGGTCTTTGCGATACCCTTTCCCATTACGCCTACCGTATTGACGGTATTCACCAGGGTTTGCGCGGGTGAATCGAAGAGGCTCGTGTAAAGATAGGTCAGCATTCGTTCCTCGTTCGTTCGCCAGCTAGCCTATCATGAACTGATTCGGAAAGAAGGTTCTTCCTCAAAGGCTAGAATGTTCGCCAACAGCAATCGGATGGCGTCACGGTCTCGCATAGCTTTCGATGAAGAGCGCTCCGCCGCTTTCTGCCCCTTATTTTCCGCCTTCGCTCGCTTTGCGAGCTTTGGCGCGACAAGTTGGCCTTCGCGCAACAAGCCGCTCTTATTCCGCCGCCTTCTGCCCCTTTTTCTTCGGGCCGGCATCCTTGCGTCCCAGCACCGGCTTCAGGAACTGCCCCGTATAAGACCGCTTTTCCTTGACGATATCCTCCGGCGTGCCTTGCGCGACGATCTCGCCGCCGCCATCGCCGCCTTCGGGGCCGAGATCGATCACCCAGTCGGCGGTCTTGATGACCTCGAGATTGTGCTCGATCACCACCACGGTGTTGCCGGTCTCGACCAGCTCGTGCAGCACCTCCAGGAGCTTGGCGACGTCGTGGAAGTGCAGGCCGGTCGTCGGCTCGTCGAGGATATAGAGCGTGCGGCCGGTGGCGCGCTTCGACAGCTCCTTGGCGAGCTTGACGCGCTGGGCCTCGCCGCCGGACAAAGTCGTCGCCTGCTGGCCGACATGGATGTAATCGAGGCCGACGCGGTGCAGCAGCGCCAGCACGTCGCGCACGCGCGGCACCGCCTTGAAGAATTCGAGCGCTTCCTCGACCGTCATGTCGAGCACGTCGGCGATCGACTTGCCCTTGAACAGCACCTCGAGCGTCTCGCGGTTGTAGCGCTTGCCCTTGCAGACATCGCAGGTGACGTAGACGTCCGGCAGGAAGTGCATCTCGATCTTGATGACGCCGTCGCCCTGGCAGGCCTCGCAGCGGCCGCCCTTGACGTTGAAGGAGAAGCGCCCGGGCTCGTAGCCGCGCGCCTTGGCCTCGGGCAGTTGCGCGAACCATTCGCGGATCGGCGTGAAGGCGCCGGTATAGGTCGCAGGATTCGAGCGCGGCGTGCGGCCGATCGGCGACTGGTCGATGTCGATGATCTTGTCGATGTGCTCGAGGCCCTCGATGCGGTCGTGCGGCGCGGGGGCGAGCGAGGCGCCGTTGAGCTTGCGCGCCACCGAATTGTACAGCGTGTCGATCAGCAGCGTTGACTTGCCGCCACCGGAGACGCCGGTGATGGCGGTGAACAGGCCGAGCGGGATCTCGGCGGTGACGTTTTTCAGGTTGTTGCCGCGGGCGTTGACGACCTTCAACTGCCGGCGCTTGTTCGGCGTGCGGCGCTGCGGCACCGGCACGTTGAGTTCGCCGGACAGGTACTTGCCGGTCCACGAGGTCGGCGCGGCGATGATGTCGTCAACCGAGCCCTCGGCGATGATGTGGCCGCCATGGATGCCGGCGCCGGGGCCGATGTCGAGCACGTAGTCGGCGGTCTTGATGGCGTCCTCGTCATGCTCGACCACGATCACGGTGTTGCCGAGATCGCGCAGCCGCTTCAGCGTCACCAGCAGCCGTTCGTTGTCGCGCTGGTGCAGGCCGATCGAGGGTTCGTCGAGCACGTACAAGACGCCGGTCAGCCCTGAACCGATCTGCGAGGCGAGGCGAATGCGCTGGCTCTCGCCGCCCGACAAAGTGCCGGAGGCGCGCGCCAAGGTCAGGTAATCGAGCCCGACGTCGATCAGGAATTTCAGCCGGTCGCGGATTTCCTTGAGGATGCGCGGGGCGATCTCGTTCTGCTTGGCGTTGAGGTGCTGCGGCAGTTCGCTGACCCACTGGCCGGCGGCCCGGATCGACAGTTCGGCGATGTCGGCGATGGTGCGGCCGGCGATCTTGACGCACAGCGCCTCCGGCTTGAGGCGCGCGCCGTGACAGGCCGAGCACGGCACATTGGTGAAATACTTCTGCAGGTCCTCGCGCGCCCACTCGGATTCGGTTTCCTTGAAGCGGCGTTCGAGATTGGTGATGACGCCCTCGAACGGCTTCTTGGTCTGGTAGCCGCGAATGCCGTCGTCATAGACGAATTTGATCTCGGTCTCGCCCGAGCCGTAGAGGATCGCGTCCTGGGTCTTTTTGCCGAGGTCCTTCCACTTGGTGTCGAGCGTGAACTTGTAATGCTTGCCGAGCGCTTCCAGCGTCTGGACGTAATAAGGCGATGACGACTTGGCCCAGGGCGCGATCGCGCCTTTCTTCAAGGTTGCCTCGCGGTCCGGGATCACCAGATCGGCGTCGATATGCTGTTCGAGGCCGAGGCCGCCGCAGGCCGGACAGGCGCCGAACGGGTTGTTGAACGAGAACAGCCGCGGCTCGACTTCCGGAATGGTGAAGCCGGAGACCGGGCAGGCGAACTTCTCCGAGAAGATCAGCCGTTCGTGGGTGGCGTTGCGGCCGCGATTGGCGGCGGCTCCCGTCGCCTTGGCGTCGGCCAGTTCGACGACGGCCAGACCGTCGGCGAGCTTGAGGCACTGCTCCAGCGAGTCGGCCAGCCGCGTGGCGATGTCGCCCTTGACGACGAGGCGGTCGACGACGACGTCGATGTCGTGGGTGAATTTCTTGTCGAGCGGCTTGATGCCGTCGATCTCGTGAAACTCGCCGTCGACCTTCACGCGCTGGTAGCCCTTGCGCATGAACTCGGCGAGTTCCTTCTTGTATTCGCCCTTGCGGCCGCGCACGACCGGCGCGAGCACATAGATGCGGGTGCCTTCCGGCAGCGCCATGACGCGGTCGACCATCTGGCTGACGGTCTGGCTTTCGATCGGCAGGCCGGTCGCCGGCGAATAGGGGATGCCGACGCGCGCCCACAGCAGGCGCATGTAGTCGTAGATCTCGGTGACGGTGCCGACGGTCGAGCGCGGGTTCTTCGAGGTGGTCTTCTGCTCGATGGAAATCGCCGGCGACAAGCCGTCGATCTGGTCGACGTCCGGCTTCTGCATCATCTCAAGGAACTGGCGCGCGTAAGCCGACAGGCTTTCGACATAGCGGCGCTGGCCCTCGGCATAGATGGTGTCGAAGGCGAGCGAGGATTTGCCGGAGCCCGACAGCCCGGTGAAGACGACGAGCTGATCGCGCGGGATCGTCACGTCGACATTCTTGAGATTGTGCTCGCGCGCCCCGCGAATGGTGATCGAGCGGCTGTCGGCGGGCTTCGGACGGGTCGTGTTCGACATGGACGGGCCGTTGGCTTTCTGGCGGCGGGAGCGGGGCTGATGGACGCAAAGGCAAGCGCGGCGCCGTGTTGCGGCGCGGCAGGTCAGTCTGGAACGTAGTGAGAACAGGCCCGTTTCGCTAGGGGCGGGTCGGCTGCGGGCTGTGCGGATATGGGGATAACCGGGCGACCGGGTCGGTCCGGTCTTCGGTGCCCCCTGTCATGCGGCGGGGCAGGACGAGGCGGGCTTGGCCGCCGTCCGGCCGGTATTTGGCCTGGCGGTCGCGTTCCTTATTCCGGCTTTTAGCGGTTGCCTTGTCACCGAAACTATGCAAGAACATATAGAGAACAAATATGAAGCCAACGCCGGTGCCGTGAGACGGCGGAACGCGCGGGCCGAAACCGCAGAGTTGGAAGGCATAAGGCGAAATGAAAGGCCGGAGCAAAAGGCACCGCCGAAAGGTCGCGCCGCGAAGGCTGAAACGCCTTGTGGATGAAAGCGAAACGAACAGCCGCGCCCCTGTATCGGCCCCACGGCGGGGACTAGGGTGACAGGTCATTCATAAGGGCGCCCACGCGGTAGGCGGCCCTCACACGGCGACCGGCGGCGTTCCGAGAGGGAGCGGCCATGGCCGGTCAGCCCAGTAGCGAACGGCGGAGAGCATCATGGCGGGTAGCGTCAACAAAGTGATTTTGATCGGCAATCTCGGCGCCGACCCGGAAATTCGTCGCACCCAGGACGGCCGTCCGATCGCCAATCTGCGGATCGCGACCTCGGAAAGTTGGCGCGACAAGAACACCGGCGAGCGCAAGGAAAAGACCGAGTGGCACCGCGTCGTCGTGTTCAACGAAGGCCTGTGCAAGGTCATCGAGCAATACGTCAAGAAGGGCTCGAAGGTTTATATCGAGGGCGCGTTGCAGACCCGCAAATGGCAGGACAAGGACGGTCAGGACCGTTACTCGACCGAGGTCGTGCTGCAAGGGTTCAATTCGCAATTGACGATGCTGGACGGTCGCGGTGGCGGCGGCAGCATCGGTAGCGATATGGGTGGCAACGAGGACTTCGGTTCGAGCGGCGCGAGCTTTGGCGGTGGCGGCGGCAGTTCGCCCGGCCGCCGGCAGCCGGCGATGGCCTCGGCAGGCCGTCGCGACGATATGGACGACGAAATTCCGTTCTGAGGCTTTCGCCGGTCGAACGCCGGTCCGTTAATCTCAAACAGTGGTTGATCCGGTCGCCGGTGCCGATCCCTCTTAATGGGGATCGGCAGGGCCGCCGGTTGGCTTTGCATGCTTGTTGGCAAATTTCGCTGACAAGTTTCGCTGCCAAGCTTCATTACCAAGTATTGTCAGCCGGCTTCATTGCCGAGTTATGGCGCCAAGTTCTTTTGCCAGGTTCCGGTGCGGGGATCGGTTCGCGGTTCCGGCATGACGCCCGCGACATTACCATTGCGACAGGTTCGGGAACGATCGTTGAAGCTTTTGATTAGCCAGCAGAGGGGCGCATCGAGCTTCAGGAGATGTTCCATGAAAACCGTGAACCGACGAAATGCCGTTCTGCTGGCCACCGTCTGCACGTTGATAGCGGCGCCGGCTTATGCGCAATCGAACCCCACCGTGACCTCGCCGGATCATCACGCCGCAAGTATGTCCGATACGTCGGCCGGTTCATCGGCGCGGATCGGTTCCAGCACGGCCAGCGGCAAGACCGAGACCACGGGCGTGGCGGCCGCCACCGCGCCTTTGACGGCGCAGGAATTCGTCGACAAGGTGGCGATCACCAACATGTTCGAGATCAAGGCCGGCCAGCTCGCCGAGCAGAAGGCGAAGTCGCAGCAGGACAAGACCTTCGCGAAAAAGATGGTCCACGATCATCAGGCCGCCGAGGCCAAGTTGAAATCGCTGGCCAGCGGTTCGAAGGTCTCGGCGTCAGTGCCGACCGCGCTCGACAGCGATCATCAGGAGAAGCTGACGCAGTTGCAGAACCTGAGCGGCAAGCAGTTCGACAAGGCGTATAACAAGATGCAGCAGACCGGCCATAAGGCGGCGGTGATGCTGTTGCAGGAATACGCCAAGAACGGCGACAACGCCGCCCTGCGGAAATGGGCCAAGACTGCCTTGCCGACGATCAAGACCCATCTCAACATGGCCGAGAAGCTCGGCTGACGCCTGGCTGAAGCTGGCGGTTAACGGGCGGCCGCCCGGCGGCGCGGCGCGCGGGGAGTGTATGGGCCAGCTTGGCCATATGTCCCGTGGGTCGCGCCGCGATAACCGCCACGATCATAAAGCGGCCTTTGTCCGGTTTTCAGCGCGCTATAAAACTTGAATCGGTTGGTGCGGTGATGTTGGCCTTTCCAGGCGGATGTTAAAATCCGCCGTGTCCGCCACCCATGCCCGGTCCGCCACCGCGCGGCCTGCCACCGGATAGCCCGCCGCCCGAGCCATTCAGTTCCTGGCGCGTGACGCGGCAATCGTGATTGAGATCGTAGCGCGCGATAAAGGGGCTCGGCTTGTCGACAAACTCGGCGCGGCTGACCCGCCGATCGTGGTTATCGTCGAAATAGGACAGGTCCGCGTCTGCGAAAATCGGTTCCAGTTTCCGGATGCGCTGGAATTCGGTGGCGTCGAGAAAGCCGTCGCCGTTCTTGTCGGCGATCGTGAACATGCGGTTGGCGTATTGCCGCCACTCGGCGCACGTCAATGTGCCATCGTGGTTGGCATCCCATCGCGACATCGACGTAATAAAGGGATCGGCTGCTTCACGGCGTCCGCCGGGCATCCCACCGCCGCCGCCCGGCATTTGCGCCTGAGCCGACGTGACGCCGAGCAAGCTCGCGATCATCATGGCCGCCAGTCGGTGCGATCGTGGCGGATGATTACGATCAAGCCTTGTTCGCGGAAGCATGACTATTCCTCACCGATAACGATTGTCCGTGTCAGTGAGAATTTCATTGCGGCCAAACTATGCCGCGAGAGCCGCCGCGGGGTGTTGTTACCGGACGGAAACAATGATCCCGACATACGGGAGCGGCGTTTTAAACAGTCGGAGAAGTTGATTGTCCGACTTTGACGCTGCGGCCTGTTATCCCGCCATCGCGATCCTGACGCCGTCGATTACGTATTGCACGGCCAGCGCCGCCAGCAACACGCCAAGAATGCGCGAGGCGACCGAGGTGGCGGTGGCGCCGAGGAGTTTGCCGATCCGCGACGCGATCAGGAAGACGCCGAAGCAGATCAGCATCACCGCGACGATGACGCCCAGCAGCATGGACAAATGCAGCGGGTCGCCGGTGCTGCGACCCGACAGCAGGACGGTGGCGGTGATCGCGCCGGGACCCGCCATCAACGGGATCGCCAGCGGGAAGGCGGCGACGTTGCGCACCCGTTCGTCCAGGGCCTGCTCGGCGGTGACGGTCTGGCGCGTCACCCGCACGCCAAAGACCATTTCCGACGCGATCGAAAACAGCAACAGTCCGCCGGCGATGCGAAAGGCGGGCAAGGTGATCGACAGCGTGCGCAACAGCCAGTCGCCAGCCAGCGCGCTGCCAGCCAGGATGATCGTGGCGATCAGGCTGGCGCGCCAGGCGACGCCGCGGCGCGATGGCGCCGGCATGTCGTGGGTGACGGCGACGTAGGACGGCACGAGGCCGATCGGGTCGACGACGACGAGCAGCGTGACGAAGGCCGCGATTGCAAATTCCATCGATGGGACTTTCTCGCGCCGCCGCTGGCGCGGCCGCGCGTCAGTCTACCACTGATAACGGACCGTGCTTGAACCGGTATAATAGGCCGAGCCGTCGGCAAATTCGCCATCGAATTTGCCGTTGATCGAAAAGCCGTTGGCGACGCGCAGTTCGGCGCCGGTCGACACCAGGATACGGTCGGCGGCCGTGGTCGCGCCCATCACGTTGAAGCCCGAGCCCGCCAGGGTCTGGAAACTCGCCATCACGGTCGGCGTGTCCATCGTTTCGTGCACCCAGGCGACGCGGCTGCGGAACATCAATACCGCTTCTTCCAGACGCGTCGCGTGATCGAACCAGACGCCGGCTTCGGTGCGGCGCTGGGTGGTGTCGCGCGCCGCGATGTTGAGCGCATAGTCGTTGGCGCCGCTGACGACGGTCTCGCCATAGCCGGGCGCGCTGAACGACAAGGCTTGCGCCGCGACATGCGGGGTGACGCCAACGCTGCCGACATCGAGCCGGTATCCGGCTTCGGCGCGGGCGCCGAGCGTGCGCGCGGTGAAGCTGCCGCGCAATTCGTCGCCGCCATCGATCGTGATCGTGCGGTCGGTCGACATCTTGTTCCAGCCGGCATTGACGGCGCCCGAGACATAGGCCCGACCGAAGCGTTGCGATCCGTAGGCGCCGACCTGGACCACATCGCCTTTGCCGGTGCCGAGCGAATCCGACAGCGTCCATCCCGATGTGCCGCCGGCAATCGCCACGCCGAGCACGCCGCCGCTCGCGAAGCGATAGTCGAGGCCGGCGATGACGCCGCCGCCGTAAACGCGGGTATCGTGGGTGCCATTGACCGGATCGCCCTTGGCAGTGCTGTAATTGCCGTAAGTGGTTTGCCAGATGCTCCAGTTGTGCTCGAAGATCGGGCCGCGCAGCAGACCGCGCGGACGGTCGCCTTGCGCCGAACGGCTGCGGCTACCGTCACCGTAATTTCCGTTACCGGAATTGCCGTAGCCCGAGTTGCCATAACCCGAGTCGCCATAACCGGAATTGCCGTCATAGGGCGCATGCGGGTCGTTGGGATCGCCGTAAGGCGATGTGTTCGATTGCGCGCCATTGCCGCCGTCGTAACCGGCATAGCCGCCATTGTCGGCTTGCGGATCGTAATAGGGACTGCCGCCGGAGGATGCGCCGTCGGCCGTGCCGCCGTCCGTGCCGTAAGGCGACGTCGAATACAGCGAGGTGGAGGCCGGCGCGGCGCCGAAATCGCCGCCGCGAACGCCGCCGGCCGACGGGTCCATCATCGCCGACAGGAAGGTGCCGGCCGGCTGGAAGGCGGCGCGCGACGACTGGGTATGAACTTCGCCGGACAGCGAGGTGAGGGCGTTGGCCATCGGGTCGGCTGCCAGCGCGGCGATGTTGTAGATGCGCTGGTTGTAGCCGCCGGCCGAAATCGAGGTATCGAGCGCGTTGCCGACCGCGCGCTGGTTGGTATTGGTGCCGTAATAATGATAGCCGTCGATGCCGAGAATGTCGGCCTCGGTCAGCGTGAAGGTGTTGGTTTCGATGATCGCATTGATCGGATGCCATTCGACCGTCGGCGTCGCCAGCGGGTTATAGGTAAAGGTGTAGGTGCCGGGCCGCAGCCCGGTCATGGTGACGCCTTGCCAGTTCACCACGCTTTGCGTCGCCGGATCGAAGGCGCCGCCGGACCCGTCGGTCGATGAAACGGCTTCCGCCGTGCCGACAAGCGCGGTGCCCGCCGAGTTCGAATAGAAATTGTTGACGCCGTCGACCAGACCCGCCGGTTTGATGGCGCTCAACAGATCGTAATCCTTGAGCAGGTAGTAGCCGTTGGTGCTGGTCAGCTGCAGGTTGGCTTCGTTGAAAGTGGCGTCGGCGTGATAGGAGCCGTACCAGAAGGTGACGGCGCCGGGACCGGCGAAGGCGTAACCGATCGAGACGGTATGCGCCGATGCGGCTTCGATTTGCGCGGCGACGATGGCGGCAACCGATACCGAAGTCACCAAACTCCGGGCGAGCGAAAGGGTGGCGCGAACACGGCGCATACTACGGACTTTGCTGCGAATGATTTCAACTGGGTAGCGGACGGACCCTTCGCTCGGCCCATTCTACCGGAGGCTGCCGACCGGGCCGCCCACGTCGCGTTTGTAATTCGTTAGGCTTAATATCGGGTGAACGCCGGTAGTCAGATGCGGGGAACTCGGGCGGCCGAGCCGCGGCGAGGCCGGCGTGCGGGGCGGCCGAACCGGCGCTCATGCGAGCCGGCTCACGCGCCGCGCAGCGGCGAATAAGTGTCTGAAATACCAAGCGGAATATCAGCCCTGCGGGGCTCTTTTGCGGTGGCGGCGGGGCCTTGAATCGGCTAAGAAAAACGGTCCGATAAACCGCTCAGGATTTCCTCTTTGTCCGACACCGAAACTCCTAAATCGGGCGACTCCGGTCCGTCCGATACGCGCCCTGTCTCGATCACCGAGGAGATGAAGCGCAGCTATCTCGATTACGCCATGAGCGTGATCGTGTCGCGCGCATTGCCCGACGTGCGCGACGGGCTGAAGCCGGTGCATCGGCGCATTCTCTATTCGATGTACGAACAGGGCCACACGCCCGACAAGAAATACGTCAAGTCGGCCCGCGTCGTCGGCGACGTCATGGGTAAGTACCATCCGCATGGCGACAGCGCGATTTACGACGCGCTGGTGCGCATGGCGCAAGACTTCTCGATGCGCCTGCAATTGATCGACGGCCAGGGCAATTTCGGTTCGGTCGACGGCGATCCGGCCGCCGCCATGCGTTACACCGAATGCCGTCTGGCCAAGCCGGCGATGGCCTTGCTCGACGACATCGACAAGAACACCGTCGATTTCCAGGCCAACTACGACGGCAATGAAAACGAGCCGGTGGTGCTGCCGGCGCGTTATCCGAATTTGCTGGTCAACGGCGCCGGCGGCATCGCCGTCGGCATGGCGACGAACATTCCGCCGCATAATCTCGGCGAAGTGATCGATGCCTGCATCGCGATGATCGACAATCCCGAGATTTCGACCGACGACCTGATCGGCATCGTGCCCGGTCCGGATTTCCCGACCGGCGGCATCATTCTCGGCCGTGCCGGCATCGCCAGCGCCTATCACACCGGGCGCGGTTCGGTGGTGATGCGCGGCCGGGTCGCCTTCGAAACCCTGCGCAAGGATCGCGAAGCGATCATCATCTCGGAAATCCCGTATCAGGTGAACAAGGCGACGATGGTCGAGCGCATCGCCGAACTGGTGCGCGACAAGAAGATCGACGGCATTTCCGACCTGCGCGACGAGAGCGATCGCGAAGGCTATCGCGTCGTCATCGAACTCAAGCGCGACGCCGAGCGCGACGTCGTGCTGAATCAGCTTTATCGCTTCACGCCGCTGCAAACCAGCTTTGGCGTCAACACCGTGGCGCTCGACGGCGGCCGGCCGTTGTTGATGACGCTCAAGGACATGCTGCGTGCCTTCGTCGCGTTCCGCGAGGAAGTCGTGTCGCGCCGGACCAAGTTCCTGCTCGGCAAGGCGCGCGATCGCGCGCATATCCTGGTCGGTCTGGCGATCGCGGTTGCCAATATCGACGAGGTCATCAAGCTGATCCGTGGCTCGCGCGACGCCCGGGAAGCGCGTGAGGCCTTGATGGCCCGCGACTGGCCGGCCAAGGACATGATCAACATGGTGCTGTTGATCGACGATCCGCGCCATACCGTGTCGCCGGAGGGGACGACGCGGCTGTCGCTGGAACAGGCGCAAGCCATCCTCGATCTGCGGCTGCAGCGCCTGACGGCCCTGGGCCGCGAGGAAATCGCCGAGGAACTCGACAAGCTCGCCAAGGAGATCGCCGATTATCTCGATATCCTGCGGTCGCGCGCCCGCATCCAGAGCATCATCAAGGACGATCTGGCTTCGCTGAAGGCGCAGTTCGCGACGCCGCGCCGCACCGAGATTTCCGAAGCCATCGGCGAGATGGAAGACGAGGACCTGATCCAGCGCGAGGACATGGTCGTGACCGTGTCGCATCTGGGCTATGTCAAGCGCGTGCCGCTGTCGACCTATCGGGCGCAGAAGCGCGGCGGCAAGGGCCGCGGCAGCATGCAGGTGCGCGACGAGGATTTCGTGGCGCGGCTGTTCGTCGCCTCGACGCATACGCCGGTGCTGTTCTTCTCGTCGCTCGGCCGGGTCTACAAGGAAAAGGTCTGGCGTCTGCCGCAGGCGGCGCCGCAGGCGCGCGGCAAGGCGATGATCAACATCCTGCCGCTCGGCGCCGGCGAAACCATCACCTCGATCATGCCGCTGCCCGAGGATGAGAAGAGCTGGGCCAATCTCGACGTCATGTTTGCCTCGACCAAGGGCACGGTCCGTCGCAACAAGCTCAGCGATTTCGTCGACGTCCGCCGCTCCGGCATCATCGCGATGAAGCTTGACGACGGTGAGGGCATCGTCGGCGTCCAGATCTGCACCGAGGCCGATGACGTGTTGCTGACGTCGTCGGAAGGACAGTGCATTCGTTTCCCGGTTACCGATGTGCGCGTCTTTACCGGGCGCACGTCGATGGGCGTGCGCGGCATCGCGCTCGACACCGACGATCGGTTGATTTCGATGTCGATCCTGCGTCACTCCGAGGCGACCTCGGATGAGCGCGCGGCCTATCTCAAGCGCACCAGCGCGATCCGGCGCGGCACCGGCGCCGAGGAGGAAGTCTCTGACGAGGCAGCGGTGGCGGCGATGGAGGCCGAGGCCGAAGAGGGGGCCGAGAACGGCGACGCCGGCAATATCGAACTCGGCGAACAGCGTTATGTCGAACTGTCGGAAGCCGAACAGTTCGTGGTGACCTTGTCCGAGCGCGGCTTCGGCAAGCGCACCTCGTCCTATGAATACCGGATCACCGGCCGTGGCGGCAAAGGCATCGTCGCCATGGATATCTGGGAGAAGACCAAGGGCGATTGGCAGATCAAGCCGAAGATCGGCAAGCTGGTGGCGTCCTTCCCGATCGAGGAAGACGACGAGGTCATGCTGGTGACCAATGCCGGCAAGTTGATCCGCACCACGGCCGCCGGCATCCGGATCGCCGGACGTTCGACGCAGGGCGTGATCGTGCTCGACACCGCCGACGACGAGCGCGTCGTGTCGGTCGAGCGGGTCAGCGAGGATGAGGAAGGGTAAGCAGTCGGGGCGTCACCGGGCTTGGCCCGGTGACGTCGTCGAGGTTGGCACTTCGCGTTCTTGAATGCGATGGCGGCAAAATATCATCGTCGTATAACAGGCGGCACGGTCGTCCCATGAACACGCAACTCTTCACCGCCTTCCTGCTGATCACCGTCGTGCTGTTTCTGACGCCGGGGCCGATCGTCACCTTGATCCTGGCGACCGGCGCGCGACAGGGCACGCGCGCCGCCTTGCTGACGGTCGCGGGTTCGGCGGTAGGAAACGGCGCGCTGCTGGCATTGATCGCTTTTGGGCTGACGTGGATCCTGCGCGCCTCGGCCGAGGTCTTCGATACATTGCGCTGGGTCGGCGCCGTTTATCTGATCTGGCTCGGCATTCAGGCCTGGCGGCACGCCGGTGAAAGCGGCGACGCGCTGGCGCCGGCGGCCCATGTTCATGCCTGGCGCGGCTTCATTGTCGCGATCACCAATCCGAAGACCATCGCCTTCTTCACCGCGTTCCTGCCGCAGTTTCTCGATCCGGGCCTGCCGGTCGGTCGCCAGTTGCTGGTGATGTGCGTTTGCTCGGTGACGCTCGGCGCGGTGCTCGACTCCGGCTGGGCCGTCGCGGCCGGTCTGGGCCGCGCCTGGTTCATGAAGCCGAAGCATAACAAATTGCTGGCGCGGCTCTCCGGCGCCGTGCTGATCGGCGGCGGCATCTGGCTGTCGCTGGCGCGCCGGCCCGGTTAAGCCGCCGTTTACGGTGCCAGCCGGTCGGTGGTGACAAGCCGGATGTGCGGATTACCGAGGCTGGTGCCGACGCAGTTGAGGTAGGGCCAGGGCCGGGCCACGCAGGATTTCAGCGTGGTCTGGGCGCGGCCGGCGAGGGGACCGGCATTGACGGCGTCGCTCGGGGTGAAAAACACCGTCAAAATTCCAGCGATGGCGGCAGCGGTGGTAATAGCCGAGGCAATTTTGATCATGTTGGGCGACATGGCAAAGGTTTCCGTGGGCGGCACGATTATCAGTCGTGACACATGGCAAAAGGTTCAAAATATCGGTGCGGGTTCGCCTCAATAACGAATGACCGGGCGAAAAGTTCATTAAGGGCACAAGGTCCGCCGGGATAGCCGTGCCGGACCGGCCGCTCGGGCCTTGCAGCCCGCATACAGCCGGGCTAGACCCCGCGGATGCCGAGGATCGCCCTTTACGCGGGATCGTTCGACCCCGTCACCAACGGTCATATCGATGTCGTGCGCCATGCCGTGCGGCTGGCCGACAGGCTTGTGCTTGCCGTTGGCATTCATCCCGGCAAGGTACCGTTGTTTTCGGCCGAGGAGCGGCTGGCGATGCTGCAGGAGACCTGCACGCCGCTGGCGCGGGAAGCCCGGTGCGAATTGGACTGCATTACCTTCGACAATCTGGTCACGGTGGCGGCGCAGAAAGCGGGCGCCGAATTGCTGATCCGGGGCTTACGCGACGGCACCGATCTCGATTACGAAATGCAGATGGCCGGCATGAACGAAACGCTGGCGCCTGAGGTGCAGACCGTCTTCCTGCCGGCGTCGCCGATCACGCGCCCGATCACCGCCACATTGGTGCGCCAGATCGCGGCCATGGGTGGCGATATTGCCGCTTTCGTGCCGGCCGCGGTGGCTGCGCGTCTCAAAACCAAGTTCGCCCGTTAAGCGTCAGGTCCCGAACAGGACATACCGATGTTCGCAGCGCCTGCGCCCTCGCAACGTCATTATCAGGGAGCTTTCATGATCCGCACTCTCGCCGTTCTGCTTGCGCTGGTTTGCGCGGCCCCCGCTTTCGCCCAGACGCCGAAACTGCCGGCCGGCGTCAATCCGGCCCATACCCTGGTGATCGACACCACCAAGGGCCGCATCATCATCGCGCTGCGCACCGATCTGGCGCCGCACCACGCCGCGCGGCTCGAACAACTGGCGCGCGACGGATTCTATAACAACGTGCCGTTCCATCGCGTGATGGACGGCTTCATGGCGCAGACCGGCGACGGCCAGAACCACGACGGCACCGGCCATTCGAAATATCCCAACATCAAGGCCGAGTTCACCTCGACGCCTTTCACGCGCGGCGTTGTCGGCATGGCGCGGGCCAACGATCCCAATTCGGCGAATTCGCAGTTCTTCATCTGCTTCGGCGATGCATCGTTCCTGAACGGCAAATATACCGTGATCGGTAACGTGGTGTCGGGCATGAATGTCGTCGACAAGCTCAAGAAGGCGCCTCCCGGTTCACAGAGCGGGTCCGTGGCGAACCCGGACAAGATGCTGAAAGTCCAAGTCGCGTCCGATATGAAATAACCGTCTCCACCCGTCGTTGCCGGGCTCTGGCGGTTTGCCGGGCGCTGTTCGTCGAACGCGCCAGGCCGGGCTACGACAAATTTGAAGTCTGCATGTTCAAAAGCGATATAGAGAGAGAAACGATGGCAAAACCCGAAGACACGCTCACGCTCGAAACCACGCAAGGCAAAGTCGTGATCGCGATGCGGCCCGACCTCGCGCCCGGCCACGTCGCGCGCATCAAGGAACTGGTCAAGCAGGGGTTCTACGACGGCATCGTGTTTCACCGCGTGATCGACGGCTTCATGGCGCAGACCGGCTGCCCGGATGGCACCGGCATGGGCGGTTCGGGCAAGAAGCTCAAGGCCGAGTTCAACAATGAGCCGCACGTCCGCGGCACCGTGTCGATGGCGCGCGCCTCCAATCCGGAT
>WGNB01000053.1 GCA_016124795.1 Rhodopseudomonas sp. | reverse complement strand
GTCAGCCCGAAGCCGGCCCGGATGAATTCTTGCGATACGATCGCTGTGGCCAGCGGCTCGCTGTCGACGAGCACGCCGTTGCAATCGAAGATGACCACGGGCCCCCCGATGCTTTGGCCGGATAACCGGCGCGTTCACGGACAATTCGAACTGGAATTGCGCGGACACTTACGCTGTAGGAAATGACGGCTACGCAGACGACTACGCTACCAATGCCGACGAACCGGCGTCGACGAGACTGGAGCCACGGCACGGAAACTCAAAGGACAGCCGCGACCGTGACCGTTCTTAGTACCGCTATGCACAGTACCGATATGCGCGTGGATTACGCTGCTTCGTGGCAAGCGCCACGACCGTCAATTTAGCTGATTCGCGGCCGATTGAATCGGTTTTCGGCGGGCGAACGGTGCGACCTTTGCGGCGCGCGGTAAAAAAATAGCCCGCCGAAGGGCGGGCTATTTCGTAACCTTGATGGTATCGCGGGCCGCGTCGACGACTAGTTCAGCTTGTTGCGAACGTCTTCGATGCCGGTGGCGATCAGCTTGCTGGCGAGCTGACCTTTGGCTTCGGCGGTCAGGATCGCTTCAGCGGCGGCAATCGCGGTATCGGCGGCGGCGCGCCGCACATCCGCGGTCGCCTGGGCTTCGGCCTGGGCGATCTTGGTCTCGGCCATCTTGGTGCGACGGGCGACGAATTCCTCGATCTTGGTCTTGGCTTCGGCGGCCATGCGTTCGGCTTCGGCCTTGGCGGCGGCGACGATCTCCTGCGCCTCGCCTTCGGCTTCCTGCCGCTTGCGCTGGTAGTCGGCCAGAAGCTGGGCGGCATCGTCGCGCAGCTTGCGGGCGTCATCCAGCTCGGCCTTGATGCGGGCCGCACGTCCATCGAGCGACGTCGCCAGCATCTTGTGAACGCCGATATAGCCGAGACCCGACAGGAACAGGATAAAGGCCAGCGCGACCCAGGTTTCGGCGTCTAAAAATAGTTCGCCCATCGTTATGACCTCTTCAGGGCGCCGCCGACCGCGTCGGCAACCGCCTTGTCACTCGGCGCCACGCCGATCAGGCGCTCGACGATGGCGCGGGTGGCGTCCTCGGCAATGCCTTGGACATTGCTCATCGCCGCCTGTTTGGTGGCGGCGATGGTCTTTTCGGCTTCGGCCAGCTTGGCGTTCAGCTCGTCTTCGAGCGTCTTGCGGCGGGCTTCGGCGGCGGCGGCCTGGGTATCGCGAGTCTGGTTGGCGATGGCCTGCGCGTTGGCGCGGGCATCGGCCAGTGCCTTCTCGTAGGTCGCGACCGCTTCGTCCGACTGGGCCTTGAGCTTGCCGGCTTCCGCGACATCGTCGTCGATGCGCTTCTGCCGGCTCTCGATGATGCCGCCAACCTGCGGCAAAGCCCATTTGGCCATCAGCACGTAAAGCAGCACGAAGGCGATCACGAGCCAGGTGAGCTGCGACGGGAAAGAATGGGCGTCAAAAGGCGGGAAGCCCGCCTTGTGTTCGCCGGCCGGCACATGCTCGGTGCTAGTGTTGAGTTTGGGTTCTGCCATCGTTCAGCTCCAGCGCCAGTGGCGCACTCTTTGTCTTGAGAACTTAGAGCGCGAACAGCAGCAGCAGCGCGATCAGCAGCGAGAAGATGCCGAGCGCTTCGGTGATGGCGAAGCCGAAGATCAGGTTGCCGAACTGGCCCTGCGCCGCCGACGGATTGCGGATCGCGGCCGCCAGGTAGTTACCGAAAATGATGCCGACGCCGACGCCGGCGCCACCCATGCCGATACAGGCAATGCCGGCACCGATGTACTTCGCTGCAACTGGATCCATAACCAAGCTCCTTTTGAGGGTTTTCGTCTAGTTCGTCGGGCCGTTAGTGGCCCGGGTGAATGGCGTCGTTGAGGTAGATGCAGGTCAGGATCGCGAACACATAGGCCTGCAGAAAGGCCACCAGCGTTTCAAGCGCCATCAGGATCACGATCATGCCGAACGGCAGGATGCCGCCGACCCAGCCGATCGCGCCCATCGCGCTGCCCATCAGGATGATGAAGCCCGCGAAAACCTGAAGAGTGATGTGGCCGGCCAGCATGTTGGCGAACAGACGCACCGAATGCGAGATCGGCCGCGACACGAAGGACAGCACCTCGATGAACACGATCAGCGGCAGGATCGCGATCGGCACGCCCTTGGGCACGAACAGATTGAAGAAGTGGAAGCCGTGGCGGAACAGGCCGTACAGCAGCACGGTCAGGAAGACGGTGATCGCCAGCGCCGCGGTAACGATGATGTGGCTCGTCACGGTGAAGGTGAAGGGCACCAGGCCGATGAAGTTCACGGTCAGGATGAACATGAACAGCGTGAACACGAAGGGGAAGAACCGCATGCCTTCGTGACCGGCGGTCGACCGCACGGTCGCTGCGACAAATTCGTAGGATATTTCCGCGGCCGATTGCAGGCGCGACGGCACCAGCGAGCGCTTGGCGGTGCCGAGAACCAGGAAGGCGGTGATGATGATCACCGCGGCGAACATGAACAGCGCCGAATTGGTGAACGCGATCTCGGCGTTGCCGACATGGGCGACCGGGAACAGCTCGACGATGCGGAATTGATGAATGGGATCGGCGGCCATGGGCTCTTTCGCGCTCTATTTAGAC
Organism: Rhodopseudomonas sp.; assembly: GCA_016124795.1. Classification (GTDB taxonomy): domain Bacteria; phylum Pseudomonadota; class Alphaproteobacteria; order Rhizobiales; family Xanthobacteraceae; genus Pseudolabrys. Next base: position 11,704 of record WGNB01000053.1, on the reverse strand, counting down.
TTTAATCGGTCAGATTGCTCGCGAACGACACCCGCCGCCCGCATGACATTGAGTACACCGGCCGCAAAGCCGAACAGAAGAAACACGATGAGCCCCCACGGCGAAATCCCGAGCCAGCGGTCGATCAGCCAACCCAGTCCCGCCCCCACGATCACGCCGGCGACCAACTCGGTCGACATCCGAAACCCGCGAGCATACGCCGAAGCGTCGGCGGCCGTGCGAGTACTATCCACGTTTTCGGGATGTCGGTTCGCAGTTGCGAGCCGGTCGCCGAGACGCTGAAGCCTCGCGGAGAGAGCAGCCTCGTCGTTCGGCAGTCCTTTGCGATCATCTTCGCCGCGCTTGTCGTCAGCCATGCCTTCGACCTGCGTGGTTTGGACGCTCTACAATCGTTCCGCCGCCCTCAAAGCCGCGCGGACCATACTGATCGTGCCGGTTCGAGTCAAGAAACCGCGATATTGCCGTAAGCATCTGATTTTATGAGAAAAACCAAACATTTTGCACGGCCGGTCGAGGCCCTTGCGTGCGTTGCGGCAGCTACTTAGCTGCGGCGAGCACCGGTTGGTCGTCGTGCCCCGTCGGGCGGCCGGCGGGGGCGGTTCAGGCGGCGGCGGCGAGGTGCTAGACTCGAAGTTCGCGGCGGCGGTTGACGGCTTGCCGGACGTTCGGCGTCGGTGCCGACGCTTCGGGCAGGCTTAACCGCCGAGGCCGGCCGGCGCGGTTGAACCGACCGAAGACGTTATGCGTTTGCCGGCCGTTTTCACGCGGGTTTGGCGACGGTTAGAGGGACATCGGATGAACAGGATCGAGACGATGCAGCCGTCCGGGCGTGGTTTGCGTATCAGCCAAGGGGCGGCCGGTGCCGCCGGATGGGTCGTCCTGTCGCTGCTGACGATCGTCTCGGCGGCGCAAGCGCAGCAGGCCGGTTCGTCGCCCGGCGTCGAAGCGCCGCAGTCTCCATTGCGGCAAGACGCCGCGCCGACCCCGGAAACCGCGCCCGAGGCATCGGCCGGCAAGGGCCGCTACACCTTCAACAAGGTCGACGGTGGCGTATTGCGGCTCGACAGCGTGAGCGGTCAGGTCGCGGCGTGCAGCCAGCACGGTGCCGGCTGGGTCTGTCAGGCGGTGCCGGAAGAGCGGGTCGCGCTGGAAAAGGAAATCGGGCGTCTGCAAAGCGAGGTCGCCAGTTTGCGGGCCGAGGTCGCCGAGTTGCGGGTCAAGGCCGACGCCTCGACCTTCTCGTCCGACAAGGCGCCGCCGCGACCGCCGGCCGATCTCAGCCCGCGCCCCGGCGCGCGGCCGGATTCGGCGCAACACGACAGTGCGAAGCCGGACAGTGGGCAATCGATCCTGCCGTCGCATGAGCAGATCGAGCGCGCCAAGGCCGCTTTGCAAAATGCCTGGGAGCGGCTGGTCGATATGATTGTCGGCTTCAAGAACGACGTCATGCGCAAAGGCTAGGCCTGACGGCCCGGCCCGCGATGGCGGGTTCCGGCGTTGTCCTCGACCGGCGGTCCGGCGCCGCAAGGAAACGATATGTCCGCTCATTTGTCCGCCATCACCGTGACCGCGCCGCAGACGCTGGCGACCGCGACCCTGACCGTGGACACGCCGGGGACGGGGTTCACCGAGATTACGGCCCCGGCCCGGGCCTTCATCGCCGAAGCCGGCGCCCGGGACGGCGTGTTGCTGGTGTTTCTGCGTCATACCTCGGCATCGCTGACCATCCAGGAAAATGCCGATCCCGACGTCCAGGCCGATCTGGCGGCCGCGCTCGACCGGCTGGCGCCCGAGGGCGTGCAATGGGTTCACGCCGCCGAAGGCCCGGACGATATGCCGGCGCACATCAAGGCGATGCTCAACGGGGTGTCGCTGCATATACCGGTCAGCGACGGCGTGCTGGCGCTCGGCACCTGGCAGGGGCTTTATCTGGTGGAACATCGCCGCCGGCCGCACCGGCGCGAAGTCGTGTTGCAGTTCCTCGGCAGCCGATCGCCCTGAATATCTCTTGAAAATCCGGTGCTAACCGCCTGTTTTCAAACCGGACTTATCTGAAAATGGCGCTATAAACCGAACCGGCGCGGGACTATGCTGCGCCGCACTATGCAATTTGAGGCGTCTCGTATTGCAAGACGACACGACTATTTATTGTCTACTATAGTCGTACGGACCCCTTGAGCCTGTCGAAGGAATACCGCGGTTGAGTGACATCGTGCAGTACCGGCTGGTGATCGCCGACGATCATCCCTTGTTTCGCGGCGCCTTGCGGGAGGCGGTTACGGGTCTCCTGGAGCCGGCCGACATCGCCGAGGCCGGGACTTTCGACGATGTGGTCGCCCTGCTCGACAAGGGCGGTGATATCGACCTCGTCCTGCTCGATCTGGCGATGCCGGGGGTGCGCGGTTTTTCCGGGCTGATGTACATCCGGGCGCAATATCCCAGCGTGCCGGTGATCGTGGTGTCGGCGAATGACGATCCGGCGGCGATCCGCCGCTGCATGGAATTCGGCGCGTCCGGCTTCATCCCGAAAACCTTGAGCGTCGAGGCGATGCGCGCGGCGATCTCGCGCATTCAGGGCGGCGGCGTCTGGACGCCGGCCGACGTCGATCTGACCGCCGGCTCGGACGCTGAATCGGCGGCGCTGATGGCCAAGATGGCGACGCTGACGCCGCAGCAGGTTCGCGTGCTGATGATGCTGTCGGAAGGCCTGCTCAATAAGCAGATCGCCTACCAGCTCGGTGTTTCCGAGGCGACGGTCAAGGCGCATGTCTCGGCGATCCTGCAAAAGCTCGGCGTCGAAAGCCGCACGCAGGCCGTGATCGCCGCCTCCAAGATCGAGACCGGTCATTGGTCGCAGGGCGCCGCGGCGGCCGAAGGCTAACTTGTTTCTAGTTTTAGAGTGAGTTCAGGCGCGCAGCGCCGGGCCCACCGATGGATCCTGCGCCATTGATGTCATGCCCGCGAAGACGGGCATCCAGCATTCGCTAATGCCTGGAATAAGATTCGGCGTGCGCGATGACCCGGTCCCCGCTTGCGCGGGAACGACAAGGATAATCATTCCGCCGCCGCGACCCGCATCACCCGCCATTGCGCCAGCAAGGCGCGCAACGCCGCCGGCTTGAGCGGCTTGTTCAGAATCTGGATGTCCTCGCCGCGCGCCTGTTCGCGCACCGCCGGCGTGCGGTCGGCGGTGATCAGGATCGCCGGGATATCGCCGCAGCGCTTGCGTAGTTCAATGATCGCCTCGATGCCGGTGCCCTGATCGAGATGATAATCGACCAGTAGCCCGTTCGGCGGGATCGCGCTGTCGGCGACCGCCGCTATCGCGATGTCGAGACCGGGCGCCTTGATGACGGTGCAGCCCCAGCCGCGCAGCAGCACTTCCATGCCGTCAAGCACCGCCGGCTCGTTGTCGATGCAGATCACGGTGGTGCCGGCGAGTTGGCTCGGATCGATCCGCGCGGTGTCGCGCGCCGGCAATTCGACCGGCTTGGCGTTCGAGCGTTCGACCGTGACGGCAAAATGCGAACCGCCGCGGCCGGTCTGATTGACGTCGACGATACAGTTGAGCACCCGCGCCACCCGCTCGACGATCGACAGACCGAGGCCAAGCCCGCGCGCGATCCGCGCGCCCTGTTCGAGCCGGTGGAATTCGATGAAGATATCGCGGCGCTTCGACTCCGGGATGCCGACGCCGGTGTCGTAAACATCGATGCGCAGGTTGTCGCCGCAACGCCGGCAGCCGATCAGCACGCGCCCCGTCGGGGTATATTTGATCGCGTTCGACACCAGGTTCTGCACCAGCCGGCGCAGCAGCCGGCGGTCGGAACGCACCACCGCCGAGCAGGGCACGTATTTCAGTTCGATGTTCTTGGCGGCGGCGAGCGCGGCGAATTCCAGTTCGATCTGCCGCATGATGTCGTCGATGCGGAACGAGGAGAATTCCGGGCGCATCGCGCCGGTGTCGAGCCGCGACATGTCGAGCAGCGCGCCGAAGATTTCCTCGACCGCTTCCAGCGAGGCGTCAATGTTGTCGACCAGCCGGCGGTCGTCATGGCCGCCGCGCTCGACCAGACTGGTGACGTAAAGCCGCGCGGCATTGAGCGGCTGAAGAATGTCGTGGCTGGCCGCGGCGAGAAATTTGGTCTTCGAGATATTGGCGGATTCGGCTTCGCCCTTGGCATGCGCCAGTTCGGCGTTGAGCAGCGTCAGTTCCTCGGTGCGTTCGCGCACCCGCCGTTCGAGCGTTTCGTTGGAGCGTTCCAGTGCTTCGGCGGCTTCGACGCTGGCGGTGATGTCGGTGAAGGTGGTGACGATGCCGCCATCCGGCATATGGTTGGCGCGCACCTCGATCACCATGCCGCCTTCGGCGAAGCGCTCCATGAACAGGTCCTTGCCGGAGACGTAGCGTTCGATCTGGGCGCGCACGACATCCTCGATGCGGTCCGGTCCGACGTCGCCGCGCTGGCTGTTGAAGCGCAGGATGTCGGCAAGGCCGATGCCGACGCGCACCAGGCTCGGCGGCAGATCGAGAATCTCGCCGAATTGCCGGTTCCAGCAGATCAGCTGCAGGTCGCGGTCGAATACCGCGATGCCCTGACGGACGTGGTCGAGCGCGGTCTGCAGGATCTCGCGATTGTATTGCAAAGCCGCCGAGGCGTCGTCGAGCAGCTTGAGCGCGGCCTTGGTCGACACCGTGCGCTTGCGCAACAACAGCGACAGCACCAGCCGCGACGAGGCACCGCCGATCGCGGAGGCCAGAATATGTTCGGCATGGCGCACCAGCCGGAAGTCGGCTTCGTCGGTCGGGTCCATGCTGATGCGGTGGGTGCCGGCGAAGATTTCGAGCGCATTGCGGGTGCGCTCGGCGCCGAGATAGCGCGCCACCGTGGTGGTGAGTTCCTCGACCGTCACCGACGAACCCCAGAACCGGAAGCTGGGCGCGATCGGCGTCATGCCGGACGGCACGAAGGTATTGGCCTGCATCCGTTCGATCGCCGACGGCTCGCGCAGCAATGAGAAGCCGATGTAGCAGACGATATTGAGTCCGAGACTCCAGACCACGCCGTGCACCAGCGCCGGCAGATCGAGATCGAGCAGATGCTGCGGCCGCAGCCAGGCGATGTTCCACGGGCCGTCGACCAGGATGTGCTGGCCGATGAAGCCGATGTCGGCGAAGGTCGGCAGCAGCAGCGTGTAGAACCAGGCGGTGATGCCGGCGACCATGCCGGCCATCGCGCCCGAGGCGGTGGCGCGGCGCCAGACCAGCCCGCCGAAGAAGGCCGGTGCGAGTTGGCCGATGGCGGCGAAGGACAACAGGCCGATCGAAGCGAGCTGGGCCGCGCCCGCCGAGCGGTAATACATGTAAGCCAGCAGCAGAATGCCGAAGATCGCCAGCCGGCGCACCATCAGCAGCAGCGAACCGAGATTCTCGCGGCCGGAGATCAGACGGCTGCGCCGTTGCAGCACCAGCGGCATGATCAGGTCGTTCGAAATCATGATCGACAGCGCGACCGATTCCACGATCACCATCGCGGTCGCCGCCGACAATCCGCCGACGAAGGCGGCGATGGTGAGGACATGCGAGCCGGTCTGCAACGGCAGCGCCAGCACGAACATGTCGCTGTCGACCATCCCGGACGGGAAGGTCAGCAGGCCGGCGATCGCGATCGGGATCACGAACAGGTTGATCAGGACGAGATAGAGCGGAAACAGCCAGGCGGCGCGTTTGATTTCGTCTTCGTTGTTGTTCTCGACGACGGCGACGTGGAACTGGCGCGGCAGCAGGATGATGGCGAAGAACGACAGCAGCGTCGCGGCGATGAACGACGCCATTTCCGGCGTGTGGTCGAACAGGCCGGCGGTCGCCGTGTTGCGTTGCGCGGCTTCGAATAGCGCGGCCGGTCCGCCGAACACCCAGAAGGTGACGAAGATGCCGACCGCGAGAAAGGCGAACAGCTTGACCAGCGATTCGGTCGCGACCGCCAGCATCAGGCCGTCCTGATGTTCGGTCGCGTCGATATGGCGGGTGCCGAACAGCACCGCGAAGGTCGCCATCGACAGCGCGACGAACAAGGCGATGTCGCCGAGCAGCGGCCGGGTCAGGTCGCTGATCGGCGTGATATGGGCGAGGATCGTTTCCAGCGACGACGACACCGCCTTGAGCTGGAGCGCGATATAGGGGATCGATCCGACGATCGCGATCAGCGCGACGGTGGCGGCGACCGCCTGGCCCTTGCCATAACGCGCGGCGATGAAGTCGGCGATCGATGTGATGTTCTGCGCCTTGGCCAGCCGCACGATGCGGATGATCAGCGGCGAGAACAGGCCGATCATCAGCGCCGGGCCGATATAGATGGTGAGGAATTCATAGCCGGTGCGCGAGGCCGAGCCGACCGAGCCGAAGAAGGTCCAGGACGTGCAGTAGATCGCCAGCGACAGCGGGAAGATCATCAGCCGGGCGCGGGCCTCGCGGCCGAGCCCGGTCTTGACCAGCCCCTGCTTGATCAGATCGGTCGTGACCAGACCTTGCGCGACCAGACCCTTGGTGATCGGCCGGGAGGCTCCGGCCGCGCCACGCTGCGGATCGGCGCCGGCCGAAACGCGGCTGCGGGCACGGTCGCCATAGCTCGCCACCAGGAACAGCAGGCCGATATATCCAAGCGCCACCGCGATGACGACCCAGCCTTGCAGCATGCACGCTCCTGACAACGCCCCGCTTGAGCGAGGCTTGGCATTTTAACGCCGATACGCCGGTGAAGAAAGCGCAAGGCCGGCGCGAACCGGCGGCCGCTGGTGCCGACGCGCGGCTCGCCGGCTTGTGAAAAAGCCCGGTCCGACCGCGGCAAATGGCGCTTTGCCACCTCATGTTACCGTAAGCCGTTGAATTGGAACAACGATTTTAACTGAATGCGAGGATTGGGCGTATAAGTTGACGACCGTCGGGCGTCGGCGGCCGTAACGGTCCGGCGTCGCGGCGAAGGATTGGCGGCGATGGCGCAGCAAGCGATGCCGGCAGGCGAAGTGGTGCTTGTCGATCACGATCCGGCGGTGCGCGCGGCACTGGCGGCCGCCTTTGCCGCCGCCGGTTATGGCGTCGCCGTCTTCACCGATGCCGCTTCCTTCGTGGCGGCGGCGCGTCGGCATACGCCGGCCGCCGTGCTGATCGATCTGCAATTGCCCGATCAATCCGGCATCGACGTTCTCAAGGATGTCGACGCGCATCATTACGGCGCGCCGGTCTTCATCGTCGCTGCCGGCGTCGATATCGCCCTGGCGGTCGAAGCGGTCAAAAGCGGCGCTTACGATTGTCTGCTCAAGCCGTGCGACGCCGGCCTTGTCGTTGCCCGCGTCGTCGAGGCGATCGCTGTCTTCGCCGCGCGGCGTTCCGAGACGCACGCGGCCGATGCCGCGCCGTTCACATTCGCCGGTCAGGCTTTATTGACGCCACGCGAGCGCGAAGTGCTCGGCCTGATCGCGGCCGGCGCGTCCAACAAGGAAGCCGGCCGCCGGCTCGGCATCAGCCCGCGCACCGTCGAAGTTCATCGCGCCCGCATCATGGAAAAAATCGGCGCTCGTAATGCCGCCGATCTGGTGCGTATCGTCCTTGGCGGCGACGGCGCGCCACGCGGGCCGGCCCGCGCCGGCATGGTGGCGTAAAGCGCAGAGCTCACGCGCGCTTTCCGTCAATTGACGCGGGCGTCCCTGCGCGGCATTGATGCCCTACGCCGCCGCACAGTCTGCATCAGCGGTTCGTCGAAGGCCGCCCGTTTTGTTCCAATTCTCCTCGCAAGACTTCATCGCCGCATCGCGTCGCATCGCCGAGACTTTGTTCTATGCCGCGATCGGCGGCATCGCGCTCGGTCTGGCCGGTTTGCCGGCCGGTTGGCTGTCCGGCGCCATTTTAACAGTGGCGATCGCGGCTTTCGCCGGCCGTCCCTTGCTGGTGCCAAGCTGGTTGACGCGCGGCATCTTCGTCCTGATCGGCATTTCACTCGGCGCGGTGGTGACGCCGGAAACCCTGAACGGCATGGCGTCTTATCCGGTCAGCATCGCGACGCTGATCGCGGCGATGGTTTGCGTCAGCGTTGCCGGCACTTGTTATTTGTATTTCGTGCATGGCTGGGCCTTGCCGACCGCATATCTAAGTTCGTCGCCGGGCGGCTTGTCGCAGGTGATGGTGGTGGCCAACGATATCGGCGCCGATCTGCGCGCCATCGCCATCGTGCAGAGCATGCGGGTGGTGATCATCGCGCTCGGTCTGCCGGCGGGTCTGGCGCTGGCCGGCTTCTCCGGTCATGCCGTGCGTCACGGCAATGGCCCGCTGACGATGTCGGTGATCGACGACCTCGCGATATTGGTGGCGGTGTCGAGCGTGGTCGCGGTGATTGCTTACAAGATCCGGTTTCCGGGCGGCCTGCTGTTCGGCGCGATGTTCGCCTCGGCGGCGCTGCACGGCAGCGCGATGGTGCATGCCGTGGTGCCGCCCTGGGTCGCCAATTGCGCGATGGTCGCGCTCGGCGCGGTGATCGGCGCGCGCTTCACCAATACGCCGGTGCGGTTGCTGGCCAATTTCATGACCGCCGCCGTCGGCTCCTTCGCGGTCGCGGTGTCGATCGCCGCGCTGTTTGCCTTCGGCGTCACGGTGGCGCTGTCGCTGAACGTGTCGGACGTGATGATCGCTTTCGCGCCCGGCTCGGTCGACGCGATGATGCTGCTGGCGATCGCGCTGCATCTCGACCCGGTCTATGTCGGCGCGCACCACGTCAGCCGGGTGATTTTTGTCTCGCTGGTGATGCCGCTGGTGGCGCGCCGGTTGGCGCGCGCGACCGCCGAGCCGGCGGAACCGCAGCCCGCTATGCCCGAAGAGCCGCCGCGCAAGCGGCCGACCTTTCAGGATTGAGGCGGCTTATTCCGCCGCCAGCGCCTGGCGGTTCTTCGGCAATTGCAGCCGGTCCCAGACATCGACCAGCGCTTCGGCCAGCGTGTCGATCAGCGCGTCGTCGTGATAGGGCGACGGCGTGATGCGCAGCCGTTCCTCGCCGCGCGGCACGGTCGGGTAGTTGATCGGCTGAATATAGATGCCGTGATCGGCCAGCAGCATGTCGCTCGCCAGCTTGCACTTTTCGGCATCGCCGATCAGCACCGGCACGATATGGGTGGTCGACGGCATCACCGGCAGGCCGGCGGCGTTGAGCACGGCCTTGACGCGGGCGGCGCGGTCCTGATGGCGGTCGCGCTCCCATTGCGAGGTCTTCAGGTGTCGGATCGCGGCGGTGGCGGCGGCGCAGATCGCCGGCGGCAGCGCGGTGGTGAAGATGAAGCCCGGCGCGTAGGAGCGCACGGCGTCGATCATGTCGCGGGTGCCGGCGATATAGCCGCCGAGGCAGCCGAAGGCCTTGGCCAGCGTACCTTCGATGACGTCGACGCGATCCGCCGCGCTATCGCGCTCGGTGACGCCGCCGCCGCGCGGGCCATACATGCCGACGGCGTGGACTTCGTCGATATAGGTCATCGCGCCGTATTTCTTGGCGAGATCGCAGATCGCGTGGATCGGCGCGATGTCGCCGTCCATCGAATAAAGGCTTTCGAACACCACCAGCTTCGGCCGGTTCGGATCGGCAGCCTTCAGCAGTTCCTCGAGGTGCGCGACGTCGTTATGGCGCCAGACCTGCTTTTCGCAGCCGGCCTGCCGCACGCCTTCGATCATCGAATTGTGGTTGAGCGCGTCGGACAGGATCAGGCAGTTCGGCAGCAGCTTGGCGATGGTCGGGATGCCGGTCTGATTCGACACGTAGCCCGAAGTAAAAAGCAGGGCGGCTTCCTTGCCATGCAGGTCGGCGAGCTCACGCTCCAGCTCGACCAGCGGATGGTTGGTGCCGGCGATGTTGCGGGTGCCGCCGGCGCCGGTGCCCATGCGCGAGGCGGTTTCGCACATCGCGCCGACCACCTTGGGGTGTTGGGCCATACCGAGGTAGTCGTTCGAGCACCAGATCACGACTTCTCGCTTGCCCTCGGGGGCGTGCCAGTAGGCGTGCGGGAAACGGCCAGCGATGCGCTCGAGATCGGCGAATACCCGATAACGTCGCTCATCCCGCAAGGTGTCGAGGGCTGATACGAAAAAATCGTTGTAATTCATAAGCTTGCTACTTTCTCGCCCCACCGAAGCGCCCGCCGCTCTTTTTTAGAGGGGTTCCAGGCCATTTGTCGAGATCAGTTTCGTCGCATTCCAAGCTGGCAGCATTGACCGAGGTCAATAGCGCGTGGGGGCGCTGGCCACTCAGGTGGCGGTAAACGACTTCAGATCGATAAAACCGCGCATTCCGGCCAGCATCAGCGCGCCGATGTGCAGTTGCAGCGTGAATTCGCCGGAATAGATCATCGCGCCGAGTTCCGCCGGGCTGACCAGATTGAGCTCGATGCCGGCTTCGATCTCCTGGCCGTCCGGTCGCGGGCCGGCCTCGACGAAGAACGAATGAACCTTGTTCGACAGCCGGGCGGTGCAGGGCGAAAAGATGCCGAGCGCATGCACGGCCTTGGAGGTGTGGCCGGTCTCTTCCATCAGTTCGCGTTCGGCGGTGCGGGCCGGATCTTCGCCGGGATCGACCAGACCCGCCGGCAGTTCCCAGGTGAAGCGCTCGGCCGCCGGCCGGAACTGACGGACGATCGGGATCCGGCCGTCCGGCGTCAGCGCAACGATGGCGATGTAATCCTGCTGGCCGACGGCGTGATAGAGCTCGGTGGTGCCGTTCTTGTAGGCGACCTCGCGCTCGATCACCTTCATCCAGGGCGAGACCTCGATGGTGCGGCGCGATGTGATCTTCGGGAATTCGCCCATGTTTCTCTCCGTCACCCCGAGGTGCGAGCCACCGCGAATCGAAGACGCGCATCAAGGCGCTTATGGCGGGCCTCGAAGGGCGAAGAGCCGATTACGAGGTCATGCCCGTCATCCTTCGAGGGCCGCTGCGCGGCCACCTCAGGATGACGGCTCACGCGCGCCTTCTTATCACAGATACCGTGGCACCGGCAGGGGCGTGATCAGCTTGCCCTTGTAACCCTTGGCCCGCAGCTTGGGCGCCAGTTCGTCGGCGATATGCCAGGAGAAGATGATCGCCGCTTCCGGCTGATCCTCGAACAGCCGCGCCTCGTCGACGACGGGGATCGCGGTGCCCGGCATGCACTTGCCGATCTTCAGCGAGCCGCCGATTTCGCAGACGTAATCGATGATGCCGTCGTCGAGCCCGACATAGTTGAACAGGGTCGAGGCGCGCGACGGCGCCGAGATGCCGACGATGCGGGCGTTCTCTTCCTTGAGGTCGCGCAGCATCGACAGCAGGCGCAGCTTCGACAGCAGCACGTCGTGCTTGAACTGCTTGAGGCGCTGCGACATGTGATCGCCGCGCGGCTCGGCCGCCAGCATATGGCGGACGCTGTCCTGCACCTGATGCACGCCCTTGCGGCCGGCATAGACGCGGATCGAACCGCCGTGGCTCGGGATCGGCCGGGCGTGGAAGACTTCGAGGTCGTGCATCTCAAGGAGATGCTTGAGACTGGCCAGCGAATAATAGCGCAGGTGCTCATGATACACGGTGTCGTATTGCAGCGTGTCGAGCAGGCCGATCAGGTAATGCGATTCGGAAATGAAGGCGCCGTCCGGCGCCATCATCTCGACGATGCCGTCGACGATCGAATGCACGTCCTCGAT
>WGNB01000025.1 GCA_016124795.1 Rhodopseudomonas sp. | reverse complement strand
TCTGTGCCATGACGGGACGCGAAGACGCGACCGTCGCGATTCCGGTACCGACAAGGATACCGCTGAGGACCAAACACGAAAGGGTCAGTCCCCGAACCAACCGCATACCAAGTGTCATGCGCCACGCGCCCTTTTTATTCCTAGCGGCCGTCTCCGCACCGCTCCTACCCCGAGAGATTCTCAGGCCGCCTATGGTGCTTTGTACAGCGTTTTAAACCCACTGCAAACGAAACTACCGGCTCAACTTTCCCTTTCCCGTCAAAAAGTTGCTCCTCGGCAACGCTTATGAGGTCGCAAGGTGAACAATGTCATTAAAGGTTGCAAAAATCATCAACATCACGACAATCGCCAGCCCAATCCGGAAGCCGAATTCCTGGGCCCGCTCCGACAGCGGTTGGCCGCGGACCGCCTCGATCCCGTAGAACAAAAGGTGACCGCCGTCGAGCAAGGGAATCGGGAACAGGTTGAGAAGGCCGATTGAGATCGACAGCACCGCCGCCAGGTGAATCAGCGGGATAAAGCCGCCGGCCGCGACCTGGCCGGAGACCTGGGCGATCCGGATCGGGCCGCCGAGCTGATTGGCCGGCTGGCGGCCGGTAAAGACCCCGCCGATATAGGACAAGGTGCGCGACACCACGAACCAGGTTTCCTTGGCGCCGGCGCCGACCGCTTCGAGCGGCCCCATCCTGACGGTCTTGATGTCGCCGGCGGCCATCGAGCGGCTGATGCCGAGCATGCCCAGTTCATTGCCGGAACTGTCTTTCATGATTTTCGGCGTGGCGTGCAGCGTGACCGGGACGCCGCCGCGTTCGACCAGAATATCGAGCGTTTCGCCGCCGCTGATCGAGACGATCCGCTGCATGTCGGTAAAGCTGTCGATTTTCTGCCCCGCAATCGACAACACCAAATCGCCCGGTTTGAAACCGGCGGCCTGGGCGGCGCTGTTCGGCAAGACGGAATCGACGCGCGCGGTGGTGGTCTGCTTGCCGACGGTCATGAAAATGCCGGCGAAAATCGCGATCGCCAGGATGAAATTGGCGATCGGACCGGCCGCCACCACGGCAGCACGGGGGCCGACTTTCTGGTGGGTGAAGGTGACCTTCTTGTCCTCTTCGCTCATTTCGGCGGCCGCTTCATTGTCCGGCACGCTGGCGGCGTTCTCGTCGCCGAAGAATTTCACGTAGCCGCCGAGCGGGATCGCCGACAGCTTCCAGCGCGTGCCGTAACGGTCGTTGAAACCGACGATTTCCGGACCGAAGCCGAGCGAGAATACGAGGACCCGGATGCCGCACCGGCGGGCGATCAGGAAGTGGCCGAGTTCGTGAAAGAACACCACGATGGTCAGAACGAACAGGAACGGAACGATGTAACCGGCCATGCTGCCGCTGAAGGCGCCCAAGCTGTTCAGAATATTCATGTTAACCCTCATCCCGCCCGAACGGGCCCTCAGTCCAACCGATGATAACTATGATGCCTTTACGGCATTATTGAGCAAAAGGTCGCGGGCCAAACTTCTCGCAATATGGTCAACGCCAAGGGCCGCGTCGATGCTGGCGGGGTCGGCCAGAAGCCCACGCGCCGCCGCCGCCTCGAGCGTCGCCTCGACCAGCGCGGCAATCGCCGGAAACGAGATCCGGCCGGCGATGAATTCGGCGACCGCGACCTCGTCGGCGGCGTTCAAAACCGTCGGGGCCGCCCCACCCGTCCGCATCGCCTGACGGGCCAGCGCCAGCGCCGGAAACCGCATGCTATCCGCCTCCTCGAAGGTCAACTGACCCAAAGCCGCCAGATCGAGCCGCGCCACCGGTCCGTCGATCCGTTCCGGCCAGGCCAGACAATGGGCGATCGGCACGCGCATGTCGGCGGGTCCCATTTGCGCCACCACCGAGCCATCGCGGAATTCCACCAGCCCGTGGACGACCGACTGCGGATGCACCAGGACATCGATCTCGTCCGGCGGCAGGGCGAACAGATGATGCGCCTCGATCAGCTCGAGGCCCTTGTTCATCATCGTCGCGGAATCGATGGTGATCTTGGGACCCATCACCCAATTCGGATGGCGCAGCGCCTGCTCGGGAGTCGCGGCCTTGATCGCTTCGGCGGTCCAGGTTCGGAATGGACCGCCCGAGGCGGTCAGGATGATGCGGCGCAGGTCCTCGCGGCGGCTGCCGCCAAGCGCCTGAAACACCGCGTTATGTTCACTGTCGACCGGCAGCACGGTTGCGCCGGCTTTGGCAGCCGCGCGCATGAACAAGCTGCCGGCACAGACCAGACATTCCTTGTTGGCGAGTGCAACCGTCGCGCCGCGTTCGATCGCGGCCATGGTCGGTCGCAGGCCGACTGAACCGGCGATCGCGGCCATCACCCAGTCGGCCGGATAAAGCGCGGCTTCGTCGACCGCGTCGACGCCGGCGGCGGCGGCGATACCGGTACCGGCCAGCGCCTCTTTCAGTTCGCCGTAGCTTTGCGGATCAGCGACCACCGCGACGCGGGCGCCGACCTCGCGGGCGATCTTGGCCAAAGCCAGCGCGTTGCGGTTGGCGCTGACCGCCTCGACGCGATAGCGCTGCGGTTCGCGTTTGATCAGATCGACGGTGCTTAAGCCCACCGAACCGGTAGCGCCGAGGATGGTGACGCTGCGCGGGCCGGCGACCGCATGAGGCACGGTCCGGGCAAATCCGGGGACGGTCATACCCTCACCATATCAGCAGCCCGCGGGCCGTTTCTTCCAGTCCACCGCGCAACAGCCCGATCAGACAGGCGACCAGCACGGCCGCCCAGAAACCATCAAGGCGGTCCATCACGCCGCCATGGCCGGGGATCAAGGCGCTGGCGTCCTTGGCGCCGAAGTGCCGCTTGATATGCGACTCCAGGAGATCGCCGCACTGCGACACCACCGAAAGCACCAAAGCCAGCGCGACGATCGCCCAGGTATTGAATTGACCGAGCAGCTTGGCGACGCCGGCGGCGACGGCCATAGCGCCCAGCACGCCGGCGATCGCCCCCGACCAGGTTTTCTTCGGACTGACCGACGGCATCAGCTTGGGGCCGCCAAAAGTGCGGCCGGCGAAATAGCCGAAAATATCGGTGGTCCACACGATCGCGAACAGCAGTACCAGCGCGACAAAGCCAAGCCAGTCCTCGCCGCGCAACATCATCGGCGCCAGCAACAGAACGCTGGAATAGCCGATGCCGGCGGTAATCCAGGTCCGTTGCGCGCGCGGGGCAAACACCGTCGCGGCAATCGCACCCAGCCCGACAATGAAAACCGCGACCACCGGACGTTCCCGCCAGGCCAGCAGCGCGGCCACGACCAGCGCGCTGCCACAGGACGAAAACATCAGCCGGTTATGCGGACCGGCGACCAGCGTGATCCATTCCCAGAGGACGGCGATGGCCGCGGCAGCCCAGAACAACGCGAAGGCCCAGCCCCCCCAATAGGCCGCCAGCACCGCGAGCGGCGCCATCACGGCGGCCGAAACGATACGCAAGACCAGATTGTTGACGGACGCGAAGCGCGACGCCGAATTTGTGCTGCCGCCGGCGCTGGATTTTTGGTCGGCGACGGGGCCCGGCTCAGCCACGGGTCAGGACCCGGTCTTGGCGACAAGGCCGCCAAAGCGTCGCTCGCGGCCGTGATATTCGCCGATCGCGGCTTCAAGCGCTGCGCGATCGAAATCCGGCCAATGAACCGGCAGAAATACCAGTTCGCTATAGGCCGACTGCCATAACAGGAAGTTCGACAGTCGTTGCTCGCCGCTGGTGCGGATGATCAGGTCGGGATCGGGCAGATCCGGCGCATCGAGATAACTGGACACGGTGTCCGGGGTGATAGCGGCAGCTTCGAGCCGACCTTCGGCGACCGCCTCGGCGATGCGACGCGCGGCCCGCGCGATCTCCTGACGCGCGCCGTAATTGAACGCCACCACCAGAGTCAGGCCCTGGTTGGCTTTGGTCAGTTCCTCGGCTTCGATCAGCAGCCGGCCAATATCGTCGGCAAGCCCTTCCCGCTCGCCGATCACGCGAACCCGAACGCCGCTCTTGTGCAGTTCCGCCAAGTCATTGCGAATGAAGCGGCGCAGCAGACCCATCAATTCGCCGACTTCGGCGGCCGGACGCGACCAGTTCTCCGAACTGAAGGAGAAGATCGTCAGCACCTTGATGCCGATGTCAGCGGCGGCGCGGATGGTGCGCCGCAGCGCCTCGACACCACGCCGGTGCCCCTCGACACGGGGCATGCCACGTCCCGCCGCCCAACGGCCATTGCCATCCATGATGATGGCGACATGTCGAGGCGCCGGCCGCGACGCGTCGAAGGCCGCGGCATTGCTGCCGGATTTTGCGTTGGACGCGCTGGGTGCCTCGGACATCGGTTGCGACCTCAAACGGTGAGGATCTCCTTTTCCTTCACGCCGAGCAATTGATCGATTTCGGAAATGCCGGCATCGGTCGCTTTCTGGATCTCCGCCGAGTGACGATCGTGATCGTCCTTGGTGATGGCGTTATCCTTTTCCAGCTTCTTGATGATGTCCATCGCATCGCGACGCACGTGGCGAACGGCGACGCGCGCGGCCTCGGCATATTTGTGGGCGAGCTTGACCAGTTCCTTGCGGCGGTCCTGGTTCAATTCCGGAATGCGCAGACGGATGGTCTGGCCTTCGGTCGCCGGCGACAGGCCGAGATTGGAATCGACAATCGCCTTTTCCACTGGCTTGACCAGCGACTTGTCCCAGACGCTGACCGAGATCATGCGCGGCTCGGGAATGGTGACGCTGGCGCACTGGATCAACGGCATCTGCGAGCCGTAGGCTTCGACCATCACCGGATCGAGGAGATGCGCCGAAGCGCGACCGGTGCGCAGGCCCGACAGTTCGCTCTTCAGCGCCACCGAGGCGCCGGCCATACGGCGTTTGATGTCGTCGATATCGTAGGTTGCGTTTGCCATTGGCTTATTCCCCGCTTTCGTCGTCCGCGCTGTGACGTCAGGTGCAACGGCCCGCCTCCTCGGAGGTCACGCCTCGCCGGCCCCGACGCCCAGAATCCCATGATACGGCAGCCCGTTAGCCGACGACAGTGGTCCGTCCCTGGCCGCGCAATACAGTCTCGATGGCGTTTCGATCCGCGATCGAAAAAACGATGATAGGCGTCCGGTTTTCGCGGGCAAGCGCGAAGGCCGCGCCATCCATGACCCGCAGGTCCTTTTCGATGGCTTCCTGATGGGTCAGGCGCTCATAACGGACCGCCGACGGATCCTTCTTCGGGTCCGCCGTATAGACACCGTCCACGTTGGTCGCCTTGAGCACGGCCTGACATTCGAGCTCGGCCGCGCGCAACACCGCTGTGGTATCGGTGGTAAAAAACGGATTGCCTGTACCGGCGGCCAACAGCACCACCCGGCCCTTGGCCAGATTCTTCATCGCCCGCTTGCGGTTATAGGTTTCGCACACCGACGTCATCGACAGCGCCGACAAGGTCCGCGCCTCGCAACCTTGCCGCTCGATGGCCGCTTCCAGAACCAGGCAGTTCATCACAGTGGCGAGCATGCCCATGGTGTCGCCGACCGGTCGCGGCACGCCACGCTCGGATACTTCCACGCCACGGAAAATGTTGCCGCCGCCGACAACGACGCCGAGTTCGACGCCCAGGCCGGCGGTCGCGGCCAGATCGGCGGCAATGCGTTCAACCGTCGCCTGATCGATGCCAAAGGGCTTGTCGCCGTTGAGCGCTTCGCCCGACAGCTTGACGATAACGCGCCGGTAAATCGGATCGCCGTTGGGATCACTCATGTGGGATCACTCATGCGCCGCGATCCTTGCTTGATCGTCTCATCCAAAATCTTCACCGGCCAGACTTTGCCGGTTAGCTCGCCGGCTTGCGGCGCCTTCCGTCATGAATAACGGAAGGCGCCGCAGCGACGCTTCACAATATCGATCCGATCAACCCTGACCGGACGCCGCGGCAACTTCCGCGGCAAAGTCGGTTTCCTGCTTCTCGATGCCTTCACCGAGCGCGTAACGCACGAAGCCCTTGATTTGTATCGGGCCGCCGATCTTGCCTTCCGCTTCCTTCACAGCCTGAGCCACGCTCTTCTTGCCGCTGTCGTCGAAAATGAAAGGCTGTTCGAGGAAGGTCTGCTCCTTGTAGAAGGTCTTCAGACCGGACTCGACGATCTTCTCGATCATCGCTTCGGGCTTGCCTTGCTGGCGGAACTTGTCGGCCAGAACATCCTTCTCGCGCTTGATGATTTCGGGATCAACGCCGGAGGCATCGAGCGCCAGCGGGTTCGACGACGCAACATGCATCGCGAGCTGACGGCCGAGCGCGGTCAGTTCATCGGTCTTGCCGGGCGACTCGAGCGCGACCAGCACGCCGATCTTGCCGAGACCTTCGCTGACGGCGTTATGGATATATTGGCCGATGACGCCCTTGCCGACTTCGAGGACGGCGGCGCGACGCACGGTCATGTTCTCGCCGATCTTGGCGATGGTATCGGTGAAAGCATCGCCGACGGTGATCGAGCCGACCTTGGCCGCCTTGATCGCTTCGACATCGGTGCCGACTTTCATGGCGACGTCGGCGGTCATCTTGACCAGACCCTGGAACAGGTCGTTGCGGGCGACGAAATCGGTTTCCGAATTGACCTCGACGACAACCGCCTTGGTGCCCTGCACCGTGATGCCGACCAAACCTTCGGCGGCGACGCGGCCGGCCTTCTTGGCGGCCTTCGAAAGGCCCTTCTTGCGCAGCCAATCCTGCGCCGCCGTCATGTCGCCGTTGGTCTCCTTCAGCGCGCCCTTGCAATCCATCATGCCGGCGCCGGTCGACTCGCGCAGTTCCTTGACCATTTGTGCGGTGATTTCAGCCATCTTGATCTATTCCTTCAACCATCCCGGTCGACAGCCGAGCTGCCGGCGATATCGTTCCAATCGGATTTAAGCGCTCGGCGCCCGTCAGGATTATGACAGGCGCCGGTGCAGCTTTCTTTCAGTGAGTTCGGCTTGCGCCGGGCTCTATTATTCGGCTTCCGCCGTCATGGCCTTGGCCTTGGCGACCCAGCCGTCAACGCGGCCCGGCAGGCCGACTTCTTCGCCGACATTGTGCGCGGCGGTCGGCGACAGTTCGGCGATCTGGGTGTAGTGGAAGATACCGAGATCGTTGAGCTGCTTCTCGATCGCCGGCGAGATGCCGGGCAGCTTCTTGAGGTCGTCGGCGACGCCGCGCGGACCGGCAAGCTGCTCGAAGCCGAGATCGGTCGAGGCCGGCACGGTCGGCAGGTCTTCCTGGACCATCGGCTTTTCCGACGCGCCGAGATCGACGCCGCGTTCGCCCTGCGAGCGCGAGATGCCATCGAGCGCCGCGCGGGCGATCAGGTCGCAGTAAAGCGAGACGGCGCGGCTGGCGTCGTCATTGCCCGGCACCGGATAGGTGATGCCGGCCGGGTCGCAGTTGGTGTCGACGATGGCGGCGACCGGAATGTTGAGCCGGCGCGCTTCCTGGATCGCGATGTCTTCCTTGTTGGTGTCGATCACGAAGATCAGGTCGGGCACGCCGCCCATGTCCTTGATGCCGCCGAGCGAGCGATCGAGCTTGTCGTGCTCGCGCTGCATCGTCAGGCGTTCTTTCTTGGTGTAGCTGTGCGCCGCGCCGGTGCCGAGCATTTCTTCGAGCTTGCGCAGGCGCTGGATCGAACCGGAGATGGTCTTCCAGTTGGTCAGCGTGCCGCCGAGCCAACGCGAATTGACGTAATACTGCGCCGACTGCTTCGCAGCGGCCGCGATGCCATCGGCCGCCTGACGCTTGGTGCCGACGAACAGGATACGGCCGCCCTTGGCGACGGTATCGCTGACCGCCTGCAAGGCGCGGTGCAGCATCGGCACAGTCTGGGCCAGGTCGACGATATGGATATTGTTGCGGGTGCCGAAGATGTATTGACCCATCTTCGGGTTCCAACGGTGGGCCTGATGGCCAAAGTGGACGCCAGCTTCCAGCAACTGACGCATCGTGAAGTCAGGAAGAGCCATTAACGCATTCTCCGGTTGAGCCGCCGCGGAGGTGTGTGAGCCATTGATTTCCCGTTGATTTAATTGAGGAAATCGGCCACCGGAAGGCTTTTGTGACCCATTGTCGGGGCCTAAAGCCAAACATCCGCGTGAGTGATTTGGCGGCTTATATAGGTGCCCTTGCGCCGATGCAAGCATTTGATCCGTCGAGGATTGTCGGGACCGCTCCGGGCGGGACCGGCCGACCCGGAGGCTCGCGGCTCATACCGCCCTGCCCTTGGCTGACGGCCTCGCGGGCGACGCGGCGCAAGGCATTTCACTTCGCCGCCGCCGGGGCGTAGCATCAACCGCCGGATAGACCGAGCCGAAGCCGTCAGCGGAACTGATCCGAAGGGCGACTGCGGTTTCTCCCGAAAGCCTGCTTACGCGTGTCGCTGACCAACGATATCCAACGGCTCCAACAATTTCTCTGTGTCATCGAACGCGGCAGCATCGGCCGCGCCGCCATTGCGCTCGGCATGTCGCAGCCGGCATTGAGCAAAAGCCTGCAACGGCTGGAAGAGGTTCTGGCCGTCAAGCTGTTCGATCGGACCCCGCAAGGTATCGTGCCGACGGTGTTCGGCCAGACGCTGGCCGCTCACGCGCGCGCGATCCTGACCGAAGTGCGCCACGCCGAGGACGAAATCAACGCCCTGCAAGGGCGCAACAGCGGTCGCGTGCGGGTCGGCGCCGGCCCCAGCATCATCGCCCAGGTTCTGCCCCGAACCATTCAGGCCTTTCTGGTCGAACAGCCGGACACCCGCGTGATCGTCCGCGAGGGCCTGATCGAGGAACTGCTGGCGGCCTTGGTGACCGCGGATATCGATATCGCCGTTGTCTCCAATGCCCGCGGCATCGACGAGGATGTGTTCGTCCACAAGCCGGTGCGGCGCGACAGTCTTTCGGTGGTGGCCGCCGCCAGCCATCCGCTCGCTCGCGCCGGTCGCTGCCGGCTGGCCGAGTTGTCGGCCTACCGCTGGGTTCTGCCCGACCGCAATGAACCGGTGCGACATCGTTTCGAGGCCGTGTTCCGCGCCGTCGGCCTCAGCGCGCCCGAGCCAACCGTCGAGACCAATTCCGCGCTCTGCATGACATCACTGGTACGCGACGGCGGTTTTCTGACCTGGATGCCGCGCCTCCTGATCGAAGACGATCGCGGCGCCGAACCGCTGGTGCCGATCGAGGTCGACGACATCGCGTGGGAGCGGCAGCTTTACGTGTGCTGGCGAAGGACCACGACTCAATTGCCGGCCTGTGCGCGGTTCGCCGCCCTGCTTTGCGCCACGCTCGACGGTTCATTGGCCACGGCCGCGCCGCTGCTGCCGTCGACAACGCCGGACGAGCCGACGCCGGATCGGTCAAGCGCCCAGGATGCCGATCTGGGGCATTCCCTGCGGCTATGACCATTGCATTAAAACGAATTGGACTCGTCGGCCGCAGGGTTTCAACCTGATCGCGGCCCGTTCGCGCCATCCGGCGATCCTCATCGCGGGCCCGGAGAACCGATGCAGACGACATTTCGCGGTCTTCTCAAGCATCTCGACGACCAGCGACTGCTGCGTCACGTCTCACGGCCCGTCGACCCGACCCACCAATTGGTCGCGGTCATGCGCAAGGTGCAAAAAACGACGAATGAACCGCTGCTGTTCGAGCATGTGACCGGCAGCCCAGCGGCGGTCGCGACCAACATCCTGTGCCGTCGCGGCATTCTGGCCGATGCGTTGGGTCTCGAGACCCGTTCGCTGGTGCCGTCGCTTGTGGCCAAGGAAGGCCAGGCGATGCCGTATGAAACGGTGGCCGACGCGCCGGTGCACGAGATCGTCAAGACCGACGGCTTCGATATCGCCCGCGACATTCCGCAGGTCGTACACTGCGAGCGCGATGGTGGCGCCTATATCAGCGCCGGCGTCTGCATCGCGCGCCATCCCGACACGGGCGAATACAACGCATCGTGGAACCGCGTTCAACTGGTCGGCGGCGACCACACCCGTATCCGAATGATGCCGCCGCAACATCTCGGCCAATATCAGGAAGCCGCCGAACGACATTCGAAGGCCTTGCCGGTCGCCATCGTTATCGGCGCGCCGCCGGCGCTGATGTTGAGCGCCGCGTCGAAAATTCCGATCGATGCCGACGAGTTGCAGGTCGCCAGCGCCTGGCAAGGCACGCCGTTGCGAATGGTCGCCGCGAAAACCGTGCCGCTGCTGGTGCCGGCTGACGCCGAGTTCGTCATCGAAGGCGAAGTCCTGCCGGACCTGCGAGAGGTCGAAGGTCCCTTCGGCGAGTTCACCGATGCCTATGCCGAAGCGGCGCCCAACCACGTCATGCGCGTCACCGCCATCACCCGGCGCAAGGATGCAATCTATCATGTCATCCTGGCCGGCGGTCCGGAGGATTCGGTTCTGCTCGGCGTGCCGTTGCAGGCGGAAGTCTACAAGCGCGTGGCCGCCTTCGCGCCGATCCGCGATGTCGCGACGCCGGGCCACATCTTCGGCTGCGTCGTCAGCATCGAAAAATCCAACGACGATCAGGCGCGCGCCGTCATGCTGGCGGCGATGGCGGCGCACCCCTGGATGAAGGTCGTGGTCGTGGTCGATGCCGATGTCGACCCGCACGACACCAACGAAGTGCTGTGGGCGATCCACACCCGCAATACACCGGAGACCGGCGTCTACGTCATTCCGCGTCTTGGCAGTTTTCAACGCGCCGACGTGCGCGCCGCCCATCGCGGCAAGGTCGGCATCGACGCCACCGCGCCCATGGCAATGCGCGATGTCTTCAAGCGTCGACGGTTTCCCGGCATCGACGAACTCAACCTCGACGATTTTCTCGATCCCCTGACGGGGAGCGCACATTAAACCAGCCGGAAAAGAAGCATCGCGGTGGCGAACAGTCGTTGTCGTCAGACCCCAGGGAAAACGTCCAACCGATCATCCTGGCCGACCGGCCGTAGAGCGAGGATTTGATAGCCCATGCTGAAACGTCTTCTTGCGATTGCGCTTCTGACCGCCGTCACGCCGGCGACCGTCCCGGCCTGGGCGCAGAGCGATTATCCGAACCATCCGATCACGCTGGTCGTGCCGTTCGGCGCCGGCAGCGGCACCGATTCCATGGCCCGCGAACTTGCCCAGCAACTGTCGGCCAATCTCGGCCAGACGGTCGTCGTCGAGAACAAGCCCGGCGCCAGCGGCATCATCGCGACCGAATACGCCGCCCGCGCCAAACCGGATGGCTACACCTTGCTGATGGCCGGCAATACCACGCACTCGGCCAATCCGTACCTGTTCAAGAAGCTGCCTTACGATCCGATCAAGGACTTCACGCCGATCGCGCGGCTGGCCACCGCGCCTTTCGTGCTCGTCGTTTCGTCCAAGGGGCCGTACAAAACGATCGCCGACGTGGTTGCCGCCGCCAAGGCCAAGCCGGGCACGATGACTTACGGCGCGCCGAGCAGCGCCGCCATTGTCGCCGGCGAAACCATGAAGCAGGTCGCCGGCGTCACCGTGACCCAGGTGCGCTATAAGCAGACACCGCAGGCCATGACCGACGTCATGGGCCAGATCACCTCGATGGCCTTTGTCGATCTCGCTGCGGCTCTGACCAATATCAAGGCGGACAACCTGCGGGCTTTGGTCACCACCGGGCCGGAACGCACGCCGTTGCTGCCCAATGTCCCGACCATGGCGGAGTCCGGATTCCCCGGCACCAACATCATTGCCTGGGTCGGCGTCTTTGCGCCGGCGCATATCCCAGCCGATGTCAGGAGCAAGTTGGATGCCGCTGTCAAACAGCTGATGTCGACCGCCAAGATCCAGAACCGGCTGACATTGATGGGCCTCGATCCGGCCTATATGGCGAGCACCGAGACCGACGCCTTTGTGAAGACCGAGCTCACCCGCTGGGGTGGCATGATCCACAAGGCCGACATCAAGCCGCAATAGCCAAAAAAGCGGACGCCGTTTCGTCCCGGCGTCCGCCTTGCCTCTCGTGAGCCGCAGGATTGCCTACAAGGCCTCGACCTGCACCACGCCCGGCACGGCCTTGATGGCGCCGGCAATCTGCGGCGACACCTTGAAGCGGCCCGGCAGCTTCACCTCGACCTCGGTGCCCTGGCGCAGCATCAGCACCACGCTGACCTCGCCGTCGCCGCTGACTTTTTTCGGTGACGGCTCCAGACGCTTGGCGACGCCATCGAGCGGCGCGCCATCGCGGAGGAAGACCCGCAAACCCTTCTGCAGATTGGCGGCGGCGCGGTCGAGCGGCTCGACCGACTGAATGCGAGCGCGAACTTCGTCGCCCTGCACTTCGGCCGACAGGACCAGCAGCACGACCGTGCCCGGCTCCAGAAGGTCACGATACTCGGCCAGCCCCTCGGAAAAAATGATCGCTTCATAATGGCCGGTCGGATCGGACAGCCCGAATATCCCCATTTTGTTGCCGGTCTTGGTGCGTTTCTCCTGCCGCGAGACCACGGTGCCGGCCACCTTCCCCGCGGTCTGGCCGTTTTTCACCGCGCGGGCAAAATCCGCCCAGGACTGCACGCGCAGCTTTTTCAGCACCGCCGCATAATCGTCGAGCGGATGGCCGGACAGGAAGAAGCCGATGGAATCATATTCGCGCTTCAGCTTCTCGGTCGGCAGCCAGGGATCGACATTCGGCAGCAGGATCGGGTCCGGCTTGCCCGACCCGCCAAACAATTCGCTCTGGCCTACCGCCGCCGTCTCATGACTATGCTGAGCGCGCCCCATCACCATGTCGACCGCGCCGAGCACCCGCGCACGGTTGACGTCGAAAGCATCGAAAGCGCCGGCCTGGGTCAGGCTCTCGAGCACCCGCTTGTTGACGGCGCGCGGATTGATCCGCGCCGAGAAGTCGGCGAGATCGGTGAAAGGTCCATCGGCGCGCGAAGCGACGATCGACTTGACCGCTTCCTTGCCGACGCCCTTGAGCGCGGCCAGCGCGTAGATGATCGTATTGCCGTCGACTTCAAAATCGACATTGGATCGATTGATCGATGGCGGCTCGATCTTGATGCCGAGGCGTTCGGCCTCGGCGCGGAATTCGGACAGCTTGTCGGTGTTGCCCATATCCAGCGTCATCGACGCGGCCAGGAACTCGACCGGATAATTCGCCTTCATGTAGGCGGTCTGATAGGCGACCAGCGCGTAAGCCGCGGCGTGCGATTTGTTGAAGCCGTAATCGGCGAAGCGTTCGAGCAATTCGAAGATCGCCTCGGCCTGCGCCTTCTCGATGCCGTTCTTGGCGCAGCCCTCGACGAAGATCGAGCCCTGCTTCTGCATTTCGGCGCGGATCTTCTTGCCCATGGCGCGGCGCAGAAGGTCGGCGTCGCCGAGCGAGTAGCCGGCGAGCAACTGCGCTGCCTGCATCACCTGCTCCTGGTAGACGATAACGCCGAAGGTTTCCTTCAGCACCGGCTCCAGTTTGGGGTGAATGTAGTCCGGCACTTCGAGGCCGTGCTTGCGCGCGCAATAGGTCGGGATGTTGGCCATCGGGCCCGGACGATAGAGCGCGACCAGCGCGATGATGTCCTCGAAACGGTCGGGCTGCATGTCGATCAGCGCGCGTCGCATGCCGGCGCTTTCCAACTGGAACACGCCGACCGCTTCCGCGCGCGCCAGCAACTTATAGGTCTTGGCGTCGTCGAGCGGGATCGCGCCGAGATCGACATCGACGCCGCGCCGCCTGAGCAGTTCGACCGCGGTCTTCAAGGTCGTCAACGTCTTGAGACCGAGAAAGTCGAACTTGACCAGACCCGCCGGTTCGACCCATTTCATGTTGAACTGGGTCACCGGCATATCGGACTTCGGATCGCGATAAAGCGGCACCAGCTGGTTCAGCGGCCGGTCGCCGATGACGATGCCGGCGGCATGGGTCGAGGCGTGGCGCGTCAATCCCTCAAGCTTCTGAGCGATGGTGAAGGCGCGCTTGACGGTCGGATCGGCGTCGGCTTCGGCCTGCAGCTTCGGCTCGTCCTCAATGGCCTTGGCCAGCGTGATCGGCGCCGCCGGATTCTGCGGCACCATTTTGCACAGCTTGTCGACCTGGCCGTAAGGCATCTGCAATACGCGGCCGACATCGCGCAGCACGCCGCGCGCCTGCAAGGTACCAAAGGTAATGATCTGCGCGACCTGATCGCGGCCGTAACGCTGCTGGACGTAATGGATGACTTCCTCGCGGCGATCCTGGCAGAAATCGATGTCGAAGTCCGGCATCGAGATACGCTCGGGATTGAGGAAGCGTTCGAACAGCAGGCCGAAGCGGATCGGATCGAGATCGGTAATGGTCAGCGAATAGGCGACCAGCGAGCCGGCGCCCGAACCACGGCCCGGCCCGACCGGAATCTCCTTGCTCTTGGCCCATTTGATGAAGTCCGACACGATCAGGAAGTAGCCGGGATACTTCATCTTATCGATGACGTTCAGCTCGAACTCAAGCCGCTCGCGATATTGCTGCTCGGTAAAGCCGGGCGCCGGCCCGCCGGCCGCCAACCTTCGGGTAAGCCCCGCTTCGGCCTGCTGGCGCAGTTCGGTCGCTTCGTCGACGGCATCGCCGCCCTCGCCGACCGAAAAGCGCGGCAAGATCGGCTGGCGCGTGCGCGGACGGTAGGCGCAACGTTGCGCAATCTCGACGGTGGAGGCGACCGCCTCCGGCAGATCGCTGAACAACTCGACCATTTCGGCCCGGGTCTTGTAGCGATGTTCCGGCGTTAGATGACGGCGCTCGGTATCGGCGACGTAACGGCTTTCGGCGATGCAGATCAGCGCATCGTGGGATTCATAATCCCTGGTGGTGGCGAAGTAAGGTTCGTTGGTCGCGACCAACGGCAGTTCGCGCTCGTAAGCGAGATCGATCAGCACCTTCTCGGTCATGCGTTCGCTGGCTTCGCCATGACGCTGCAATTCGACATAAAGCCGGTCGCCGAACAGGCGCTTGAGGCTGTCGAGACGGGTGGCGGCGAGTGGACTTTGACCGGTGGCAATCGCCCGGTCGAGCGGCCCGCCCGGACCGCCGGTCAATGCGATCAGGCCACTCGTCTCACCTTCCAGCCATTCGACCTTGAGCCGGGGCGGTTCGTTCGCCGGCGATTCCATGAAAGCGCGGGAATTGAGCTTCATCAGGCTGCGGTAGCCTGCCTCGTCGGCGGCGAGCAGCACGATACGCTGGCGTTCGTTCACGACATTGACGTTGCGCGGGCCGTTATCGTTGTCGCCAAAGTCAATGGCGAGCGCACAGCCGATAATCGGCTGGATGCCGTAGCCGGCGATCTTTTCGGAGAATTCCAGAGCACCGAACATGTTGTCGGTGTCGGTCAGAGCCAGCGCCGGCTGCTTGTCCGTCTTGGCGAGTTCCGCCAGCCGGGCGATCGGCAGAGCGCCCTCGAGCAAGGAGTAGGATGAATGGACGTGCAAGTGCACGAAATCGAGATCGGCCATGATGATCCGGCACCGGGCGGTCTGGTGATTCTGCTATGAAGAACCAGAGTGGTGACGCAAGCCCACCAAGTCCACCGTCAAGGCGGCATGACAGCTGGCTATGCCCGCTTTCCCGCAGCCCCTACCCGAATACGCCCACCTGACCCGTTTCTCGGGAGGGTTATCGCATAAGGCCGGCGGACGCCGCCAACCCGGAACTTCAACCTGAATCACGCGCCTTTGCGGCCTTCTCTCGCGACAGCCCGCTCTCCGCCGGGCCTCGCCTTGTCATGCCGGCTGGGCGTCGGGGAACGCCGACAGGCCGGGCATGACATACGCGGGGTTACGCCACACGCAACGCGACACAACATACAACGCAACAAGGACAAACGACCCACCCAGGCCAAACGCGGTTCAACGGGACCCATCGGACAAAGCCTGCGTGGCAAATGATGGCTGCAACCCGGCGCTGGCCCGGCTACCGCGCAAACACGGTCTAGAGACTGCTGAAAACCTGCGTCCAGATGGCGAGCATGCCGACGAACATCGACAGGGCGGCGAGTGTGGCGGCTTCTTGAACGACGGCTTTGATCATCAATCCCTCCCAAGACCACTAAAAAGACCACTAGAACAGAATGAGAACATAGTTCGTCGTTTGTTCTAATGTCAAGCGCTTTCGTCAACAGGGAGAGATCGACAATCTCGCGACGCTCAGCGGACACTCGCCGACGCATGGCGAAAGAATTAAATTATATAATTCAACTACTTAAGAGAATCGACCCGCATCCGCCGGCGTTACGGGCCATGCGGACGAACAGCGCTCTCAGTCGAGCTCGATCACGAGGCCGTCCTGGATCGTCACGCGACGGTCCATCCGGTCGGCGATTTCCATGTTGTGGGTCGCGATGATGGTGGCGAGGCCCGAAGCGCGCACCAGCTGGGTGAAGGCCGCGAATACATGATCGGCGGTCTTGATGTCGAGGTTACCAGTCGGCTCGTCGGCCAGCAGGATGCGCGGCGCATTGGCGACCGCGCGGGCAATCGCGACGCGCTGCTGTTCGCCGCCCGACAGTTCGGCCGGCCGGTGATCGATCCGGTTATGCAGTCCGAGATAATCCAGCAGTTCGATCGCCCGCTTCTTCGCCTCACGTCGGCCCAGACCGCGGATCAGCTGCGGCAGGACGACATTCTCCAGGGCGGAGAATTCAGGCAGCAGATGGTGTGACTGGTAGACGAAGCCGATCTCGTTGCGGCGAATGCGGGTCCGCTCGTGATCCGGCAGGATCGCGGTCGAACGGCCGTCGATATAGACGTCGCCGTGATCCGGATGCTCCAGCAGGCCGGCGACATGCAGCAGGGTCGATTTGCCGGCACCCGACGGCGCCACCAGCGCGACCGATTGTCCGGGCCAGAGCGCAAGCTCCGCGCCGTTGAGAATGTTGAGCGCCGCCTCGCCCTGCCGGTAGGTGCGCTCCACCTCGTGCAGGAACAGAATCGGGATTTCCTGATCGGCCTGCCCGACCGGTCCATCCATGCCGACGGCCATCTCATTCATAGCGCAACGCCTCCACCGGATCGAGGCGCGCCGCGCGCCAGGACGGATAGAGCGTCGCCAGAAGCGACAGAACCAGCGCCATCAGTACCACGGCCGTCGTCTCGCCGGTGTCCATTTGCGCCGGCAAATGCGACAGGAAGTACAGCGTCGGCGGAAACAGATCGGTGCTGGTCAACCAGGACAGGAACTGCCGGATGCTCTCGATATTGAGGCAGACCACGACGCCGAGCAAAAAGCCGAACAAGGTGCCGACCACACCGATCGCCGCACCGGTAATCAGGAACACGCGCATGATCGAACCTTGCGTCGCCCCCATGGTGCGCAGAATGGCGATGTCCTGCCCCTTGTCCTTCACCAGCATGATCAGGCCCGAGACGATGTTGAGCGCCGCCACCAGCACGATCAGCGTCAGGATCAGGAACATCACGTTGCGTTCGACCTGAAGCGCATTGAAGAAGGTCGCGTTGCGCTGACGCCAGTCCACCATGAAAATCGGGCGTTTGGCGGCAGCCTGAATATCCTTGCGGTACTGGTCGACCAAGTCCGGATTGTCGGTATAGACCTCGATGGCGGTGACGTCGCCGGCGCGATTGAAATAGGCCTGCGCCTCCTTCAGCGGCATGAACACCATGGCGCTGTCATATTCCGACATACCGATCTCGAAGACCGCGGCGATCTTGTAGACCTTGATGCGCGGCGTCGTCCCCATCGGCGTCACCGCGCCGCGTGGCGCGACCAGCGTGATGTTGTCGCCGGCGCGCAGCGACAACTGGTCGGCGAGCCTTCGGCCGATGGCGACGCCCTGCCCCTCGTCGAATCCGGCGAGCGTGCCCTGCTTGATGTTGTTGACGATCGACGGCAGGCCCTCGAGGTCCTTGAGCCGGATGCCGCGCACCAGCACGCCGCCGGCGTTGAAGGGCGACGAGGCCAGCGCCTGTCCCTCGACGATCGGCGCCGCCAGCTTCACGCCTTTGACCGCCGAAACGCGGGTCGCGACCTCATCCCAGTCGGTCAGCGGCTTCTCCAGCGGCTGGATCAGCAGATGGCCGTTCAGACCGAGGATCTTGTCGAGCAACTCGGCGCGGAAACCGTTCATCACCGCCATGACGATGATCAGCGTGGCGACGCCGAGCACGATGCCCAGGAACGAAAACCCGGCGATGACCGAGATAAAGCCTTCCTTGCGCCGCGCCCGCAGGTAGCGCAGCGACAACATCCATTCGAACGGAGCAAAGGGCCGCGTCCCGGTGGGCTCGCTCATTGGTGACTTATTCCCATGCTCCGGGTTTTCACACGATTCGGGCGGTTTCGTGGGCGAAAAAGCCGTGACGGCTCACAGCTTTGTCGCTCGCCGCCATTCCGGGCCAATGTCCCCCACGAAAGCGCGAGCGCCGCGGCATTTTCCCGTCTATCGCCGCGGCCTTCCCGGCCAGGCCGACCGGCCGCGGCGTCGAAATCAGCGGGACAGCCAATCGAGCGCCGCCGGCAGGCCCATCATCTCCTTGGCGCCGGTCGCGCGGGTTTTGACCTCGACCTTGCCTTCGGCCAGGCCGCGCGGACCGACCATGACCTGATATGGCAGGCCGATCAGGTCGGCATTGGCGAATTTGGCGCCGGCCCGCTCGTCGAGATCGTTATAGAGCACCTCGATGCCTTTGGCGGTCAGGTCCCGGTAAAGCTGGTCGCAGGCGCCGTCGGTCGCCGCATCGCCCTGCTTGAGGTTGAGAAGCCCGACCTTGAACGGGGCCACCGCCTCCGGCCAGATGATGCCGGCCTCGTCATGCGAGGCCTCGATGATGGCGGCCACCAGCCGGCTCGGACCGATGCCGTAAGACCCCATATGCACCGGTGCTTCGCCGCCGTCGCCGGTCGCGACCACGGCCTTCATCGGCTCGGAATATTTGGTGCCGAAGTAGAAAATGTGGCCGACCTCGATGCCGCGTGCCGACACCTGGCTGTCGGCCGGGATCGCGGCGTAGGCCGCCGCGTCGTGCATGTCCGACGTCGCGGCATATTGCGCGGTCCACTGCTGGAAGATCGCGGCCAGGCCTTCCTTGTCATCGAAATTCACGTCGGCCGGCGGCACCGCCATGTCGAGATAGTTCTTGTGACAGAACACTTCCGACTCGCCGGTCTCGGCCAGCACGATGAACTCATGGCTGAGGTTGCCGCCGATCGGCCCGGTGTCGGCCCGCATCGGAATCGACTTCAGACCCATCCGCGCGAAAGTCCGCAGATAGGCGACGAACATCTTGTTGTAGGAATGGGTCGCGCCGGCCTGATCCAGATCGAAGGAATAAGCGTCCTTCATCAGGAATTCGCGGCCGCGCATCAGGCCGAAACGCGGCCGGACCTCGTCGCGGAACTTCCACTGGATATGATAGAGGTTGAGCGGCAGATCCTTGTAGGATCGCACCGAGGCACGGAAAATCTCGGTGATCATTTCCTCGTTGGTCGGCCCGAACAGCATCTCCCGTTCGTGGCGGTCCTTGATCCGCAGCATCTCCTTGCCATAGGCGTCGTAGCGGCCGCTCTCGCGCCACAGATCGGCGGACTGCATGGTCGGCATCAGGAGTTCGATGGCGCCGGAGCGGTTCTGCTCCTCGCGAATGATCTGCTCGATCTTGCGCAGTACCCGCAGGCCGAGCGGCAGAAAGGCATAAATGCCGGCTGCTTCCTGCCGCATCATGCCGGCGCGCAACATCAAACGATGCGAGACGATCTCGGCCTCGCGCGGCGCTTCGCGCAAGGTGGGCAGGAAATAACGGGACAGGCGCATGGTTTTTTGCCGCGATTCGAGGGTGAATTAGGCCCCGAGTGAAAGCGGATCGGGCGCCAAAAAACAAGGGGCGCGAGACGCCGCCAAATTGGCGCGGACATGGCAATTCGGCCTCGCCGGGCCTTCAAAAGGTATTCTCCGGGCCGGCCAGCCGCCCTTTGGCCGCCGCCTATTGCCGGTTGCAAGGCGTTCGGAGACAATTGCCCGAACCGGCGGCCGGAATGGCGAACCACGCTACCCTGCCGGCCATGGATCGGGGAAACGCTATGACGAAACCAGCGCTTATCGTCGCGGCAGCCATCGCCGTCGTCATCGCCAGCCCGATGGTCCCTGCACTGGATGGGCCGGCCTGGGCGCAGAAAGGCTTCAGTCCGACCTCCTGCAAAGACGCCGTGGCCTATTGCCTGCAGCCGCAGCGCGGAGCCTGCGGCGCGTCCTGTGTGTCCTATTGCAATGCCGAAGGCCGCACTTGTCGGAAAACCGGCACCTTCAAGACCCGCAATCATAGCTGGACCGGCCTGGCGAAACACTAAGCGCCAGCGCCTGCGGCTCCCAGGTTCACATCGGAGCGCTGCAACTAAAGACTGAAATGCGGATGGGCCTTGAGCTTTTCCAGGTGCTGCATCACCGGCACCGATATCCAGGCCCGGTCGCGCAGATGCGGCACGCGGGTAATGTCGAATGCCTGCGCCAGACGGAGCAGATAAAACAGCTCCTCCTTTGACTGCACATTGAAACCGGCGAACAGCGCCTTGCCCTCGACCAGTTCCGCGTCGGAAATCGCCGCGTCGAAGCGTTGCTTCCAGGCCGAATCCTTCGGGCCGACATTGAGGCCGGCGCCCTCGCCGAACGGAACCTTGGTGCGGTCGCGGATCGAGGTCGGCAAGGCATTCGGATAGAGGTCGTAGAGATCGCGCAACGGCATCTTGCCCGTCGGCAGACCGTTGAGGTCTCGAACCAGCGAGCCAGCCTCGAGGTTGAGCGCGTAATTGACCACGGCCGGATCGAGGAACGGCTCGCGGGTTTCGACCTGATAGCGCATCGAACAGCGGTCGACCCGCTGCAGGCTGACCCGGTTCATCAGGCCCAGCACTTCGTCGCGGATCGGCTGGCCTTCGGCATGGCTCTCGTTGAAGGCGACTTCGAGCGGCGCGTAACCGCAGAACAATTCGTCGGCGCCCTCGCCGCACAACGCGACGCGGTAACCGTCATCGCGCATTTGCCGGCTGGCGGCCAACGAACAAACCGCGCCACGGATCAGGTTGGGCTCGAAGGATTCGGTCACCACGACGGCATCGTCGATCATCGCAAAGGCTTCATCGCTTTGCGGATCGAAATCGACCATGCGCAGGTCGTAACCGGTCTTCTCGGCATAGGCCGCCGCGTAAACATAGTCCGGCGCGTCGGTCCCGCCGACGAAATAGCCCGGCGCTTCCGGCCGGAATTCGCGCGTGTAATGCGCGACCAGCGTCGAGTCGATGCCGCCGGAAAACAAGGTCGCCACCGGCAGATCGGGCGGCAAGCGCCGTTCGACCGCGGCACGCAGGATCGCGTCGAGCGCCTTCGGCGAATTCTCAACCGGCGTATCGACGCGCGGGAAGACCGGCGACTTGAAACGCGCGCAGGTCTTGCGCGACAGCGCATAACCCGGCGGCAGCAACATCACGTCGCCGACCGGTACGGTGTCGAGCAACGGCTTCATCTCCGAGCAGAACAGAAAGCCGGCGCCCTGCTGCATCACGTAAAGCGGCTTGACGCCGAACGGATCGCGCGCCGCCAGGAATTCGCCACTGACCAGATCGACGGCAACGAAAGCGTACATGCCGTTGAAGCGTTCGAGCGCGCGATGGCCCCAAACCTGGAGCGCATTGGCCAGCACTTCGGTATCGGAACTGGTCCTGAAACCGACCCCGAGCGCTTCAAGTTCGTGGCGCAGTTCGATGTGATTATAGATCTCACCGTTAAACGACACCGCCAGCCGGCCATAAAACGACACCTGCGGCTGAACGCCGTGAACGGCATCGACAATGCGCAGACGGCGCGTGCACATCGCGACATTCGGCAACGGCGCAAACAGCGGGTCGGTGATATCGCCGCGATGCAGGATGCCCTCGATCAATTGAGTGACCGTGGCGTTGGCTTCCGGCCAACCGATCGCGACAGCAAATCCGCACATGGACCAAATCTCCGTTCCAGTCGCCCAACCGGTCAATCGAGTGGCCCGTGCATGCGGACATGCGACTCAGGCCGAAAATTTCAGAACCAATTAACGCTATTGGCCGAGGGATAAACTTTGCCTTAACCGGCGGAACACGGTGACCGCTTTAAATTCTGCATTTGATCGCGGCTTCCCCTATGCGTCGGTGCTACGGTATGGCGCTAAGTTAACGACCGGTTAATTTCCCGTGACGGCAGGCTGAAACGGGTCCGCGAAGGTGTAACGATGGTGTCGGTTTACGCCGTCGCCTTGCATGTGATGCTGTGCGGCATGGTGCCACCCGGCGCGCTCTGGCTGACGAGGGTCGCTGGCGACATTCTCGGTGAAACTCCCTCGGCGAAACTCCGTCGGAAGCGCTGGCCGATGGCGGCCTGTGGCAGGTTCTCACCGACATCCGTTTCGGCGACATCGCAGGCCTCCGGCTGGCCGTCGCGGTTGGGCTCGGCCCGTCAATCCGATCGCTAGCCGCGATCGGATTATCGCTGATCGCGGCAACCGGCTTGGTCGGTCTGATGGCCTTGACCGGCCATGCCGGCGCGCCCCCCGGCGCCCGCGGACGGGCTCTCGTCGCCGCCGACCTTTGCCATCTGGTCGCCGCCGTAGCCTGGGTCGGCGGACTGCCGGCGCTCGCGCTGCTGCTCGCCGAAACGCGTCATCGGCACGGCGCGCTGGATCGACTGGCGATCCGGTCGATCCGGCGTTTCTCGATCCTCGGCATGGTGAGTGTCGCGGTCCTGATCGCGACCGGTGTCGTCAACGGCTGGCGGCAACTGGCCCACATCGATGACTTGTGGACAAACGATTACGGCCGCCTGCTCGCTTTCAAGGTCGCTCTCTTTGCCGCGATGGTGACTGTCGCGGCGATAAACCACCAATGTTTGACGCCGCAGCTGCCGGCACCGACCGCAATCCACAAACTCTATCGCAACAGCTTCGCCGAATTTGCCCTCGGATTAGGCGTGCTGCTTTTAGTGGCGCTGCTCGGCACAATGAATCCGTCGAAGCACCTGCACATATCTTCGGCAGAATTCGTGGGTGAGACAGCGCTTGTACACAACCATAGCGCTGACGGGCCAGTCGATAGCCGCTTCAATCCGACGAACAAGCGTCCAATCGACAGCCGACTACAGCCATAGCGCGAAGACAGTGCGCCGTTCTCCGCCCGCGACGAAACGGGAACCTGAAATCCACATCACCCAGGCGACAATTCGTCGACACCGACGGCGGACTCGTGAGGTCCATCGCCGATGGCGGACCCTTGCCACGCCGGTCTTCCGCTCGCCATCTCGCGTCATCGAACGGGCTCGACGCAGCGGTTGCGATAACGCAGTGCAGCAACGAATGCTGATGACAGCGCTCAGACTATAGGCTAAGAATCTGCATCCGCGTGGATGGGAACTCCGGCATCAAGACCGGTCCCGACAAACGGTCCAAGTCTTGGGAGGGAAGTCTCTGGCGCGAGTGCCGCTGCCACCTCGAACAGAAGGCCAATAAAAGTCGAGGATATGGGACATTGATACGCGACCGAGCAGGGCACGTTGCCCTGCTCTTTTTTTTGGAAATTGGCGCCGTTGTTATGTCCGATTTCCTACCGCCGGCAAGGCGATTTTCTGGGCGGCCCTGCCCGCCATTTGGCCTTCAATCCGTCCCCAACCGACGTTACCGAAGAGCCCGATTTTTCATCGAGCTTGCCGCGTATCTTCGACGATACGCGGCGCTGTTGAATGCACCCTGCGTCAGGTCCAACAGCGTCATCGGCTGTCGCGTCACGGATTGGGTGGGCTCGAGATCCGCTTCAGAAACTCGATCGGCAGCAGGTTGTTGACGTAAGCGCCATAAGCAAGCCCGTAGATCAGAGTGGCGATCAAGGTCGTCCACAGCACCTTGCGCCACATCACATGCACCGTCGGCGCGCCCGGATCGGTGCCCGGCTCGATGTCACCGCCGCTCTCGCGCTGGCTCTTCACGCCGAACGGCAGCACTGCGAACAGCGTGATCCACCAGAGAACAAAATAGGTCGCAATCGCGATGGGAGTACTCATCAGATAACCGTCATCCCGGCCCGTCAGGCCTGCTCGAGTTCGACCAGCGTGCCGCAGAAATCCTTCGGATGCAGGAACATCACCGGCTTGCCGTGCGCGCCGATTTTCGGCTCGCCGTCGCCCAATACGCGCGCGCCTTGCGCCTTTAATGTGTCACGCGCCGCCAGAATATCCGGCACTTCGTAGCAGACGTGATGAATGCCGCCGTCCGGGTTCTTGTCGAGAAATTTGCCGATCGGCGAGCCTTCGCCAAGCGGCTCGAGCAATTCGATCTTGGTGTTCGGCAAGGTGATGAACACCGTCGAGACGCCATGATCGGGCTGCGCGACCTTGTCCGACACCTCGGCGCCGAGCGTGTCGCGGTAGACCGCGGCGGCCTTGGCAATGTCGCGCACCGCGATGGCAACGTGATTGAGACGACCGATCATGGGACCCCTCTAATAGCGAGAACCGGCAAACGGATTATACCGACAGAACATGGACCTGGCACATCGGCTTTTTGCCCCAACGCTGCGCCACGGTCGCTCGCACGGTTCGGCGCACCGCCTCGGCGACGGCATCCGGGTCCAGCCGCTTCTTGCGCGGCAGCGCTTCCATCAGGTCCTCGATGGCGTCATAGACCGCCTCCTCGATCACGACACCCTCGCGGTCGCGCTCGGGGATACCGATCAGATCGAGTTCGGGATCGGCCGCCAGCAAGCCGTTATCGGTAACGGCGAGAGCCACTGACACGCAGCCGGCGAAGCTCAAGCGCTTGCGGTCGGCAATGGTGCGGGCATCGGCCTCGATCAGAATGTAGCCGTCTTTATAGGTCCGGCCAGCCGGCACCTCGTCGATGACGCCGGCACGGCCCTCGACCAGCCGCACCAGGTCGCCGTTGCGGATCTGCACGACCTCCTTGATGCCGATACGGCGGCCAAGCTTGGCGTGTTCCGACAGATGCAGGGATTCGCCGTGCACCGGGATCAGGATTTTCGGCTTGACCCAGCCGAGCAATTCCTCGACTTCGGCCCGGCGCGGATGGCCGGAGACGTGCACCATATGGGTGCGATCGGTGATGACCTCGATGCCCTGATCGATCAGGCCATTGATGATGCGGCCGACGCCCTTTTCATTGCCCGGAATGGTCCGCGCCGAAAAGATCACGGTGTCGCCGCGCGACAGGGTCACCTCGGGGTGCTGGTCCTCGGCGATGCGGGCCAGCGCCGCCCGCGCTTCGCCCTGGCTGCCGGTGCACAGCAGAACCACCTTGTTGGTCGGCAGGTAGCCGTAAGCATCCATCGGGCGGAATGCCTTGATGCCGTCGAGGTAACCGAGTTCGCGCGCGATATGGACCACGCGCTCCATGGCACGGCCGACCACCACGACCTCCCGGTCGGCATTCTGCGCGGCCTGCGCCACGGCGCGCAACCGGGCGACATTCGACGCGAAGGTGGTGACGGCGACGCGGCCCTTGGCGGCCCGGATCAGCGCTTCGATACTGTTGGCAACATCGGCTTCCGACGGCGAGACGCCGTCGCGCACGGCATTGGTCGAGTCGCCGACGACGGCCAGACAACCCTCTTCGCCGAGCGCGCGCAGTTTGGCTTCGTCGGTGCCGGTGCCGAGCACCGGCGTCCGGTCGATCTTCCAGTCGCCGGTATGCAGCACCGTGCCGGCCGGCGTGCGGATAATCAGCGCGGTCGATTCCGGAATCGAATGCGCCATGTTGACCAGATCGACATCGAAGGCGCCGACCGTGAAGCGGCTGCCGGGCTCGACGATCGTGATCGGAATATCCTCGGCGCCGGGCTCATTGGCGGTCTTGCCGGCGAGCAGCGAGGCGGTAAATGGCGTCGCGTAAAGCGGGCACTTCAGCTTCGGCCACAGATCGAGCAGCGCGCCGTAATGGTCCTCGTGCGCGTGAGTGATGACCAGACCGGCCAGGTTCTTGCGGTTGGCGAGCAGGAACTTGATGTCCGGGAAAATCAGATCGACACCGGGCAACTGTTCCTCGCCAGCGAAGGACACGCCGAGATCGACCGCCAGCCAGGTCCGGTTTTTATCGGTGCCGAGGCCGTAGACCGACAGGTTCATGCCGATCTCGCCGACGCCGCCGAGCGGCGCAAAAACCAGGTCTTGTTGTTTTTCCTGCGCCATGATTATCCCAATCCAAATACTTCGCCGGCGCTGACCGCGATCACGTCGGCAGGACCGCGCACCAGCAGGCGCCCGGCATCGTCCAGACCTTCGAACAGCCCGGCAAATTCACGCTCCGGCAGCCGGACCTTGATGGTGTTGCCGAGGCCCGCCGCCCGCTTGAGCCAGTCGGCGCGGATGGTGGCAAAGCCCCGCCCCCGGTCCCACTGCGCCAGCCGCGTCTGCATCGCCGCCGCCAGGGCCTGCAACAAGGCCGGCGGCGTGACGATCGCGCCGGCGGTGGCAAGGTCCGTCGCCGGATAAGGCGTGCCGTCCGGATGACTGGCGCAGTTAATACCGATCCCGACGACGACCGTGGCGCCGGACAGCTGGCCCGGCGTGCTATCGCCCTCGATCAGGATTCCGGCAAGCTTGGCGCCGCCGAGCAGCAGGTCGTTCGGCCATTTCAGCGCCAGTTGTGGTCCGAGGTGCGGCGCGGTCTCGGCTACGGCATCATGCACCGCGAGCGCCGCGACAAAGGAAAGCTGCGGAGCCTGCGCCGGCGGCGCCGGGTCGGTCAGCAGCAAGGAAGCATAGAGATTGCCCGGCACCGAGGTCCAGGCGCTGCCGCGCCGGCCACGGCCGCCGCTCTGGCTGACGGCGGAAATCCACACAGGCCCGCGCTCGCCGGCACGCGCGCGCACCAGCGCCTCGGCATTGGTCGAGCCGAGCGCGTCATAAGCTATGTGCCGGACCCCCGCCAGGTCCGTGGCTTCGCGGTTCATCCGTGGTCTGGCCCCAGAGCAATAGCGCCCGGAGCCGCGCTCAAAGCGTCTTTAGAAAAGCGATTTCGCCGCCACCGTGGCCGCGCTTACCAGCGGCGCCGGATAGACGAAGAAGACGATGTTGAGGATGCCGGCGACCCCAAGCACCAGCTGCAGCAGCGCCGGCGTGCGCTGGAACGGCATGGCCGGTTCGTCGAAATACATCGTCTTGACGATCATCAGATAATAGAAAGCGCCCACCACGCTGGCGAGCACGCCGATCACCGCCAGCGTATAGAGTCCGGCATTGATGGCGGCCAGGAACACATAGAACTTGCCGAAGAAGCCGGCGAGCGGCGGGATGCCGGCCAGCGAGAACAGCAGCATGGCGAGGAAAAACGCCATCGCCGGTTTGGTCCGCGACAGCCCCGCCAGATCGCTGATGTTCTCGACCATGACGCCATCGCGCCGCATCGACAGGATGCAAGCGAAGGTGCCGAGCGTCATGCCGACATAGATCGCCATGTAGATCAACACGCCCTGCACGCCTTCGGCGGTGCCGGCGGCCAGCCCGACCAGCGCAAAGCCCATGTGGCCGATCGACGAATAGGCCATCAGGCGCTTGATGTTCTTCTGGCCGATGGCCGCGAAGGCGCCGAGCGCCATCGAGGCGATCGACACGAAAACCACGATCTGCTGCCAGGAATGGGTGATGCCGGGGAAGGCAACGGTGCTGGCGCGCACGAAAATCGCGATGCCGGCGACCTTGGGCGCGGCGGCGAAGAACGCCGTTACCGGCGTCGGCGAGCCTTCGTAGACGTCCGGCGTCCACATGTGGAACGGCACCGCCGACACCTTGAAGCAGAAGCCGGCGAACAGGAATACCAGCCCGAAGATCAGCCCGAGCCCGGCGCCGTGCCGGGTCGCGGCGGCGATCCCGGCGAAATTAACGGTTCCGGTGAAGCCATAGATCAATGACGCACCGTAGAGCAACATGCCTGACGACAGCGCCCCGAGGACGAAGTACTTCAGGCCGGCTTCAGTCGAACGCACATTGTCACGATTCGACGAGGCGATCACGTAAAGCGGCAGGCTCATCAGTTCGAGGCCGAGATATAACGCGATCAGGTCGCCAGCCGAGATCAGCAGCATCATGCCGAGCGTCGCCAACAGAACCAGCACACCGAATTCGAACTTCTGCAGCTTCTCGACACTCAGGTAATCAAGCGACAACACCAGCGTGCCGGCCGACCCGCACAGCATCAGAACTTTCAGGAAGCGCGCGAAGTCGTCGACCACGAAGCTGCCGCCGAACAAGGCCAACCGGCCGGCCGGCAACATCACCACCAGCGCGCCGACGACGACCAGCAGCAGGATGGACAGGACGTTGACGAAGCGCGAACTGCCCTCGCCGGCGTAAGCGCCGATCATCAGCAGGAGCATGGCGCCGCCCGCCAGCACCAGTTCCGGCAATGCCGGCATGACGTCGTGAAGTGTGGTCAATTGGTTCATCGCGTGACGCTCACCGGAATGATGTGAGCCTGATTGACAGAGCCCGCAGGTGTGGAAGCGGTCTTGACGCCGATCGCCTTGTTATAGCCGGTCAGCAGGTTGGCGACCGAGGTTGCCGACATATCGAGCACCGGCTTGGGCGCGACGCCGAACAGAATGGTCAGGACCACCAGCGGCGCGAAAATCAAACCCTCGCGCCATCCGATATCGGTAATGCCGGCCAGCGCCGGCTTCAGCGTGCCGAAGATCATCTTGCGGTAAAGCCACAGCGCATAAGCCGCCGACAGGATGACGCCAATGGTGGCAAAAGTCGCGACCGGGATATTGGCCTTGAAGGTGCCGATCAGCGACAGGAATTCTCCGATGAAGCCGGAGGTGCCCGGCAGGCCGACATTGGCCATGGTGAACAGCATGAAGATCGCGGCGTAAAGCGGCATCCGCGTCACCAAGCCGCCGTAGAAGGCGATTTCGCGGGTGTGCATACGGTC
This sequence comes from Rhodopseudomonas sp., assembly GCA_016124795.1. Classification (GTDB taxonomy): domain Bacteria; phylum Pseudomonadota; class Alphaproteobacteria; order Rhizobiales; family Xanthobacteraceae; genus Pseudolabrys. Next base: position 13,009 of record WGNB01000025.1, on the reverse strand, counting down.
ATAGACGACACCAACGCACAGGAACAGCGCGCCCGAAACGATGCCATGCGAGATCATCTGAAACACCGCGCCGGCGACGCCCTGCGTGGTCGCGGCGAAGATGCCCATGGTGACATATCCCATGTGCGCGACCGACGAATAGGCGATCAGCTTCTTGACGTCTTCCTGCATCAGCGCGACCAGCGAGGTGTAGATGATGGCGACGACCGACAGTGTAAAGACAAGCGGCGCGAAATCATGGCTCGCCAACGGGAACATCGGCAGCGAGAAACGCAGGAAGCCATAGCCGCCCATCTTCAGCAAGACGGCGGCGAGCAGCACCGAACCGGCGGTCGGCGCTTCGACGTGAGCGTCCGGCAGCCAAGTGTGCACCGGCCACATCGGCATTTTAACGGCGAACGACGCGAAGAACGCCAGCCATGCCCATGTCTGCATCCCCGGCGGGAAGCCATAGCGCAGTAGCTGCGGAATATCGGTGGTGCCGGCTTGCCAATACATCGCCATGATAGCGAGCAACATCAGCACCGACCCGGCCAGCGTATAAAGGAAGAATTTAAAGCTGGCATAAACCCGGCGCTGACCACCCCAGATGCCGATGATCAGGAACATCGGGATCAGGCCGCCTTCGAAAAACAGGTAGAACAGCACCAGGTCGAGCGCCGAGAAGGTGCCGATCATCAACGTTTCCAGCACCAGGAAGGCAATCATGTATTCCTTGACGCGCTTCTGCACCGAGGTCCAACTCGCGAGAATGCAGATCGGCATCAGGGCCGTCGTCAGGATCACGAAGGGCAGCGAAATGCCATCTACGCCCATGTGGTAAGACGCCACACCGAGCCAATCGTGTTTCTCGACAAACTGGAATTCCGCCGACGAGGCATCGAAGCGCCGCACCAGCACCAGCGACACCGCGAAGGTGATGACGGTGGTCCACAGCGAGATCCAGCGCGCGGTGCCCTTGGCGACCGGGCCGTTGCCGCGCGCCATGATCATGACAAGCAACGCGCCAAGCAGCGGCAGGAAGGTGACGACCGAAAGGACGGGCCAATTCATGGTTAGTGCATCCCCGTCGAGAACATGAACCAGGTGATGAAGGCAGCCGCTCCGATCAGCATGGCAAAGGCGTAATGATAGAGGTAGCCGGTTTGCAGCCGGACCACGTTGCGGGTGACGTCAAGCACGCGGGCCGAGACGCCGTTCGGGCCGAAGCCGTCGATCAGCCAGCCGTCGCCCTTCTTCCATAGTTCGTAGCCGACCCATTTCGCCGGACGCACGAAGATGAAATCGTAGAGCTCGTCGAAGTACCACTTGTTAAGCAAGAAGCGGTACAGGAACTCGTGCTGACGGGCCAATTCGACGGGCAACTGCGGCGAGCGGATATAGAACAGCCAGGCCACCAGGAAGCCGATGGCCATCATCACCGTCGGGATCAGGCCGATCCAGGTCGGGATATGCTCCATATCCTCCAGCACGGTATTATCCTTGGCGAAGAACAACGACGCCCGGAAAAAATGCTCGACCCCCGCGCCGGCGAAAACACCCTTGAACGGATAGCCGGCGAGGATCGCGCCGGCGGCGAGCACGCCGAGCGGGATCAACATCACCAAGGGGCTCTCGTGCGCCGCCTTCCAGTGCTTCAGGTCGTGCGGTTCGCCATGGAAGGTCTTGAACACAAGGCGCCACGAATAGAACGATGTCAGCAGCGCCGCAGCGACGGTACAGACATAGCCATAGAGCGCCATCGAATTCTTGCCAACGAAAGCGGCTTCGATAATAGCGTCCTTCGAGAAGTAGCCGGCGGTGAGCGGGAAACCGGTCAAGGCCAGCGTACCGATCAGCATCACGACATAAGTAAAGGGAATGCGGCTCTTAAGCCCGCCCATTTGCCGGATATCCTGCTCGTGATGCATCGCGACGATCACCGAGCCGGAACCTAAGAACAGCAGTGCCTTGAAGAAGGCATGCGTGAACAGGTGGTACATGCCGACCGAGTAAGCGCCGCAACCCATCGCCACGAACATGTAGCCGAGCTGCGAACAGGTCGAATAAGCCACGATCCGCTTGATGTCGTTCTGCACCAGACCGATCGTCGCCGCGAACACGCAGGTGGTCGCGCCAATGAAGGTCACGAAGGTCTGCGCATGCGGCGCGAGCTCGAACAAGGGCGACAACCGCGCCACCATGAACACGCCGGCTGTCACCATGGTCGCGGCGTGGATCAGCGCCGAAACCGGCGTCGGGCCTTCCATCGCGTCCGGCAACCAGGTGTGCAGCAGGAACTGCGCCGACTTGCCCATCGCGCCCATGAATAGCAGCAGGCAGATCAGCGTCATTGCATCGGCGTGCCAGCCGAAGAAATCGATGAACTTACCGGTCAGCGCCGGCGCCTGGGCGAAGACGGTGTCGAAATCGACCGCGCCGGTCATCGCGAACAGCGCGAAAATGCCGAGAGCGAAGCCAAAATCACCGACGCGGTTGACCACGAATGCCTTGATCGCGGCCGCGTTGGCCTCGGGCTTGTGGTACCAGAAACCGATCAGCAGATAGCTGGCGAGACCGACGCCTTCCCAGCCGAAGAACATCTGAACCAGATTGTCAGACGTCACCAGCATCAGCATGAAGAAGGTGAAGACCGACAGATAACCGAAGAAGCGCGGCCGGTTCGGGTCCTCGTTCATGTAACCGATCGAGTAGAGATGGACGAGCGCCGAGATCGACGTCACCACAACCAGCATGATCGCGGTCAGAGTATCGACGCGCAGCGCCCAGGCGATCCGCAGATCGCCCGAGACGATCCAGTCCATGACCGGAACGCGGGCATCGTGGCCATTGAAGCCTACCTGAACCAAAGCGATCCAAGACAGGATCATCGAAGCGAGCAGCAACGTCGTGGTGATCAGTTCCACGGTACGCGAACCGGCGGCCGCCGGCTCGACCGGACCATGCCCGTGATCGTCGCCTTCGTGATGGTCGTGATGAATGGCCCCGCCGCCATGAAGGTCCGGTGCATGGTGGTGCGCATGGGCGTCGGTCGCGGCGTCCTCGACACCGGGCGGCGGCGCCATGCCGGGAAACCGGGCGCGCGCGCCGAACAGCGCGATCAGGCCGGCGAGAATGGCCCCAAGCAGCGGAAGGAAAACGATGGCCTGAAACATTAAGCTATTCCCCGGCGCATGCCCTGACCGAAAAACCCGTTCCGATTATTCGGGATCATGCGCGATCAGCCTTTCATCGCATTGATATCTTCAACCGCGATTGAGCCACGGTTGCGGAAGAAAACGACCAGAATGGCGAGCCCGATGGCTGCCTCGGCGGCGGCGACTGTCAACACCAGCAGCGCGAAGATCTGGCCAATGAGATCGCCGAGATGGGTCGAGAACGCCACGAAATTGATGTTGACCGCGAGCAGGATCAACTCGATCGACATCAGGATGACGATCACGTTCTTACGGTTCAGGAAGATGCCGAAGATTCCAAGCGTGAACAGGATCGCGGCGACCGACAGATAATGGCCGAGCCCGATGGTCATGAATTGCCCCCCAGGCTGTCATTGGTTGCGGCGCCGCCGCCGATCAGATTGCTCCCCAGTCCCTGCCCGCTACGGACCTTGACGACTTCCATCGCCATGGCCGGGGTACGCGCGTTCTGGTCGGCGATCACCTGCCGCTTCACACGCGCCTTATGTTGCAACGTCAGCACGATGGCGCCGATCATCGCGACCAGCAGGATCATGCCGGCGATCTCGAAGAAGTAAACGTAGCGGGTATACATCACCAGGCCGATAGCTTCGGTGTTGCTGATATTGGTCGGGATCGCGGCGACAATCGCCTTCGGCACGCCGGAGCCGATGACCCAGGCGCCGACCACAAAGAGCAACTCGGCCAGGAAAATGCCGCCGATCAGCATGCCGATCGGCAGATACTGCAACACCCCACGCTTGAGTTCGGCAAAATCGACGTCGAGCATCATGACGACGAACAGGAACAGCACCGCGACCGCGCCGACATAAACGACGATCAGGATCAGCGCTAGGAACTCGGCGCCCATCATCATGAACAGTCCGGCGGCGTTGACGAAGGCCAGGATCAGATAGAGTACCGAGTGCACCGGGTTCTTCGACGCGATCACCATAAAGGCGCACGCGACCAGCACGGCGGCAAAGAGATAAAAGAAGAGTGCGGCGACGATCATCGGATTACCTGTACGGCGCGTCGAGCGCGATGTTCTTGGCGATCTCTCGCTCCCAACGATCGCCGTTCGCGAGCAAACGATCCTTGTTGTAATAAAGCTCTTCGCGGGTCTCTGTGGCGAATTCGAAATTCGGGCCCTCGACGATGGCGTCGACCGGGCAGGCTTCCTGGCACAAGCCGCAATAAATGCACTTCACCATGTCGATGTCGTATCGGGTGGTGCGCCGGGTGCCGTCATTGCGTCGCGGACCTGCCTCGATAGTGATCGCCTGGGCTGGACAGATCGCCTCGCATAGCTTGCAGGCGATGCAGCGTTCTTCGCCGTTCGGATAACGGCGCAGCGCATGCTCGCCGCGGAACCGCGGCGAGATCGGGCCCTTCTCGAACGGATAATTCAGCGTCGCCTTGGGCCGGAAGAAATAGCGCATGGCCAGCATGAAGCCGGTCACGAACTCCCAGAGGAAAAGGGCCTTGGCTGCGCGATCGAGTCTCATCTCATCCTCACTTCGCTGCCAAATTGGATGTGAAACCGGCCAGATGGCCGTATTGCAAGACGCCAGCCACGATCACCACCATCGCCAGCGACAGCGGCAGGAACACCTTCCAGCCCAGACGCATTAATTGGTCGTAGCGATAACGCGGCACGATCGCCTTGGCCATCGCGAACAGGAAGAACATGAAGAAGGCCTTGAGCACGAACCAGATCACGCCCGGGACGTAAGTGAACGGCGCGTAAGGGATCGGCGACAGCCAACCACCGAGGAACATGATCGTGCCCATGGCGCACATCGTGACGATGGCGACGTATTCGCCGAGCATGAACATCATATACGGCGACGAGCCGTATTCGACCATGAAGCCGGCGACCAGTTCGGATTCGGCTTCGACCAGATCGAACGGCGGACGGTTGGTTTCGGCCAGCGCCGAGATATAGAACACGACGAACATCGGGAACAGCGGCAGCCAGTACCAGGAGAAGATACCGTAAGGTCCATTCTGCGCTTCGACGATGGCGGTGAGATTGAGCGAACCGGCGCACAACAGCACGGTGATGATCACGAAGCCAATCGAGACTTCGTAGGACACCATTTGCGCCGCCGAGCGCACCGCCGACAGAAAGGCATATTTCGAGTTCGACGCCCAGCCGGCCATGATGATGCCGTAGACCATCAGCGAGGACACGGCGAAGATATACAGCACACCGACATTGATGTCGGCAATCGCCCAGCCGAGGTTGACAGGGATCACTGCCCAGGCGGCCAACGCCAGAACACAAGTGACCAGCGGCGCCAGCAGGAACACGCCTTTGTTCGAGCCCGCCGGGATGACCGGCTCCTTCAGCACGAACTTGATCAGGTCGGCGAAGGACTGGAACAGGCCGAAGGGCCCGACCACGTTGGGACCGCGCCGCATCTGCACCGCCGCCCAGATCTTGCGGTCAGCTAGCAGGATATAGGCGATTGCTACCAACAGAATCACCAGCAGCAGCACCGACTGCGCCAGCATCACGATCACCGGCCAGAGATAGGTCCAGAAGAAATCCATTACCCCTACTCCGCCGCCGTCAAGGTTTTGCCGGCGGACTGAGCCAGCGCCGAGCATTCGGCCATCACCGCGGACGCCCGCGCGATCGGATTGGTGAAGTAGAAATCCTTCACCGGCGAGACGAAGGCCGACTTCTCCGGCGTGCCGCCGAGCTTGGCCAGATTGGCGATATCGCCGGCGTCGCCGGCCGCGATCTGATCGAGCCGCATCATGTGCGGATGCGCGGCATAAAGCGCCTGCCGCAAGGCCTGAAGTGAATCATACGGCAGCCGGCAGCCGAGCACGTCGGACAGCGCCCGCAAAATCGACCAGTCCTCGCGGGCATCTCCCGGCGGGAAGGCTGCGCGGTTGGCCATCTGCACCCGGCCCTCGGTGTTGACGTAAGTGCCGGACTTTTCCGGATAGGCCGCGCCCGGCAGGATCACGTCGGCGCGGTGCGCGCCACGGTCACCATGTGTGCCGATGTAGATGACGAAGGGGCCCGCCGGGACATCGATTTCATCGACACCGAGCAGGAACATGACGTCGAGCGCGTTCGGCTTGAGCATGCCGGCCGTATCGAGCCCGCCCTCGCCCGGCACGAAGCCGACATCGAGCGCGCCGACAAGACCGGCTTCGGTATGCAGAATATTGAAGCCGTTCCAACCGTCCTTGACGACGCCCAGCGAAGCCGCAGCCTTGGCGATCTGCCCCAGCACCGCCGCGCCATCGGCGCGATTGAGCGCACCCTGCCCGACAATGAACATCGGACGTTCTTTCTTGGCCGGCGGATGGTCGATGAACTGCGCCAGGCTTTCGGGACCAGCGCCGAGATATGTATAGGGATAGGTCAGATCGGCCTGCTCGCCGACCAGACCGATCAGCACATTGCCTTTCAGGTACCGCTTGCGGATACGGGCATTGAGCACCGGCGACTCGATGCGCGGATTGGTGCCGATCAACATGATCGCGTCGGCATCGTCGATGCCGGCGACGCGCGAGTTGAAAAGATAGCTCGTCCGGCCGTGTTTGGGATCGAGCGGAGAGCCGGGATAACGGGCGTCCAGATTCTTGACGTTGAGCGCACCCATCAGCGCCTTGAGCGCGAAGACCTCCTCGACCGAGGCCAATTGACCGGCCAGGGCACCAACACGCGAGCTGTCGATCGGCCGCATCTTGTTGGCGATCAGCGCGAAGGCTTCCTTCCACGATGCCGGCCGCAGTCTTCCATTTTCGCGGACATAAGGCTGGTCGAGCCGCTGGGTGCGCAGGCCGTCGACGATATGGCGGGTCTTGTCGGAGATCCACTCCTCGTTCACGTCCTCATTGAGGCGAGGCAGAATGCGCATCACTTCACGGCCACGCGTATCGACGCGGATCGCCGAGCCGAGACCGTCCATGACGTCGATCGACGGCGTCTTGATCAATTCCCAAGGCCGGGCCGAGAACGCATAAGGCTTCGAGGTCAGCGCGCCGACCGGACACAGATCGACAACGTTCGACTGCAATTCCGAGGTCATCGCCTGTTCGAGATAGGTGGTGATCTCCATGTCCTCGCCGCGCCCGGTGGCGCCGAGTTCGGACACGCCGGCAACCTCACTGGAGAACCGGATGCAACGCGTGCACTGGATGCAGCGATTCATCGAGGTTTTGACCAGCACGCCGATATATTTGTCTTCGACGGCGCGCTTGTTTTCCTGGAACCGCGTGTGATCGACGCCATAGGCCATGGCCTGATCCTGCAAATCGCACTCACCGCCCTGATCGCAGATCGGGCAATCGAGCGGATGATTGATCAGCAGGAATTCCATCACGCCTTCGCGTGCCTTTTTCACCATCGGCGACTTGGTGAACATTTCCGGCGGCTCGCCCTTCGGGCCGGGCCGCAGGTCGCGCACGTTCATGGCGCAGGACGCTACCGGCTTCGGCGGTCCGCCCTTCACCTCGATCAGGCACATCCGGCAATTGCCGGCGATCGACAGCCGTTCATGGAAGCAGAAGCGCGGAATCTCGGCGCCCGCCTGCTCGCAGGCCTGGAGCAGCGTCAGCTCCGGCGCGACCTCGATTTCGACGTTGTCGATGATGACTTTGGTCATTTAGTTCAGCCTTGCCGCGTGTTCGTTGCCGGGCGCCACTATGTCGTTACATTTCGACATGGGAATGCTCCCCGCACCAATCGTTACGCATGACGATCGCCCATTCCTGTTCGGCGCTGACCGGCGGCGGCGCGTGCCGACGGCACTGGCCGCGCCTGGCGTATTGCCGCAAATGCTCGCGCGGCTCGCCATCGTCGAGCGGCCACCAATACCGGCAATTGTGACAGCGCAGACTGGTGGTTTCATAGCTCATTCGGCCGCCACTGAAACGGGTTCGCGCACGCCGTGCGCGTCGGCATTCCGGGAATAGGCGTCGATACGGTCTTCAATCTCGTGACGGAAGTGAGCGATCAGGCCCTGGATCGGCCAAGCCGCCGCGTCGCCAAGCGCGCAGATGGTGTGGCCTTCGACCTGCTTGGTGACTTCCAACAGCATGTCGATTTCGCGCTTCTGGGCGCGGCCCTCGGCCATGCGGGTGAGCACGCGCCACATCCAGCCGGTGCCCTCGCGGCACGGCGTGCACTGGCCGCAGCTCTCATGCTTGTAGAAATAGGACAGCCGAGCCACCGCGCGAATGAGATCGGTCGACTTGTCCATCACGATGACCGCCGCCGTGCCGAGGCCCGAGCGGAGCTTCGACAGGCTGTCGAAATCCATCGGCGTGTCGATGATCTGCTCGGCCGGCACCATGCGCACCGACGAGCCGCCGGGGATCACCGCCTTGAGATTGTCCCAGCCGCCACGAATGCCGCCGCAATGCTTTTCGATCAGCTCACGGAACGGAATGCCCATGGCTTCTTCGACATTGCACGGCTTGTTGACGTGGCCGGAAATGCAGAACAGCTTGGTGCCGACATTGTTCGGATTGCCGATCGACGAGAACCAGCTCGCGCCGCGGCGCAGGATATCCGGCGCCACCGCGATCGACTCGACGTTGTTCACGGTCGTCGGGCAGCCATAAAGACCGACGTTGGCCGGGAACGGTGGCTTGAGACGCGGCTGACCTTTCTTGCCTTCGAGGCTTTCGAGCAGCGCGGTTTCCTCACCGCAGATATAGGCGCCGGCGCCGTGCGCGACGTAAAGATCGAAGTCCCAGCCGTGGACGTTGTTCTTGCCGATCAGCTTGGCCTCATATGCCTGATCGATCGCCGCCTGCAGGCGCTCGCGCTCGCGAATGAACTCGCCGCGCACATAGATGTAGCCGGTATGCGCGCCCATTGCGAAGCCGGCGATCAAGCAACCCTCGACCAGCAGATGCGGATCGTGCCGCATGATCTCGCGGTCCTTGCAGGTGCCGGGCTCGGATTCGTCGGCATTGACGACGAGGTAATGCGGACGCTCGCCGATTTCCTTCGGCATGAACGACCACTTCAAACCGGTCGGGAAGCCGGCGCCGCCGCGACCGCGCAGGCCCGAGGCTTTCATCTCGTTGACGATGCCGTCGCGGCCCTTGTCCAGGATCGCCTTGGTGCCGTCCCAGGCGCCGCGCGCCCGCGCGCCCTTGAGGCCCCAATCGTTGAGCCCGTAGAGATTCTGGAAGATACGATCCTTGTCAGCGAGCATCGTTCACGCCTTCACGGATTTAAGAGTGGTCGCGCCGCCCTCGGGCGCGGAGAATTGCCGGTCGATCTGCGGACCGGGTTTCGGCGGATTGCCCTTGGCAAAGCCATCGAGCATCTTCTCGAAGGTCTCGACCGTCAGGTCCTCGTAAGTGTCTTTCCAGACCTGCACCATCGGCGCGTTCACGCAAGCGCCCAGGCATTCGACCTCTTCCCAGGAGAAGTCGCCGTCTTTCGAAATCTCGAACGGCTCATGTGCGATACGGTGCTTGCAAACCTCGAAGAGCGCGTCGGCGCCGCGCAGCCGGCACGGCGTCGTGCCGCAGACTTGGACATGCGCCTTCTTGCCGACCGGTTGCAGGATGAACATCGTGTAGAAGGTCGCGACTTCGAGAGCGCGGATGTGCTCCATGCCAAGCATGTCGGCGATGTAGCGGATCGCGGCTTCCGGCAGCCAGCCGTGATGCTGCTCCTGGGCGCGCCACATCAGCGGAATCACCGCCGACGCCTGACGGCCTTCGGGAAACTTCAGCAGCTGCTTCTTGGCCCAGTCGAGATTCTCGGCCGTGAAGGCGAATTGCTTCGGCTGAACTTCCGGCGGGGCGGTGCGGCGAACGCTCATCGATCCACTTCTCCGAACACGATATCGATGGAGCCGAGAATGGCCGAAACGTCGGCCAGCAAGTGGCCCTTGCACAGCCAGTCCATCGCCTGCAAGTGCGCGAAACCCGGCGCACGAATCTTGCACTTGTACGGCTTGTTGGTGCCGTCGGCGACCAGATAGACGCCGAACTCGCCCTTGGGCGCTTCGACAGCAGCATAGACCTCACCCGCCGGAACGTGGAAGCCTTCGGTGTAGAGCTTGAAATGATGGATCAGCGCTTCCATCGAGCGCTTCATTTCGCCGCGTTTGGGCGGAACAATCTTTTGATCGACCGCTGAAACCGGTCCTTGCCCTTCCGGCGAGCGCAGCTTGTCACAGCACTGCTTCATGATCCGCACCGACTGGCGCATTTCTTCCATGCGGATCAGATAGCGATCGTAGCAGTCGCCATTCTTGCCGACAGGAATGTCGAAATCGAGTTCGGCATAGCATTCGTAAGGCTGCGCCTTGCGCAGGTCCCAGGCTGCGCCCGAGCCGCGCACCATCACGCCGGAGAAGCCCCAGTTCCAGGCGTCTTCCAGCTTCACGATCGCGATATCGACGTTACGCTGCTTGAAGATACGGTTGCCGGTCAAAAGCGTGTCAAGATCGCCAACGACCTTCAGAAACGGATCGCAGAAGTTATAGATGTCGTCGACCAACTGGGTCGGAATATCCTGATGAACGCCGCCGGGACGGAAGTAAGCGGCATGCATGCGCGAGCCGGACGCCCGCTCATAGAACACCATCAGCTTTTCGCGTTCCTCGAAGCCCCACAACGGCGGCGTCAAGGCGCCGACGTCCATCGCCTGCGTGGTGACATTGAGCAGGTGCGACAACAGGCGGCCAATCTCGGAATAAAGAACGCGGATTAATTGCGCGCGCTTGGGCACCTGGATGCCGAGCAGCTTTTCAACCGCCAGGCAGAAGGCATGCTCCTGATTCATCGGCGCGACGTAATCGAGCCGGTCGAAATAAGGCACCGCCTGCAAATAGGTCTTGTGTTCGATCAGTTTCTCGGTGCCGCGATGCAAGAGGCCGATATGCGGATCGACGCGATCGACCACCTCGCCGTCGAGCTCCAGCACGAGACGCAAAACGCCGTGCGCGGCCGGATGCTGCGGGCCGAAGTTGATGGTGAAATTACGCAGTGAGGTTTCAGCCATTACGAGCCCTTACCCTCAGCCTTGGCCTTCTCGTCGCCCGGCAGCACGTATTCGGTGCCTTCCCAAGGCGAGAGGAAATCGAACGAACGGAATTCCTGGGCCAGCCTGACCTTGTCGTAGACGACGCGCTTCTGCTCGTCGTCGTAACGCACTTCGACAAAGCCGGTCAGCGGGAAGTCCTTGCGCAGCGGATGTCCCTCGAAACCGTAATCGGTGAGGATACGCCGCATGTCGGGGTGTCCGGTAAACAGCACGCCGTACAGATCGTAGGTTTCGCGCTCGAACCAGTCGGCGCCACGGAATTCCTCGATCAGCGACGGCACCGGCGTGACTTCGTCGGTCATCACCTTGACGCGGATACGCTGGTTCAGTCGCGGCGACAGGAAATGATAGACCACGTCGAAGCGCTGCTCGCGGCCCGGCCAATCGACAGCGGTGACATCGATGATGCAGACGAACTGGCAGGCCGCGTCGTCGCGCAGGAAGGTCGCGACCTTGACGATGTCGGCGGCCTTGGCCTGCACCGTCAATTCGCCGTGCGCCACCTCATGGCCGAGAACCGACGCGGGCAGCGCGGTCTGGATCGTAGCCCCAAGCCTGACGAGCGAGTCTTCCATTCGAATGATTCCGCTTAACGCTCAATGGTGCCGGTACGGCGGATTTTCTTTTGCAGCAGCAGCACGCCGTAAAGCAGCGCCTCGGCGGTCGGCGGGCAGCCTGGCACATAAATGTCGACCGGCACGATGCGGTCGCAGCCGCGCACCACTGAATAGGAATAGTGATAGTAGCCGCCGCCGTTGGCGCAGGAGCCCATCGAGATGACGTAGCGCGGCTCCGGCATCTGGTCGTAGACCTTGCGCAGGGCCGGCGCCATCTTGTTGGTCAGGGTGCCGGCGACAATCATCACGTCGGACTGACGCGGACTGGCGCGCGGAGCAAAACCGAAGCGCTCGACGTCGTAACGCGGCATCGAAAGCTGCATCATTTCGACGGCGCAGCAGGCCAGACCGAAGGTCATCCACATCAGCGAGCCGGTGCGCGCCCAGGTGATCAGGTCGTCGGCGGCCGCGACAATGAAGCCCTTGTCGGCCAGTTCGTTATTGACGCCGACGAAAAAGCTGTCGTCGGCCCCGACCGGCTTGCCAGTCCGGGGATCGAGAATGCCGCGCGGTGCGGGTGCGACCATTGTCATTGGCTGTGAGTCCTTCGCGCCCTCAATCCCATTCGAGCGCGCCCTTCTTCCATTCGTAAATGAAACCGATGGTGAGCACGCCGAGGAAAACCATCATCGACCAGAAACCGAACACGCCGACGCTCTTGAACGCTACGGCCCAAGGGAACAGGAAGCTCACCTCAAGGTCGAAGATGATGAAGAGAATGGCGACCAGATAGAATCGAACGTCGAACTTCATACGCGCGTCGTCGAAGGCGTTGAAGCCGCATTCGTAAGCCGAGAGTTTTTCGGGATCGGGCTGCTGATAGGCGACAAGAAACGGAGCGATCAGCAAGGCAAGGCCAATCACCAGCGCAACGGCGATGAAGACGACCAAGGGCAGATAGTCTAGCAGCAATGCGTTCATTGGCGAACCTCAGCGAACAGCCGCGCCCCTACCCCCGGCATCTTTACCGTTCGACCTGCCCGGCGGTCCGATGCCCTGTCGGACTGCCCGGCGCCGGAACCGGCGCCCAAACCGGAGCTTGAGCCGCACAAAACGTCCGAAAAACAAGGCCTTGTTTGGAAGCGCTTTAAGGACGGCAGCGGTTGAGGCTTAGCGCAGCGCACAATGGGTGGCAAGCCGACATTCGCCACCAATTCGTCTCAATTGCTGCC
>WGNB01000051.1 GCA_016124795.1 Rhodopseudomonas sp. | reverse complement strand
TCCGTGAACGCGCCGGTTATCCGGCCAAAGCATCGGGGGGCCCGTGGTCATCTTCGATTGCAACGGCGTGCTCGTCGACAGCGAGCCGCTGGCCACAGCGATCGTATCGCAAGAATTCATCCGGGCCGGCTTCGGGCTGACACCGGACGTCGTCGCACGCTATTTTACCGGCCGCCGCCAGTCGGACATGTTTGCCGAAGTCGAGGCCGCCGCCCGCCGCAAACTGCCGCGCGATTTCGCCAAGACCGTCGCCGATGCGACCTTGCGCCGGATCCGCGCCGAACTGCGCGCCACGCACCACGCCGCACACGCGCTGTCCTGGCTGCGCGGGCCGAAATGCGTCGCCTCCTCCGCCTCGCTCGAACGCATCCGGGTCAGCCTCGAAAGCACCAACCTGCTGCGCTATTTCGAGGGGAATGTGTTTTCGGCAAGCGACGTGCCGAACGGCAAACCGGCCCCCGACCTGTTCCTGCATGTCGCGTCCCGGATGGGCGTGCATCCCGGCAGCTGTCTGGTCGTCGAGGATTCGCCGGCCGGCGTCACCGCGGCGGTCGCCGCCGGCATGACGGTGATCGGCTTTGTCGGCGGCAGTCACGCCGGCAGCCAGTTGGGCGCGCACCTGCGCAAGGCCGGCGCCCGCGTCGTGATCTCCGATCTGCGCGCGCTGAAAGGCACCGTGCTCGACCTGCGAGGCTGGTAACCCGCCGGTTAGGCGGTCTGCGTGGCCGCCCGAGGCGGCGTTACTGCGTCCTGGCGGCGGGACGCGGCTTATGGCTGCGCTTGCGGACCGGGGCCGGCTTCTTCTTTTCCTTGAGCGCCAGCGGATCGAAGCCGACATAGACGACGTAGGAATCGATATCGCTCGGCCGGACCGGCATCGGGAAGATCACGTCGCTTTCGACATGGGTGAAGGTCACGCGATCGACGGTGTCGGTGATTGTCACCGGAACGATCGCCAGCTTCGACGCGATGGTCTTCGGCTCGACGCCTTCCTGAACCACCGCCATGCGCAGCGGCACATCGACCGCGCCCGGCCCGCCGGCCGGACCGGTAATGATCCGCCCCTCGACGCCGACCTTCATGTTCATGACGCCGGCAGTGATGTGACATTCGCGCGCCGTGCGCAGGATCGTGCCCTGATAACGCAGGTCGAGGGCGCTGACGTCGACGTCGCCGGGCGTCTTGCCGATTGACAAGGTGGCCGCGCCGGTTCGCACCGCGACGCCCGGGCAATCGATATCGTCATTGTCCGCGATCGCCGCCGCCGCATTGCCGGAATCGGTCATCGCCTGGGTTTTCTTCTCGGCGAAGATATTGATCTTGTTGAGGAAGCTGCTGCCGCCGGACGAGCCGCCGCTGCCACTGGTGCCGCAGGCCGCCAGAAGCAAGGCCAGCGCCGGCAGGCCCAGCGCCAAGGGCGCTATTCTTAGCCGCCGGGCTCGCCCGGCCGGCGCGTCAACGGCTTTGCCATGCGGCGGCTTGGCCTGGCTGTGTCGGTCCCCACGCATTTTCTAACTCACGTTTCTTGAACTTGATGAAGCCAACCGGCGCAGCGGTCGCGATCCCGGCGAAGCCCGGCCCAGCCCGGGGTTTATAGCAAGATAAGCGTGGCAAGCCCAAGGCATGGCGTCCACGCACGGTACCCTGGGATGGATGAATTATCCGCTCGACCTGAGCCCCGCCGGATGTCGGCACCGACGCCCCTCTGCCGGGGCCCGCCCCCGTCAGGCCCGGCCGCTAATGCTGATCGTCGGCGAGCTGGGCATAGAGCAAATGGTCCTCCCAGGCGCCATTGATGCACAAATAGCCCCGGGCATAGCCCTCGCGTTTGAAGCCGACCTTTTCGAGCAGACCAATCGACGGCCCATTATCGGGCAGGCAAGCCGCTTCCACCCGATGCAGCCGCAAGGGTCCGAAGCAATAAGGCACCAGCGCCCGGACCGCCGCGCTCATATAGCCGTGGCGGGCAAACGGCGCGCCGATCCAGTAACCGATACTGCCCGCCTGGGCGACGCCACGCCGGATATTGGCGAGCGTCAACCCGCCGACCAGCGCATTGTCCTGCCGGCGGAAGACCAGAAACGGGTAAGCAAGATCGTTGCGCTGCTCCTCGGCATAGCGCTTGAGCCGGCGACGGAACGCGCCCCGGGTCAGATCGTCCTCCGGCCAGATCGGCTCCCAGGGCGTCAGGAAGCTTCGGCTGAGTTCGCGCAAGGCGGCCCATTCGGCATGATCGCCCGATTGCGGCGGGCGCAGCATGACGCGATCGCCGACGATGCTCGGCAGATTGTCGTTGGAGCCGACGGTGCGGAAAAACGCCATGACGTTGCTATCCCCCGCCGGGCCTCTTTCAGGCCGCCGGGCGAACCAAAGTCTCGGCAATTGCCGCGGTGCTTTCAAGTCCGCTGCCGGGGCCGATGGCGGCAATTGCCGGCCGGCCACGCCGGATCAGCGCCCGACCGGCAGCCCGCGCGCTTTCAACCGTGACCGCTTCGACCTTGGCAACGATTTCGTCGAGCGCGATCGGCCGGCCATAGGCCAGCATCTGACGCGCGATCTGACCGAGGCGGGCTTCCGAGCTTTCCAGCGCCATCAGAAGCCCCGCCTTCATCTGCGCCTTGGCGCGGGCGATCTCGGCTTCGTTCAGGGTCTCGGTGGCGCCGGCGATTTCGTCAATCACCACCCGCATCAGTTCGGGCGCATCGGCCTCGTCGGTGCCGGCGTAAAGCCCGAACATGCCCGTGTCGGAATACGGCATGTGGAAAGCCTGGATGGTGTAGCACAAGCCGCGAATCTCGCGGACTTCCTGAAACAGACGCGATGACATGCCGCCGCCCAGCACGCTGGTGAAGACCTGCAAACTATAAAGATCCGGGTGTTTCACCGGCACGCCTTCCAGCGCCAGCGCGATATGCACCTGTTCGAGGTCCCGGCTTTCGACCTTGGTGCCGCCGCCAAACTTGGCCGGCTCCGGCGCCGGCGCATCCGGCCCGACAAAGCTGGCGAAGCGCTTCTGCGCTTCCTCGACGATCTGGGCATGATCGATCGCACCGGCCGCGGCCACCAGCATGTTCGGCGCGCGGTAATTGCGGGCAAGATAGGTGCGCAGGCTCTTGGCGGAAAAGCCGCGCACGGTTTCCGGCGTGCCGAGAATCGAACGGCCGATCGGCTGGTCGGGAAAGGCGACTTCCTGCAAACGGTCGAATACCAGATCGTCGGGCGCGTCTTCGGTGGCGCCGATTTCCTGGGTGATGACGTTCTGCTCGCGCTTCAATTCCTCCGGGTCGAACGCCGGCTCGGACAAAATATCGGACAGCACATCGAGGGCCAGCGGCACATCGGCCTTGAGCACGCGGGCGAAATAGCCGGTCGATTCGACGCTGGTCGCGGCGTTCAGATCGCCGCCGACAGCTTCGATGGTCTCGGCGATCTGACGCGCGGTGCGGCGCTGCGTGCCCTTGAACGCCATGTGTTCGAGCAAATGCGAAATGCCGTGTTCGTCGGGCAGTTCGTCGCGGCTGCCGGCGCCAGTCCAGACCCCGAGCGACGCCGACTCGAGATGCGGCATCTTGTCGGTCACCACCGAGAGGCCTGAGGCGAGGCGCGTTACTTCCACAGTCATGCCGAAACTCCTTCACGCGCCGCGCGCGACGCACCTGAAACAAATTTTTCGACCTGCGCCTGATCGGCCGGCAGCACGGTAATGCGCTCCTTCCGCTTCGGCAGGTCAGACAGCCAATCTGGGAGTCCCGGCGTGACACCGCAAGCCGCTTTAACCGCATCCGGGAATTTGGCCGGGTGGGCCGTCGATAGCACGACCATCGGCACCGAAGGATCGCGGCTTTCCTTCTCGGCCACCGCCAGCGCCACGGCGGTATGCGGGTCGGCACAATAACCGGCCTCACGCATCCAGGTCCGGATGGTCGCAGCGGTTTCCTGCTCATCGGCGCGGTCGGCCGACATCAATCCGCGCATCTTCTTGAGCGCATCGCCCGGCACCGTGAAGCGTCCCGACTGCGTCAGCGAACCCATCAGGGCTTTGACCGTGTGGGAATCGCGGCCGCAGGTTTCAAACAACAGCCGTTCGAAATTCGACGACACCTGAATATCCATCGACGGCGACGCGGTCGCGGTGACGCCGCGCGTTTCATAATCGCCGGTGGCGAAGGTGCGGGCCAGGATGTCGTTGACGTTGGTCGCCACCACCAGCCGATCCACCGGAAGCCCCATGCGCGAGGCGACATAGCCGGCGTAGACATCGCCGAAATTGCCGGTCGGCACGGTGAAGGCGACCTTGCGATGCGGCGCGCCGAGCGCCACGGCGGCGGTGAAGTAATAAACACATTGGGCGACGATGCGCGCCCAATTGATCGAGTTGACACCGGACAGGCGGACGCGATCGCGGAAGGCGTGATGATTGAACATCGCCTTCACCAGAGCCTGACAGTCGTCGAAGGTGCCTTCGATCGCCAGCGCATGAACGTTGTCGTCAGGCGCCGTCGTCATCATGAGACGCTGCACGTCCGAGATCCGGCCATGCGGATAAAGCGCGATGACATCGACCTGGCTGCGGCCGCGGAAGGCTTCGACCGCGGCGCCGCCGGTATCGCCCGAGGTCGCGACCACGATGGTGGTGCGTTCGTTGCGCTGGATCAGAACGTGATCCATCAACCGCGCCACCAGTTGCATGGCGAGGTCCTTGAAGGCGAGCGTCGGCCCGTGAAACAGCTCCAGCACGAACAGGCTGTCGCCGAGTTGCACCAGCGGCGCGGTCGCGGGGTGGCGGAAGGTGCCATAAGCCTCGCGGGCCATGCGCGCGAGGTCGGCTTCGGCGATCGCGTCGCCGACAAAGGGCTTAAGCACCTCGACCGCGACTTCGGCATAAAGCCGGCCGGCGAAGCCGCCAATGGTTTCCGGCGACAAGGTCGGCCAGGAGGTCGGCACGTAAAGACCGCCGTCACGGGCCAGACCCGCGAGCATGGCTTCGACAAAATCAAGCTCGGCGGGCGCGCCCCGCGTAGAGATATAACGCATTGATATAACTTTGTTATTTGTTCCGTCAGAGGGACGCTAAACGGCACACTAGCCTTGCGCAGGGATGCGCACAAGAAAAGCCCGGAGCCGCGCGGGCGTAACAGACCGCCTTGACACTTCAATATGGACGGACATATTAGACGCATGGCGAAACCGTCGAACCGCGACAAGATTCTTGCCGAAGGCCTGCGCGTCGTACACGCGCACGGCTTTGCCGGTTCAGGCGTGCGCGACATCGTGCGGGCGGCCGGTGTGCCGCAAGGTTCTTTCACCAATCACTTCGCGTCGAAGGAAGCGTTCGGCTTGGAGATCATCGATCTCTATCTGGCGCGCGGCCGCGACACGATGAAAGCGACCCTGCTCGACGATACGCAGCCGCCGTTGGCGCGTCTCGCCGCCTATATCGATTTCCAGAAAGACCGGCAGAGCCAGAACGGCATGCGCAATGGCTGCCTGTTCGGCAATTTCGCCGCCGAGGCCAGCGAAAGCTGCGACAGCATCCGGCTGCGGCTGGTCGACGTGTTCGGCGAAGTGCAAACGGCCATGACGTATTGCCTGCGCGCGGCGGTGAAAGCCGGTGAGTTGCCGGCCGATTTCGACTGCGAGGAAACCGCCGGCTTTATCGTGTCGTCGTTGCAGGGCGCCAATCTGCTCTGCAAAACCCACCGCGACAGCGCGCCGATCGACCGCTTCAAGAAAGTGTTGTTCGAGAAGGTGCTGCGGTAACCGGCCGCCTTTTCGGCGGTTCGGGTGCGCGTTCACCCGCACATAACAACCGAGCCTTGTCGTTGCACCGAAAAGCAGTATCCGACGGCTTTTCCTTCAGAACCTGGCTCAGGCGCATGCCTTTGGGGGCCTCATCCTAAAGTTTAATACGTTCGTACATATTTCGGCTTGCGATAAATAATACGGTCGTACATATTGACATTGCCGCAGCGCACCATTCGCGGCACGAAATTTAAAGGACACAGTCCCATGACCACCGAAATCAACGCCGAGATCACAGCCTCGGCCGTCACGCGACACGGCAACAACCCCGTCGTCCTGATTACCGGCGCGCTGGCCGGGATCGGGCGCGCCACCGCTCTGGCTTTTGCCCGCGACGGCGCGAACGTCGTGGTGTCCGGCCGCCGAGCCGACGCCGGCGCCGACCTTGTCGCCGAACTGCGCGCGCTCGGGGCCAATGCCGAGTTCATCGCGGTCGATGTCCGCCATGACGACGAAGTCGGCGGCCTGATCGACAAGACCGTGGCGCGCTTCGGCCGTCTCGATATCGCCGTCAACAATGCCGGCACCGAGGGCCAGCCCGGCCCGATCGTCGACCAGACGCCGGAAAGCTACGCCGCGACCTTCGATACCAATGTGCTCGGCACGCTGCTGAGCATGAAGCACGAGATGCGCGTGATGCAGAAGCAAGGGTCCGGCAGCATCGTCAACCTGTCCTCGACCATGGGCCATCGCGGCGCGCCGGGCGCGTCGCTCTACACCGCCAGCAAGCACGCCGTCGAAGGTCTGACCAAGGCGGCAGCGCTGGAAGGCGCGCCCTTCAACGTCCGGGTCAACGCGGTCGCGCCAGGCCCGGTCGACACCGACATGCTGACGCGCTTTGCCGGCAGCGCCGACCGTAAAGCCGGCATGGCCGGCGGCGTACCGATGAAACGGCTCGGCCGCCCGGAGGAGATCGCACAAGCCATCGTCTATCTCGGCACCGACCGATCGTCTTACGTCAGCGGCCAGATCCTCAGCGTCAACGGCGGCAAGACCGCTTCGTAACCCCAGCCATCATTCGCTTCGACACCGGCATCGCGGCCCCGCAAGGGCCGCACCGGCAACGTTGTCTCTCACGCAAAGAAGACCTCGCCATGTCTACTTATTCAGCTTCCATCGTTCCGACCTCCGCTCTCGCATCGCCCGGACCGCAGGCCGCCGTGACGTCCGCCGCGCCGGCATTTCGTTACGGTCCGCTTTACTGGATGGCCGCTGGCAGTTTCGCCGTCGGCACCGAAGGCTTCATGGTCGCGGCGGTTCTGCCGTCGATGTCGCACGACCTGTCGGTCAGCGTCGCGGTCGCCGGTCAGTTGATGGCGATCTTTTCACTGACTTATGCTTTCAGTTCGCCGGTTCTGACCGCGCTGACCGGCGGTTTCGACCGGCGCAACCTGCTGATCGCCGCGATGGCGGTGTTTGCTATCGGCAATATCGTCGCGGCCGTCGCGCCGGATTATTCATCGCTCGCTGCGGCGCGCGTTCTGCTGGCGGTCGCCGCCGGACTTTACGTACCGGGCGCCAATGCGCTGGCCGGCGTGCTGGTGCCGCCGAACCGGCGCGGGCGGGCATTGGCCATCGTCAACGGCGGGATGAGCATGGCGGTTGCGCTTGGCGTACCGCTCGGCGCGCTGGTCGGCGCGCATTTCGGCTGGCGCATGATGTTCATCGGCGTCGCCGTGCTGGCGACAATCGCGCTCGCCGGCCTGTTGTTCGGGCTGCCGCGCGGCATCGGCTCGGGCATCACCGTCGCGTCGTTGCGCGAGCGCATCGGCGTCGCCAAGCGGCCGGCCGTGTTATCGGCGCTCGTCGCCACGGCCCTGTGGGCGGCCGGCGCCTATACCGTTTATGCCTATATCGCGGAATATCTGACGACCGTTGCCGGCTTTGCCGGCTCGCACATCAGCATCGCGCTGTTCATGTGGGGCGCGGCGGCATTCAGCGGCGTCGTGGTCGGCGGCTTCGCCACCGACCGTTTCGGCCACGGCCGGATCACGGCCACGACGCTGCCTTTGGTCGCGATTGCCTTGTTCGGCTTGTCGCTGGCGGCCAAGACCCTGACGCCGGCTCAGGCGGTGGCGCCGGTCCTGATCGGCCTCGCCCTGTGGGGCGCGAGCGCCTGGGCCTTCAGCCCGGCGCAGCAGACCCGGCTGATCGGCATCGCCGGCCTCGAGGGCGCGTCGATCGCAATCTCGCTCAACGCCTCCTTCATGTATTTCGGCTTCTCGATGGGCGCGATGCTGGGGGCGGTCGTTCTTGCCTATGGTTCGGTATCCGACCTCGGTTGGGTCGGCGGGCTGCTGGAACTGGCAGCCTTCGCGGTCAGTTCGATGATCGGTCTGTTCGGCCGTCGCTTGCGGACCGCGCCCACTGGGACAATCTAGCCATGCATGCTTTGATCGCCGAAACGCGCCACGCCCAATCACGCCACGCCGAGGAGCAGAACGCCATGACAACGAACAAGCCCGCCACCCGGACCGTTAAGATTCCCGATGCCTCGCATCCGATCACCGTGACGCCGACGCCCAAGCGGGTCGTGGTGACCGTCGCCGGCAAGATCGTCGCCGACAGCCGCAACGCGCTGACCTTGCGCGAAGCGAGCTATCCGCCGGTGCAATACATCCCGCGCCAGGATGTCGACATGACGCTGCTCACCCGCACCGACCACGCCAGCTATTGCCCGTACAAGGGCGATGCGTCCTATTTCAGCATTCCGGCTGGCGGCGCGCGCGCCGCCAACGCGGTGTGGAGCTACGAAACGCCGTATGAGGCGGTCGCGTCGATCAAGGATCACGTCGCGTTTTATCCCGACCGCGTCGATTCGATCGAGGAACGCTGATCGCCACGATCAGTCGGCGGTTGCGAAGACCCGCAGGCGGTGACCGTCCGGATCGAGCGCCACAAAGGTGGTGCCGAAATCCATCGCGGTCGGCGCCTGCGCGATGGTCAGGCCACGCGTGACCCAATCGGCATGCGTGGCGCGCACCGCCACGCTGCTGGCGACCTTGATCGCGATCTCGGCGCCGCCGATGGCGCCCGAGGCTTTCGGTTCGACACTGTGTTTTGACCACAACCCGAACATCAATCCGGACGCCATCGCGAACAGCGCGAAAGTCGGCGATACCTCGATCGGCTGCCGGCCCAGCAGGCCGGCATAAAAGGACGCGCTCGCCGGCGGGTTGTCAACATAAAGCATCGCGTAATTGATATCGAGCGCTTGCGAAACGGGCGCGGGTGCGTTGGACATGATGGTGTCTCCGGTACGGCATCGCGGAATTGCGACCGGGGAAACCCTAAACAATACTGCTGCCAATTCCTGTCAGCAGCGGATCAGTCGCCGGCGATGCCCTCGGCGGCGCGCCATTCCTTGATCAGCACGGCGCGGCGACGCGGATAGCGCGCGGTTTCCGCCGTCACCGACGCGATCCGGTCGGTGCGGAAATGCCGATAGGCCTGGCGGCTCTCGCACCACGCGGCGATCACCATGGCGCGCTGGAAGTAGCCCAGCGCGAAAGGCCAGATCGTGCGCCGGCTGCCCTGCCCGTCCTTGCGGGTGTAGCGGATCGTCAGCTTGCGTTCGTTGCGAATGGCGTGGCGGATCGCGGCGAGGTCATTGTCGCTGCCGGCGAACTGATCGTCCCGCGCCACCAGCAGTGCCGAAGTGTCGAGGCTTTGTTTGAGATCGGCCGGCAGCACCGCGCCGATCTTGGTCAGCGCGTTGCGCGCCGCGCCCGCCAGCGCCTCGTCGGCGCGCGCCGCCACCCAGCGCGAACCCAACACCAACGCCTCGATCTCGTCCTCGGTAAACATCAACGGCGGCAGCATGAAACCGGGCCGCAGCACATAACCGAGGCCGGGCTCGCCCTCGATCTGCGCGCCCTGCGCGTTCAAAGTCGCGACGTCGCGGTACAGCGAGCGCAGCGACACGCCGAGTTCCTCGGCCAACGCCGCGCCGCTGACCGGCCGGCGGTGCCGCCGCAAGATCTGGATCAGGTCGAGCAGACGTTGCGCGCGCGACAAGGGAGCGACCTTTCTGTGCCGCGCCCAGTCTATCACGACAACTGCCAGATTTTGTCAGCGGCGCGCCAGCCGTCCCGCCAGCCAGACGACGTAAACGCCGGCCAGCGCCAGCGCCAGGCCGAACCAGGTCAGCGCGTATTGCAGATGATTATCCGGCAATTGAACGTCGATCTTGCCGGGTTTGGGTAAACCGCCGGGCGGCACCGGTCCTTCCTGATCGATGTAGAACGGCGCGGCCAGCGTCCAGTGGTGCGCGGCCGCCATCGCCTCGGGATCGCGGACATACCAGACATTGTCCTTGACGTCGTCGGCCGGCGTGAACATGCCACGCGCCTCCGGCCATCGCAGATAGCCGACGATATCGACGCTGCCATGCGGGGTCGCGTCGGCGCGCAAGGCCGCATCCTTCTTGTCCTGCGGCACGAAACCGCGATTGACCATCACCAGACTGCCGCCGGCCAGCCGCGCCGGCGCGAAAACCCAGAAGCCCTGCTGCCCGCCGACGTCGGGCCGGAGCGACGACCCGGCCGTATAGACCAGCGCTTCCTGCCCTTCGAGAAACTCGGCAGGAAACGAGACGCGGGTGTATTCGTGGCTGGCCTGACCGAAATGCGACCACGCATCCCGCGGCGGCAAAGGCTGCGGCGTCTGGCTAATTCGCGCATTGACGGTCGCGATCAGATCTTCTTTCCAGACCTTGCGATCAAGCTGCCACTTGCCGAGGCCGAGCAGAATGGCGACCGCGATGATCGTGGCGATGGTCGCGCCGACCACACCGCCGCGCTTCGTCCCGCTGACCGACGCCGTCTTCGGCACGTTCACGTTCCGCTATGCGGCGGCGCCGATGACACGCCGGCCTCGTCCTTGCCGACCAGCCGGCCGGGCGCGGCCTTGTGATGGTATTGCAGCGCGATCAAGAGACCCTTGACCAGCCGCAGCGGCAACAAGGTCACCAACAGGATCAGCGGCAGCCAGAGTGCGGCATGAACCCAATAAGGCGGCTGGTAAATCACCTCGGTCAGCAGCGCGGCGAACACCACGATCGCGCCGCCGATCAGAATCACGAACACCGCCGGGCCGTCGCCGGCATCGGCGAAGCTGTAATCGAGCCCGCATTTATCGCAGGCCGGGCGCAAGTTCAGAAAGCCATCGAACAGCTTGCCCTGACCGCAGGACGGACAACGGCCGAGCAGTCCGCGCGCGATCGGTAGCTGTGTCGATCCCTTGTCCGTCGTCATCGCATCTCTCCATTCGGCTTCGCAAAAGCCGGCCGCCCGCGGCCATCGGTATCGGCCAGTCCGGCGCCCAAACGACAAAGGGCGGCGTTGCCGCCGCCCTTTATAAACCTGAAGCCCGGGCGGTCAGTGCGCCGCCACGTGCTCGGCGCCTGCGCCCCAGACATATATGCAGGCGAACAGGAACAGCCAGACCACGTCGACGAAATGCCAGTACCAGGCGGCGAATTCAAAGCCGAGGTGCTGGGTCGGCGTGAAGTGACCCTTGAGAGTGCGGACCAGGCAGACGATCAGGAAGATCGTACCGATCAGCACATGGGCGCCGTGGAAGCCGGTCGCCATGAAGAAGGTGGCGCCGTAGATGTTGCCGCTGAAGGTGAAGGCTGCGTGGCTGTATTCGAAGGCCTGCACGCAGGTGAAGGTCATGCCGAGCAGGATGGTCAGGATCAGACCCCACTTCACGCCCTGGCGGTCGTTTTCCAAGAGCGCGTGATGCGCCCAGGTCACCGTGGTGCCCGAGGTCAGCAGGATCAGCGTGTTCAAGAGCGGCAGGTGCCAGGGATCGAAGGTCTCGATGCCGACCGGCGGCCAGACGCCATGGGTGAAGGCCAGACGGCTGGCTTCGACTTCCGACCCGGGAAACAGCGCGACGTTGAAGTAGGCCCAGAACCAGGCGACGAAGAACATCACTTCCGAGGCGATGAACAGGATCATGCCGTAGCGGTGCGAGATCTGCACCACGCGGGTGTGGAAGCCCTCGAACTGCGCTTCGTTGATGACGTCACGCCACCAGCCGACGAAGGTGTAGAGCACACCGAGGACGCCGAGACCGAACACGATGGGCGCCACCGAGAACAGGTGGTGCAGCCAGGTGACGGCGCCGAACGCCATGACAAAGGCCGAGACCGAGCCGACGAAGGGCCACGGGCTCGGATCGACCAGGTGATAGTCGTGGTGCTTGGTATGGGCTTCGGCCATCGTCGTCTCCGTTCAGGTCTCGTTTTATCGGCGTCTGATCCGAACCGCAGGCCGCCGGGGGCCTGCGAAGATCATACGGTGAATGAGCGCGCGTGGCGCCCCCCAGTGTTTCTCACAATCTAGTCGACTGTCTCAAAGCTTACTCGAACTTTCTCCGACCACTTCGGCCACCGGCCGGTCCTGCGCGCGCACCGGGAAGAAGGTATAGGACAGCGTGATCGAATTGAGCGTATCCTGGTCGCTGTCCTGAGCGATCTTCGGGTCGACGTAGAACACCACCGCCATTTCCCGGGTTTCGCCCGGCTTCATGGTCTGCTCGGTGAAGCAGAAGCAGTTGATCTTGGCGAAATAGGCCCCAACCGTCGGCGGCGACACGTTGTAGGACGCCTGCGCGGTGATCTCGCGCGCGGCCTGGTTGATGACCTTGTATTTGACGGTCGTGACGTCGCCGATACGGACCTTGATCTCGTTCTGCTCGGGCACGAACTTCCACGGCAGGTTCGGCGCGACGTTGGAATCGAACCGGACATTGATGGTGCGACCAAGCACCTGATCGGGCGCCTGATGGGCGACCTGGGTGGTGCCGGCAAAACCCGTGGTCCGGCAGAACCAGTTATACAGCGGCACCGCGGCATAGGCGGCCCCCACCATCGCCGCCACGAACACGCCGCAGCAGCCGGCGACAATCATGTCGCGCCGGAGCTTCTTGTCGGGTTGCGGGGTCGGGGTGGCGGTCATCGCGGTTTCGGTTCTCGGCTCGGGCTCACATCGGTCGCAGCAGAACGATCGGACCCTTCACCAGGGTCATCACATAGAACAACACGACCAGCGCAAACAGCGACAGCGCAATGGCGATCGAGCGGGATCGTCTGGCGCGCTTTTGCGCCTCGGTCAGAACAATACCGTCCTTGTCGTCGGGCTTCTCGGTCATGTTACAGCCTCGACGGTTCCCCGGTTCACGCGAACGGCGCGATCAAGAGGCCGCCCCAGCCGCGCTCAACCAGCAGAACCGCGAACAGCAGGAACAGATACAAAATCGAAAACGCGAACAGGTGGCGGCAGGCGCGCTCGGCCGGCGCGCGCTCGCGGAACACCTGAACCGCCAGGGCCAGCATCACCGCGCCGGTCACGACCGACACCACCCCGTACATCGGGCCGGCGAAGCCGAGCAGGAACGGCGCGACGCCGAGCGGCGCGAGCAACAGCGTGTACAGCAGGATCTGCAAGCGGGTCTGACGGTCGCCAGCCACCACCGGCAGCATCGGAATGCCGGCGCGCGCGTAATCCTTGGTTTTGTAGATCGCCAGCGCCCAGAAATGCGGCGGCGTCCAGAAGAAGATGATCGCAAACAGCAACACCGGTTCGAGCGACATCGAACCGGTCACCGCCGCCCAGCCGATCATCGGCGGGAATGCGCCGGCGGCGCCGCCGATGACGATGTTCTGCGGCGTCGAACGCTTCAGCCACATCGTATAAATGACGGCATAGAAGAAGATGGTGAAGGCCAGCAGCGCGGCGGCCAGCACATTGACCAGAAGACCGAGCACCACGACCGCGAAAACCGACAGCGTCAGGCCGAAGGCCAGCGCCTCGCCGGGCTTGACCCGGCCGGCCGGCACCGGGCGGCGCGCGGTGCGCGTCATCAGGGCGTCGATATCAGAATCGTACCACATGTTCAGGGCGCCGGAGGCGCCCGCGCCGACCGCGATGCAGAGCAAGGCCGTGAAGGCAGTGAACGGATGGATCGCGCCGGGCGCAACCGACAGACCGACCAGCGCGGTGAACACCACCAGCGACATCACCCGCGGCTTCAAGAGCGCGATGTAGTCGCCCACGGTCGCCATGCTCGGCTCGGCATAAGCCGACTCGACCGGTCCGCGGTACTCTGCGCCTTCGCTGATCAGCGACATCGTTTACGTGCGCCTTATTGAACTTGGGCGGTTACTGAAAGTGAGCAGTGACGGAACTTAAGCGGTTACTCATCGAAAAAGCCGCCCCCGGATTTGAAGCCGGGGGCAAGCCTTTTCATCTCGTCTGAAGCTGCCTTACTTGATGCGCGGCAGCGTCTCGAACTGGTGGAACGGCGGCGGCGAGGACAAGGTCCACTCCAGCGTCGTCGCACCGACGCCCCACGGATTGTTGCCGGCGACGCGCTTCTTCATGAAGGCCTCGATGATGCCGATGAAGAAAATCAGCACGGCGAAACCGGAGATGTAGGAGCCGAACGACGACACCTCGTTCCAGCCGTGGAACGCTTCCGGGTAATCGACGGTGCGGCGCGGCATGCCGGCCAGACCGAGGAAGTGCTGCGGGAAGAACAGGATGTTCACACCGATGAAGGTGACCCAGAAGTGCAGCTTGCCGATGGTCTCGTTGTACATGTAGCCGGTGATCTTCGGGAACCAGTAGTACCAGCCGGCGAAGATCGCGAACACGGCGCCGAGCGACAGCACGTAGTGGAAGTGCGCGATCACGTAGTAGGTGTCGTGCAGCACGCGGTCGACGCCGGCGTTGGACAGCACCACGCCGGTGACGCCGCCGACGGTGAACAGGAAGATGAACCCGATCGCCCACAGCATCGGCGTCTTGAACTCGATCGAGCCGCCCCACATCGTGGCGATCCAGGAGAAGATCTTCACGCCGGTCGGCACCGCGATCACCATGGTCGCGGCGATGAAGTAGGCCTGCGCGCCGGTCGACAGACCGACGGTGTACATGTGGTGCGCCCACACGACGAAGCCGATCGCGCCGATCGAGACCATGGCGTAGGCCATGCCGAGATAGCCGAACACCGGCTTCTTCGAGAAGGTCGAGACGATCTGGCTGATCATGCCGAAGCCGGGCAGAATCAGGATGTACACTTCGGGGTGGCCGAAGAACCAGAACAGATGCTGGTACAGCAGCGGATCGCCGCCGCCCTGGGCACTGAAGAAGGTGGTGCCGAAGTTACGGTCGGTCAGCAGCATGGTGATGCCGCCGGCCAGCACCGGCAGCGACAACAGCAGCAGGAACACGGTCACCAGGATCGACCACACGAACAGCGGCATCTTGTGCAGCGTCATGCCCGGAGCGCGCATGTTGAAGATGGTGGTGATGAAGTTGATCGCGCCGAGGATCGACGAAGCGCCGGCCAAGTGGACCGACAGAATGACGAAGTCCATCGCCGGGCCGGGGTGACCCGAGGTCGACAGCGGGGCGTACATCGTCCAACCGGTGCCGGCGCCGAGCGAGCCCGGCTCGCCTTCGACGAACAGCGACGACAGCAGCAGCGCGAACGAGGCCGGCAGCAGCCAGAACGAGATGTTGTTCATGCGCGGGAAGGCCATGTCCGGCGCGCCGATCATCAGCGGCACGAACCAGTTGCCGAAGCCGCCGATCATCGCCGGCATCACCATGAAGAAGATCATGATCAGGCCGTGCGAAGTCGCGAACACGTTGTACTCGTGCGCGGTCGGGAAGATCTGGATGCCGGGGTTCTGCAACTCTAGGCGGATCGCGATCGACATCACGCCGCCGATCACGCCGGCCATGATCGCGAACACAAGATACATCGTGCCGATGTCCTTGTGGTTCGTCGAATAGACGAAACGACGCCAGCCGGTCGGGTTGGCGTGGTGTTCGTGGGCGTCATTTGCGCCGTGGGCTGCTGCGTTACTGGCCATTGTTAGTTCCCTTTGACCCCAGTGTCTCTCTATCGCACGCTGTATTATATTCAGTTCCGACTATGTGTCACCGAAGATCGGCCACCGAGGCGATGGCGTTTTTCGGGACCACCGCGTCATAGGCGTACTTCTTCTTCGCCGCCGCCAGCCAGGTGGCGTAATCCTTTTCGCTCACGACCTTGACCGCAATCGGCATGAAGGCGTGGTCGCGGCCGCACAGCTGCGAGCATTGGCCGTAATACATGCCTTCGCGCTCGGCCTTGAACCAGGTTTCGTTGATCCGGCCCGGAATGGCGTCGATCTTGATGCCGAAGGACGGGACCGAGAAGGAGTGGATCACGTCGGCGCCGGTGATGATGATGCGGACCACCTTGTTGACCGGCACGACCATGTCGTTATCGACCGCCAGCAGCCGCGGCTGACCGGGCTTGAGCTCCTTGTCCTGGAGCATCAGCGAGTCGAATTCGAACTTCGAGTCGGGGTAGCCGTAGCTCCAGAACCACTGCTTGCCGGTCACCTTCACCGTGATATCGGCCGGCGGGACCTTGAGTTCGTAGAACAGCAGGCGGAACGATGGGACCGCGATCGCCACCAGGATCAGGACCGGCACAACCGTCCAGACCACTTCGATCATGGTGTTGTGGGTCGTCCGCGACGGCACCGGGTTGCTGCGGGCGTTGAACTTGACCATCACGATGACCAGCAACACCAGCACGAACAGCGTGATGGCGAGGATGATGCCGAGCAGCAGGTTATGGAACCAGTGAATATTTTCCATGACCGGGGAGCCGGCCCCCTGCAAGGTCACTTCCCAGGGGGAGGGCTGGCCGAGGCCGGCATAGGCGGCACCGCCACCGGCTAGAAGGGCCACAGTCGTGGTCACGAAAGCGATCAACCGCTTGAGCACCAGCATTTTATTATGCGCTCCTCGACGAAAAACGGCCTTGGACAAGGCACCTTTTTTATACGCCCCATTGTGCCGTCCAGCACATACGTGCTGGCCGGCGCGATGCCTCGCCGCACGGCTTTTTGCCACGGGCGTGGCAATGGTCTTGCGATGCGGCGGGACGGGGAAATCCCGGTTTCTCAAACCACAATTCCGGGGCTGCCGCAATGCGCCTCATCATAAGTCTCATGAGACATACGGCTTAGCCACAAGCGGCGGCCGGAAACGACGGTTACGACCGCCCGCCGGCCCTTTTGTCGCCCGAAGGCATGCCTAGGGTCCGGTCCGATCAGGCCGGGGTGTCGGCTCTTGCGTCAAAACACGGAGCGGGGCATGACCCGAACCGGCTGGCTAAAGTATTGTCGGACCGGTGATTCGCGGCCGGGACACCAGCAAGACCGGGACCGCCACGACCGCCCCAAGAAGCCCATGGCCTGGCCAGGCCGCCGGGTTTGCGTGCTAAGGGATTGAATTATGGTTGTTTTTGAGCATGACGGGCATGCGCAGCAAGGCCCGCACGGAATCGCGCGGCGGGCGCTGATCGTGCTGACGGCCATTATCATGCTGGCTTTGGCGCCGACCGGCCAGGCGCTGGCACAAGGCGCGGTCAAATCCGTCCACAAAGACTGGCAAATTCGCTGCGACACGCCGCCGGGCGCGAAAAGCGAGCAATGCGCGCTGATTCAGAGTGTGGTCGCCGAAGACCGCGCCAATGTCGGCTTGACCGTGATCGTGCTGAAAACCGCCGACCAGAAAAGCAAGCTGATGCGGGTGGTCGCGCCACTCGGCGTATTGCTGCCATCCGGCCTTGGCCTGAAAATCGACAATGTCGATGTCGGCCGGGCCGGTTTCGTCCGCTGCCTGCCAAACGGCTGTATCGCCGAGGTGGTCATGGACGATACGCTGATCGGCAAATTGCGCGCCGGCAAGACCGCGACCTTCATCATCTTCCAGACCCCGGAAGAAGGCATCGGCTTTCCGATGTCGCTGGCCGGCTTCGGCGAAGGCTACGACAAGCTGCCGTAATTCGCCGTCGCCCGCCTCGCTCAGGTTTTGGTGATGGTCAGCGAATAGCGCGGATCGGCCGCCAGACATTCCGCCTCCGGCAGCCCCAGCTCGCGGCGCACGATATTGGTGCCGAGCACCATCGACACCATTTTATAGCTGGCGTGGCGGCGGCCCATGCCCTCACGGCCCATGCCGCAGTCGGATGACACGATCAGCCGCTCCGGCGGAATGCTCTTGAGCGCCTCGCGAATCAGCGCGGCGACCTGCTCCGGCCGCTCGACCTGCAAGGTATGGTGGTCGATGACGCCGATAACAATCTTCTTGTCCTTGATCACCTCGCCGATCGCTTTCAGATCGCCGGGTCCCGACGAACAGGTCTCGAAGGTAATGGCGTCGGCATCGATGCCGTTGAGCGCGTCGAGCGTCGGCTGATAGCTCTGCGGCTCCTTGAAGATGGTCTGCTGGCTGGGATTGCCCCAGCAGGTGTGACACCAGACCTCGGTCTTATCCTTCAGGCCCTTGATGGTGTTGTTGAAAATCTTCACCAGGTCGGGAATGTCGAGCTTGCCGAAGGCCTTGCCGCGCACCGGCACCATGTGGATTTGCGGCTCCTCCATCTGGATCAGCGGGCAGCCGGCGTCGGCCAGTTCGTTGAGTTCGGCGTTGAGCGCCTCGCTCAGCGCCATCGTGCGCTCGACCGGGTCCTTGTAATACTCGTCGGCGACCGAGGCCGCGAGCAGCTCGGGCAGGATGGTGCCGAACTTGACCGGCTTCTTGGTCATGCGTTGCGCAACTTTCCACATCGCCGCGTACTGCAAATTGCCCCGCCCGATCGGCCCGACCACTTTCGGAAAGACCCGGGCTTCGAGGAAGTCGTGCAGGATGTGGCCGCGCGGATAGGCAACGGCGCCGACATCGTAGATCGAGGCCTGCGGCTCCTTGCTGAACCCGGTCATGTGCGCCGGCGCATAGCTCTGCCAGCTCATGCCGCCGACTTCCTCATCATAATGCGCGTCGCCGTCGGTGCAGATGTCGAGGCCGGCCACCTCCTGGGCGCGCAGGAAAGACGACACCGCGTCTTCGTACTGCTCGCGATAGCGGGAATTGACCATCGCCTCGAGGAAGCTCTTCGACCCGAGCACGGCGTTGTACCAGCTCGGCCGCGGCAGCGAGCCGATGATCGACGTTGGCAGCATCACATTGGCGGTGCCCTTGAACATGTCGGTTCCTCCCCGTTGACCAGCCCGCACGCCTTGTTGTCGGGGCCGCCTTGCGGCCGCCAGCGTTGCAGGACCCTTATCCATAACATCGCGACGGCAACGGTGGCAATCGATTGCCAAAATTTGCCGCAACCGCTAGCCTCCGCGTCAGACCCTCGCAGGACAGAAACCACAAGACAGGTTTCAAGAAGGGCACCACGGGAACACGCCGCCGCCGATCGGCATGGAGAACGGATTGCGCAAGACCAGAAACGGCCGGCCGACGATGAAGGACATCGCGCGTGACGTTGGCGTTCACGTCTCGACGATTTCGCGCGCGCTCAATCCGAAATCGAATCATGCGGTGTCGTCCGAACTGATGGACAAGATCAAACGCGCCAGTGCGCGGCGCGACTATCGGCCGAACGCGGCCGCGGCGATGTTGCGCACCAACCGGTCGCGCACCATCGGCGTGGTCGTGCCCGACATCACCGATCCAGTGTTTCCGCCGATCATCCGCGGCATCGAGGACGCGCTGGCGCACCACGGCTACGTCGCGATCCTCGCCAACACCGACGGCGACGCCCGCCGCCAGACGCTGGCGGTCGAGGCCTTGCGGCCGCGCGGCATCGACGGCCTGATCCTGGCGAGCGTGATGCGTGACGACGCCGAGGCCACCCGGATCGCCGCCGGCATCCCGACCGTCACGGTCAGCCGCAGCACCGGCGACCCGCAATTCTCCTCGGTCGTTCACGACGAGGACGACGGCTTTCGCCGCATCCTGACCCACCTCGCCTCGCTCGGCCACCGCGCCATCGCGTCGATCGCCGGGCCGCAGACGATATCGACCGGCTACAACCGCTATTCGAGCTACGTGCGCCACAGCGAACTTCTCGGCCTCGGCCAGGACCGGCCGCTGGCGTCATTCGCACGCGCCTTCAACGAAATGGAAGGCGAGCGTTGCGCCGAGGAGCTTCTCGTCGCCGGCCGGCCTTTCACCGCTGTCGCCTGTGCCAACGACCGGCTCGCCGTCGGCGCCATCACCGCCTTCCGGCGGCACGGCATCCACTGTCCGCACGACGTGTCGATCACCGGCTTCAACGACATGCCGCTCGCCGACCGGCTGTCGCCGGCGCTGACGACCGTCAGCGTCCAACACTACCAGGCCGGCCTTCAGGCGGCCGAACGGATCATCGACATGATCGAGAACGCCAACGTGACGCCGACCCATATCGTATTGCCGGTCGGCTTGATCGTGCGCACCTCGACACGATCCCTGACGCGAGCACCGGACAAGGAAGCCGGACAC
Organism: Rhodopseudomonas sp.; assembly: GCA_016124795.1. Classification (GTDB taxonomy): domain Bacteria; phylum Pseudomonadota; class Alphaproteobacteria; order Rhizobiales; family Xanthobacteraceae; genus Pseudolabrys. Next base: position 81,757 of record WGNB01000051.1, on the reverse strand, counting down.
GCCGACACCTCACCGATCAACGACAACAAGAACTCAAGACACAAAAGAGAAGAAGAATTATGAACATTGGATTTGTAGGGCTGGGCGCGATGGGCCAACTCATCGTGCCGCGATTGATGGTCGCCGGGCACAAGGTCACCGGCTGGAACCGGTCGCGCGACAAAGCCGAAGCGCTCATCAAGGACGGCATGATCTGGGCCGACACGCCGCGCCAGGTCGCCGAGCAATCGGACATCGTGTTTTCCATCGTCACCGACGCCAAGGCGGTCAAAGCCTGCGCGCTCGGGCCGGACGGCATCGTATCGGGCATCGCCAAGGGCGGCATCTATATCGATATGAGCACCATCGAGCCGGACGAAAGCCGCGCTGTCGCGGCCGAATTCGCCAAAGCCGGCGCCATCATGCTGGACGGACCGCTGTCGGGCTCGCCGGTCACGGTCAAGGCCGGCAACGCCTCGGTGATGATCGGCGGCGATGAAGCGGCCTTCGAAAAGGCAAAGCCGGTGCTGCTGGCAATCGGCCCCAAGGTGACGCGGATCGGCGGCAACGGGCTGGCCTGCCAGATGAAGATCGCGGTCAATCTGTTGCTGATGGTCGAGATCATCTGTTTCGGCGAAGCCGTTGCGCTTGCCGAGAAAGGCGGCGTATCGCGCGAAGCGGCGGTCGACGCCATCCTCAAGAGCGTCGCCGCCTCCCCGGTGATCGGCTATCGCGGACCGTTCATCCTCGACGGACAGATGCCGGCGGTGCCGCTCGCCGACGTCACGCTGCAACAAAAGGACATGATGCTCGCGCTCAACCTCGGCCGCACGCTCGGCTCGCCGACGCCGCTGGCCGCCGCCGCCAATGAAATGATGAATGCCTGCCGCGGGCTCGGCATCGATCACAACGATTTCGTCGTCGCCCATCAGGTGTACCGACGACTGGGAGGACAGGAATGACATCTCCGTTTGAAAAATTCGGACGGGCACTTGGCAAAGGCGTGAAAGGAGCGGCTAACGTGATGAATGAAGGCAAGAAAAATCCGGTGATGTATCGCACCAACATGAAGGACGTGCCGAAAGTCGAGGGCCTCAAGCGCGAGGACGGCTGGGTCGACATGCAGGTGCAATTCCTGATCGACAAGAAAACCGCAGGCTGCGACCACGTTGTCGGCTGGACGGTGCTTAAGCCGGGCGCCAGCCACGAAAGCCATCGTCATCACAATTGCGACGAGTTCTTCATCGTCCTCAAGGGCAATGGTCACATTATCACCGATCATGGCCTTGAGCCGTCGGTCGAAGGCGACGTCGTCTATTCGCCGCGCGATTGCTGGCACGGCTTCAACAACACGTCGAAAGAGGACGTGGTGCTGGTCTGGGGCTGGATGGGCGCCGGCTCGATCGACGATTCCGGCTACGAAGTGCATCCGGAACATCATAAGTAACACCTTATCGTTCGCGGGGACGGCGCGCGAGCGCCGGTCCCGCAACCGACCCGCTTCGCCTTGTTCGCATCCGACCTGCCGAGGCGCTCATCCGAACGTCGCTAAAAGGAAATCATCACATGGCCCCCTGGGACGCCCCGCTCATCAAAAAAGGCATGACCGAGCAGCTCGCCACGCGACGCGCCCGCATCGCTGCCGGTGAAAAGCCGCTCGGCTGGAAGGTGGGCCTCGGCGCGCCGGCTTCGCTGGCGAAACTCGGTCTGGAAGGACCGGTGGTCGGCTTCCTGATGCAGCGCGCCTTGCTGCCCTCCGGCGCGACGGTGTCGCTGAAGGATTACACCCGACCGGTCGCCGAGCCCGAAATCGCGGTGCGCATGAAAACCGACCTTGGCGCCAACACCTCCACCGAGGCCGTACTGGCGGCGATCAAGGAGATCATGCCGGCCATCGAACTCGCCGATCTCGATCCGGTGCCGGCACCGGACAATCTCGACGTCGTGCTGGAAGGCGATATTTATCAACGCCAGGTGCTGCTGGGTGAGAAGACCCGCGCCGGCGGCAGCGTCGCCGGCCTGACCTCGACCGTCATGCGCCGCAACGCGGTATTCAACACCACCACCGACCCGGAAGCCCTGACCGGCAAGCTCGTCGATATCGTCGCGCTGGTCGCCAATACGCTGGCCGCCTTCGGCGAGAAACTGTCAGCCGGCGACATCATCATCACCGGCTCGATCACGCCGCCGCCGATGATCGAGAAAGACGAGACCGACTTCATCCACGCGATCGATCCCATCGGCGACGTCAGCGTCAAATTTACGTGGTAAAGCGTTATAAAAGCTGAGGGCACATCGGTGTTACCGGCTTTGGTCGTATAAGCCGCCGGGTTGCGATCCGGCGGCCAGTTCCCATGTCCACGGTTCGATGTGTGTCGAAGACAAGGACCAAAGGAACTGTCATGTCACTGTTATTCTCGAAGGCGACGCTCGGGCCGCTCACACTGCAAAACCATCTTGTCATGGCGCCGCTGACGCGCAGCCGCGCGACCGGCAATATTCCCAATGACCTGATGGCGGAATATTACGGCCAGCGCGCCTCGGTCGGCCTGATCATCACCGAAGGCACCTCGCCGTCGCCGAACGGCCTCGGCTATGCGCGCATCCCCGGCATTTTCTCGGCCGAGCAGATCGCCGGCTGGAAAAAAGTGACCGAGGCGGTCCATGCCAAGGGCGCGAAGATTTTCATGCAGTTGATGCACACCGGCCGCATCGGCCATCCGCTCAACCTGCCGACCGGCGCCAAGGTGCTGGCGCCGTCGGCGGTCGCCGCCGCCGGCGAAATGTACACCGACGCGGAAGGCATGAAGCCGCATCCGGTGCCGGCTGCGATGACCGAAGCCGACATCAAGGCGACGATTGCCGAATACGTGCAGGCCGCCAAGAACGCGGTCGCGGCCGGCTGCGACGGCGTCGAACTGCACGCCGCCAACGGCTACCTGCTCGAGCAGTTCATCCGTCCGAACTCGAACGTTCGCACCGACCAATATGGCGGCTCGATCGAAAATCGCGCCCGCATCGTCATCGAAATCGCGCAGGCGACCATTGCGGCGATCGGCAAGGACAAGGTCGGCATGCGGCTGTCGCCCTTTGGCGCATTCAACGACATGGCGATCTATCCGGAGATGGAAGCCGACTACACCTACCTTGCCGGCAAACTCAACGAAGTCGGCCTGGTCTACGTCCACCTGGTCGACCACTCGTCGATGGGCGCGCCGGCGGTGCCGGATTCGATCAAGGCGACCTTCCGCAAGCTGTTCAAGGGCACGTTGATTCTGTCGGGCGGTTACGACGCCGCGCGCGCCGAGGCCGATCTGGCCGCCGGCAAGTGCGATCTGGTCGCGTTCGGCAAGCCGGTGCTTGCCAACCCGGATCTGGTGACGCGCTGGCAGAAGGGAGCGGCGCTCAACCCGCCGGACATGAGCACGTTCTATACGCCGGGGGCGAAGGGCTATACCGACTATCCGGCGCTGAGCGCTTAACCGCGGATCGCCTGACAATATCCGCTCTCGACCCACCACCCCCGGCCTCGTCGGCCGGGGGTTTTCTATTGCCCGCAGACGGGCGACGGCGATGAGAATCGACCGCGAAAAGCCACAGCGTCGATCGTCAGCCTTTCTGCGCCGTGAACAGTGAATAAGGCTGGGCATCATGGCATGGCTGCCAGAACGCCTTGCCCTTTTTCAATTGCGCCTCGAATGTCGCGAACACTTCGCTCCAACCGAACGTCATGCCGGCCGCCTTGGCGGCATATTCATATTGCTCGCGGTTGAATTGGTTCATTTCCGCTTTCATGGTGACGTCGCCGGTCTCTTCATTGAGGAAATTCATGCGCACCCGATTATCCGGCAGCCGGTTGACGCGACGGACAGCGAGATCTTCCTCGAAAGCGGAGAAACGCGGATTCAGGACAATCGAAACGAACTTCCCGCCGGGCCTCAGACATTGCGCCGTGTGAATGAAGAAGCCGTTCAAGTCGTCGGGGTCGGATGCATAGGGCAGCACCATGATCGAAACCGCCACGTCGAATGGCGCGGCGACAGTAAAGCTTTGCGGCGTCGCGGTGCGATATTGAACGTCGAGACCGGCGGCATCCGGATGCGACTGCGCCTCGGCGATTTTTTCAGCCGACTTGTCATAGCCGACAACCGACGCTCCCACCGTCGCCAACAGGCGCGGAAACAAACCGTCGCCGGTGCCGACATCGAGTATCCGTCGGCGCAGGTCGCCGATAACGGCCACGACGGTCGAATAATGAACCCAGAGACGAAACGGGTCCTTTTCGATATAGGGCGCATAGGCTTTGATCTTGCCGAAGTCGGTCATGCAGCTCCCTCCGGACGCCACCTAGTTCTCCGGATGCAACAATAACGTGCATTAATTTACACCGCAACTTTCATCGTTTGGGCTATTAGCGAAGCCAACGTTCCACATTCCCAGTTTGCCAGCCGGTTATCTGCCCATGATCCCCTGGATTCACATCGACAGCGCGCGCGTGCCGGACGGCAGCGAACTCAAGCTGATGCGACGCGGCGACGAATATTCGATCAAGCTCGCCGGCAATGAATTGATGAACAGCCGGCTGAGCGGCTCCGAACAGGCGCTGGCGACCTTGACCTGCGCACGCCTGACGACGCCGAAACCGCGCCTGCTGATCGGCGGGCTCGGCATGGGCTTTACGTTACGCGCCGCGCTCGAAGTCCTCGGCCCCTTGGCGCATATCGACGTCGCCGAGATCGTGCCGCAGGTTGTCGCCTGGGCCCGCGGACCGATGGCGGAACTGCACGGCAACTCACTCAGCGATCCGCGTGTTCATGTCGTCGAAGCCGATGTCGGCGCTTTGATCGCGCAAGCCGCGGTCCAACCGGACATGGCTTATGACGCCATTCTGCTCGATGTCGATAACGGCCCGGATGGCCTGAGCCGGCCCGGCAACGACCGGCTCTATGACCACGCCGGTTTGGGCAGGACCCATGCCGCGTTACGGCCACGCGGTGTGCTGGCGGTGTGGTCGTCGGCGCCCGACCGCAATTTCAGCAAGCGATTGCGTCAAGCCGGCTTTGCAGTCGACGAACAGTCGGTGCGCGCTCACGGCGGCCGCGGCAGCAAAAGCGGCGGCGCCAAGCATACCATCTGGCTGGCGACGCGCGATTAACGCTCGCGCTTGACCGATGGCAATCACATAGCCCCGCGCTATGACAACAGCATTCAGCGTGCGCTGTCGCTCACAAAGGCTACACCGATCCGGTGCGGCTCGGCCTTCCAGATCACCCGGCAAGTGCGCAGCGTATTCTCGCCTTCGATTTCCAGCTTGAAGGTATTGGGAATGATCGCGGTATTGACGAATGTCAGACCGGCGCCGCCTTCGGATATATCAACCACCGTGCAACTGATCGGCGCCGACTCCGCGGCGATATAAGCGACCGCCGGCCGATCGTGACCCGGCCTGCGTGGATGCTTGCGAAGGTCCGTTGTCATGGCTCGCCTCTTCTTGGTCGATCGCCAACAAGCTTGCCCGACATTTATTAACAAGAGTACAGAATCGCAGGAACGAACGACGTGAATCGCCGCGATCACGCGCACGACAATTCACGTCGTTGTCGCCGGAATTATTGGGATGCACGTTTAATCGCCAACCCGGCAATATCTGCCGCGTCGATGCCGTCGCTAGCCGAACAGCCGATCCTGCATCGGCGGCAATTGTCCGGCCCGCGCCGCATTGGCCTTGAGGAATTGCGCGAACTCCGGCGCCGGCAATGGTTGCGCATAGAAGTAGCCCTGCACTTCCTCGCAACCTTGTGCCTGCAGGAACGCTGCCTGACCGGCGGTCTCGACACCTTCGGCGATAACCTCCAGCCCGAGATTATGCGCCATCGTGATAACCGAACGGACGATCGCGGTGTCTTCGGTCTTGTCGATGCCTTGAATCTTCTTGAGGAAGCTCTGATCGATCTTGATCCGCGACAATGGAAACCGCGTCAGATAGATCAACGATGCATAGCCGGTGCCGAAGTCGTCGAAGGCGATGCCGACGTCGATGTCGCGCAACGCCAGCAGCGGCGCCAGCATCGCCTCCTCGCTGTCGAGCGCGATGTTCTCGGTGATCTCCAGTTCGAGCGCTTCGGCCGGCAGCCCCGATTCCGCCAGGGCCTCGGCGACGTCGGCGAACAACGTGCCGTTATGGAATTGCGCCGGAAACAGATTGACGCCCATGCGGATAGCCGGCAATCCCTGCTCACGCCAGAGTGCCGCCTGATCGCAGGCCGTGCGCAACACCCAATTGCCAACATCCTGCGCCAGTGCACTGGCCGACAACACTTCGATGAAATCGCCCGGCGACAACACACCGCGTTGCGGATGCCGCCAGCGCAACAGCGCTTCGGCGCCGACCACCATGCCGTCGGCCAGACAGACCTGCGGCTGGTAATAGAGTTCGAATTCGCTGTTCAGATAGGCCCGACGCAATTCGAGATCGAGCGCGCGCCGCGCCTGCGCCTTGGCGCGCAATTCCGGCACGAAGAAGCGGAAAGTATTGCCGCCGGCGGCCTTGGCCGCATAGAGCGCGAGATCGGCGTTGGCGATCAGGTCCTCGACATTGGCGCCGTCGCAGGGCGCGACCGCGATGCCGGCGCTGGCGCCGATGAACAACCGCTGGCCTTTGGCCTCGAACAGTTCCGCCAATCCCTTCAGCACCGGCGCAATCGCCGCCGCGATTTGATCGCGGGTGCCGCATTCGGGACAGATGACGACGAACTCGTCGCCACCGAGCCGATAGACCCGCGCGCCATCGCCGGCCAGCCGGCCCAGCCGGCGCGCGACTTCCTGAAGCAGCAGATCGCCGATGGTATGGCCGAGGGTATCGTTGATGTCCTTGAAGCCGTCGAGGTCGAACATCGCGATGGTGGTGGCGATCGCCTTCACGCGGCCCGCGACGATGTCCGCTTCGATCAACGCGCTGAGGTCCTGGCGCAAACTGACACGGTTCGGCAAGCCGGTCAGCTGATCGAAATGCGCCAGCCGCTTCAACTGCTCTTCCGATGCCAGACGCTTGGTTATATCCCGGCCGATGAAGAAATATTTCTGTTCGGATTCCGACCAAACCCCGGACCAGGCCAGCATCACGGTGCGGCCATCGCGGTGCAGGAAACGACTCTCGAAGTCGCGAATTCTCTCGCCGGCCCGCGCCGACGCCATTTTGATGCGGGCCGCTTCAAGATCGACCGGATCGATGAACTCGACCGCCTTGCGACCGATCATCTCGTCGGGAAAATAACCGAGCGTATTGACCGAACTCGGACTGACCCGCAGGAACGTGCCGCGCCGGTCGGTGATCATGATCAGGTCGTTCGAAGTTTCGAACAGATGGCGACGCTCTTCGCTTTCCTGTCGAAGTGCATCGACAACCTCGCGCAGACCGTCATCGCTGTCGGAACGTTCACGGGCCGCCGCCGGCAGCCAGTACAGCAGAAGAAGTCCGGCCACCGAACCGCCGGCGAGAATGTCGAGCAGCATCGGGATCGAGAGATAAGCCGAATTGCCCAGCACATCCGCAACCGCTTCGGGCAACAGCCGATACGGCGCACCAAAGGAGGCGCCGAAATAAATGTTCTCGACGATATGGCGGATTGAATCGAGCGCGACCACCGACAACAACAGCCGGGTCGCGCCGGAGCGCGGCGCATGACGGGAAAAACCTATACCGACAGCGATCAGCACCGCCGCCCACAACGCTACGATCACCCCGTAAATCAGCGCCGCCGCAAAGGTCATGCCACACACCGTCGCATGGGGCGGCCGTCGGGAACCGGCGAAGGCATTTTCGCTCTCTCCAAAACCGGCTCACGCCCGTGAAATACATGCACATCGAAATCTGATGCGGCAGCATAACCGACGGCCTTGTTTACAAAATTAATACGCGCCGAGCGCTCCGGTAAAACGCCGCTATGATTAAAGGACTATGTATGGGAACCGGCTTGACCATGCCTGCAAGAGGCCATCGCTATCGGTCAGTGGCAGGCCATGCAGCCTGTGCTAGCGTGACCGACTCAACACAACGACGATAAGGCGCACATTCGATATGACGAAAGACTTTGAATTACCGAGTTCAATGCGCGCCGTCATTGTCGATCCGCCCGGCGGACCCGATGCTTTGCAAGTCGTGATGCGGCCAGTGCCGAAGCCGGCGGCCGGCGAGGTGCTGATCAAAGTCGCCAGCGCCGGCATCAATGGCGCTGACCTGTCGCAGCGTGAAGGCAAATATAATATTCCGCCGGGCACACCCGATATACTGGGGCTCGAAGTCGCCGGCGAGATCGTCGCGCTGGGCGACGGCGTCACCGGATGGAACATCGGCGATCCGGTATGCGCACTGCTGATAGGCGGCGGCTATGCCGACTATTGCGCAGCGCCGGCGGTGCAATGCCTGCCCGTGCCGAAGGGCCTGACGATCGAACAAGCCGGCGCGCTGCCGGAAGTCGCAATGACGGTATGGAGCAATGTGTTCGAGATCGGCGGGCTGAAGGCCGGCGAGCGCCTGCTGGTGCATGGCGGCTCCAGCGGCATCGGCACAATGGCCATCCAGTTAGCGCGCCATCTCGGCGCCCGTGTCATTGCCACGGCCGGCTCCGCCGACAAGGCCAAGGCCTGCGTCGCGCTCGGCGCCGAGCGGGCGATCAATTACAAGACCGAAGACTTCGTCGAGGCCGCCCGGCAATGGAGCGGTGGTGCGGGCGTCGATGTCATTCTCGACATGGTCGGGGGCGACTACATTCAACGCGGCCTGGAATGCCTGGCGCCGGGCGGTCGGCTGGTGATGCTGGCGCTCAAGCAGGGCCGCAAGGTCGAGATCGATGCCGGCCTGATCCAGGGGCTCAATCTCTCGCTGACCGGCTCGCGGCTACGACCGCGGCCCGTCGCCGAGAAAGGCCGGCTGGTGGCCGCCGTCCGCAAAGCGGTCTGGCCATTGATCGAACGCGGCGACGTCAGGCCGGTGATCGATTCGACGTTTCCGCTGGATCAGGTGGCCGACGGCCATCGCCGCATGGAAAGCGGCGCGCACATCGGCAAGGTACTGCTGATCTCATAAGCTCGCCGGTCAATCGAGACGGCGCGGCGGCACGCTGATCGGATTGCAGTTGCGCCGGCCGGATTCCAGACAGCGCTGCGCCTTGTTGACGTCGATCATCGTATTGACGAGCCAGATGCCGCCGCCGATCACCAGCACGGCGGCGACCACCAAAACGATATTCGTGGTGCGGCGCTCGCTGTCGGTTTCCTCCGGCTCGCGATCGCGATGAGGTTGCGTCGGCTGATTCGTCATGACCTCGATCCCAGCCGGAAACGGCCGGCGACGTCCATCACCGCGACGTAAATTCAGGCCGCCAGCCAGCCGGCCAGGTCTTCTGGCTTCGGCAGGCCGCCGGCATGAACGACCTTGCCGTCAATAACGATGCCGGGCGTCGAGGCAATGCCATAGCCGGCGATCGCCGCGTAGTCGGTCACCTTCTCGATCGAGACCGGCACGCCGAGCTTGTCGGCCTGGGCCTGCACCATCTCGGCGGTCGCAATGCAGCGCTTGCATCCCGGCCCGAGCACTTTGACGTCTTTCATCTTTGTCTCCGTCTACTGAAACAGCGCGTTGAACAGGAAGCCGACCGCCAGGATGCCGGCGCCGACGACGCCGATGAACACGGCGATCAGCTTGATCGACAGCACCTTACGCAGAATGATCATCTCCGGCAGCGACAGCGCGATCACCGACATCATGAAGGCCAGCACGGTGCCGAGCGCCGCGCCCTTGGTCAGCAAGGCCTCGACCACCGGGATGATGCCGGCCGCGTTCGAATACATCGGAATGCCGAGCAGCACCGCCGCCGGCACCGACCACCAGGCATCGCGTCCCATGATTTCGGCGAGCAGGCTGGACGGCACAAAGCCATGAATGAAAGCGCCGACCGCGATACCGGCGATGATCCAGAGCCAGACCTTGCCGACGATGTCTCTGACCGCTTCGAGACCGGCTTTGATTCGATCGACAACGCCGATCTGTTCGGGTTCCAGTTCGGCCGGCGTCGTGCGGAGGTTGCGCACCCATTCTTCAAGCCAGTTTTCGAGATGCAACCGGCCGATGACCCAGCCGGACACGATGGCGACGGCAAGCCCGAAAGCCAGATAGGTGAGCGCGACCTTCCAGCCGACCAGCGCGAACAGCAGGCCGAGCGCGACCTCGTTGACCATCGGCGCCGCGATCAGGAACGAAAACGTCACGCCGAGCGGAATGCCGGCGCTGACAAAGCCGATGAACAACGGCACCGCCGAGCAGGAACAGAACGGCGTCAAAATGCCGAGGCCGGCCGACAGAACATTGCCGATGCCTTCGTGCTTGCCGGCCAGCAGCGCGCGGGTCTTCTCCGGTGAGAAGAAGCTGCGCACCACGCCCATGGCGAACACCACCAGCGTCAGCAGCATCAGGACCTTCGGCGTATCGTAGGCGAAGAAGCTGATCGCCGCGCCGAGATGGCTTCGCGGATCGACCGGCAACCGCGCGACGAGCCAGTCCGAGAAGGGGATCAACTGGCTATAGGCCAGGGCCCATATGACCAGACCGGCCACGGTCGCGCCGACCCATTTCGCGGTCGACGATTCATTCGGGCTTGGCACGATCGGCGCCGGAACCGGCACGGGCGTGCATTTGGCGCAGGATACGGTGCTCACGCGGCTTGCCTTTCCTGTTCGACCGGAATTGCCAGCGCGGCGTCGACCAACGCGACGACCGTTGCCGGCAAATCCGGCGCGCGACGATAACGGACCCATTGGGCATCGCGGCGGTCGGTCACCAACCCGACCGATTTAAGAGCGGTCATGTGGCGCGACATCCGCGACTGGCTGGCGCCCAGCTTTTTCATCAGTTCACAGACGCAATGCTCCTGGCCGTCCCAAATCAGCCTGAGGGCTTCGAGACGGACGGGTTCGGCCAGCGCCGAAAAGATCGTGGTCGGGTTCATGCTTATGTCCTTAACCGCTTATGCGCATAAGCGCATTTAATAACGCCCTTGTCAACCGGCAAGGCGAGCGAGGACCGCCGGCGGAAAAAACAGGAAATGACACCGGAAAAAGGAAGTCGGCGGCAAGAGCGGGGTGACTTCGACCCGAACCACCGGGAAACGACCGACGGCCGCCCCGACCTCACGGACTAAAGGGGGGCCGCTTCGCCCGGGCCCTACCCTCGCCAAATCGCCACAGAGGCCCTATTTGATGGGATGTAGCCGCCAGCCCCGGAGAAATATCATCATGGATCCAGCCATCTCCTCCCTGATCGACCGCGCCGGGCTCGACAAGGACAAGGTCCGGCAGTTGATCGGGCGCGGCCTCGAAGGCGCCGACGACGGCGAATTATTCCTCGAATACAAGCAGACCGAGGCGCTGGCCTTCGACAATGGCCGTCTCAAGCAGGCGACCTACGACACCACGCAGGGTTTCGGCCTGCGCGCCGTCAAGGATGAGGCGGTCGGCTATGCCCACGCCTCCGATTTGTCGGAAGGCGCGCTGGCGCGTGCCGCCGAGGCCGTGCGCGCGGTCAAGGGCGGCTATAGCGGCAGCTATTCGCAAGCGCCCGGCCGCACCAACCGCAAGCTTTATGGCGACATCAACCCGCTCGGCGAACCGGCCTTCGACGCAAAGGTCAAATTGCTGGAGACCATCGACGCCTATGCCCGCGCCAAGGACCCGCACGTCCGGCAAGTCACAGCCTCGATCGCCGCGACCTGGCAGGTCGTCGAAATCCTGCGCGCCGATGGCGAGACCTATCGCGACATCCGGCCATTGGTCCGGTTCAACGTCTCGGTGGTGGCCGGCGACGGCGATCGGCAGGAGTCGGGCAGCTATGGCGTCGGCGGCCGCGAGGGCTATCAGCGCTTTATCGAACCGGCGATGTGGCAAGGCGCGGTCGACGAGGCCATCCGTCAGGCGATGGTCAATCTGAACGCCGTCGCCGCGCCCGCCGGTGAAATGGATGTCGTGCTCGGCGCCGGCTGGCCCGGCGTCATGCTGCACGAAGCGGTCGGCCACGGTCTGGAAGGCGACTTCAACCGCAAGAAGACGTCCGCCTTCGCCGGCCTGATGGGCCAGCAGGTTGCCGCCAAGGGTGTCACGGTTGTCGACGACGGCACCATGAATGCGCGCCGCGGCTCGTTGTCGATCGACGACGAAGGCACCCCGACCAACCGGACCGTGCTGATCGAGGACGGCATTTTGGTCGGCTATATGCAGGACCGCCAGAACGCCCGGTTGATGGGCATGAAGCCGACCGGCAATGGCCGGCGCGAATCGCACGCCCATGTGCCGATGCCGCGCATGACCAACACCGCGATGCTCGACGGCAAGCACGATCCGGCCGAAATCATCGCCTCGGTCAAGAACGGGCTTTACGCCGTCAACTTCGGCGGCGGCCAGGTCGACATCACCTCGGGCAAATACGTGTTCCAGTGCACCGAGGCTTACAAGATCGAGAACGGCAAGGTTACCGCCCCGGTCAAGGGTGCGATGCTGATCGGCAACGGTCCGACCGATCTGCATCGCATTTCGATGATCGGCAACGATTTCGCGCTCGATCCCGGCATCGGCACCTGCGGCAAGAATGGTCAGGGCGTGCCGGTCGGCGTCGGCCAGCCGACCTTGCGGATGGATCGGATCACTGTTGGAGGCACCGGTTGAGTAAAGTCGAACCCATGACGGCCAAGCCCGTTCGCAAATATAATCTGCTGAAGTCGGCGGCGGAGCTGGCCGCTATCGTTCTGGTGGTGGTTGCCGCCAAGACCGCGATCGCCGAGCCGTTTTATGTGCCGTCCGGCTCGATGGAGCCGACACTGCTGATCGGCGACGAATTGCTGGCGACCAAGTTTCCCTATGGCTATGGCACTTCGTCGCTGCCGTCGTTCCTGTCGTCCGAGAGCAGCAAGCATGTGCTCGCCGCCCTGCCGAGACGCGGCGACGTCGTCGTGTTCCGCTGGCCGGGCGACCAGTCGCAAGTCTGGGTCAAGCGAGTCATCGGCCTGCCGGGCGACCGCATCATGCTGGAGCGCGGCCGCGTCTTCATCAACGGTGAACCGGTCGGCATCGAGCCGGACGGCACCGGGTTATCCGAAAATGAAAACGGATCGCAGAGCAAGGCGGCGCGCTTTATCGAGACGCTGCCCGGCGGCCGCAAGCACACCATCTTCAAGCTGGCGTCTTTCGACCCGCTCGACAACGTACCGGAGACCGTCGTACCGGCCGGCCATCTGTTCGTGATGGGCGACAACCGCGACAACTCCGCCGATTCGCGGGTTCCGTTGCGTGCCGGCGGCGTCGGCATGTTACCGGTCGATAATCTCGTCGGTCGCGTCGATATGCTGATCGGCTCGTGGGACCTCGGCATGAAGCATCAGCCGATCTGGACCTGGCCGAAGGGTTTGCGGCTGGCGCGGTTCTTTACGGCTGTGAAGTAAATCGCGTTACCGCACCACGCCGGAAATGCAGCACGGCTTGCGGCGCGGCCGCGTCAACTTGTCCTTGAGATAGCAGCGCGGCCGGGGACTGATGTAGCCGGGCCGGACATAGGTCCAGGCCCGGCATTTATCGTCGGCGTCGCAAGCGGCATTGCACGACGCGCCGCTCGGATCGGGCGGCAAATCGAAGTCGCGATAATCGCCGCCCTGCCGGTCGATGCCGAATTCATAAGGCTCCTTGTGCGGCTCGATCACGCCGGCGCCGCGCACGCCGGACACGCAACAGCTATCGTCATTGCGCGGCGGCACCTTGTTCTTCAGCCAGCAGGTCGCCAGCACATTGGTCGTGCGCGGATAGGAGAAGGTCCAGGCCTTGCAGTGGGTATCGCGCTCGCAGCGCGCCGCGCAAATCGACGGATCGCCGGAGCGGATATCGAATTTGAGATAATCGCCGCCGATCCGGTCAAAACCGCTTTGCGCCGCGGCGGGCGTCGCCGCGCCCATCAGCAGGCCGCAAACGACCGCAAGGCCCGCGAGCCACCCGATCCGCCGTTCTGGAAACTTCATCCGCATCCTGCCCGCCTGCCGCCGCCCCGTCCGCTTGCGCCGAGCCGGCATCCTCTGAAGTCGCCCCACCCTTGATCATACAACGTCGCCGGCCGCGGATCATGACGCAACCGCCGGTCGCTGAGCATGTGCAGCATGACAGAACCGCGCCGACAAGACAAAATCGCATCAAAAGTCGGGGGGATACAAAACTGCCGGGGACCCATCGATTGTCGCGCCTCACCGCGCGCGCGTGGCGATATTGCGCCGCCCGCGACCGCACCGATCTGGCAACGCTGGCCTTGCTGGTCACGCTGGCGGTTCTGGCCGTCACGACCTGTCATTCTTACGCGATCTCCAACGACGAACCGGTCCAGCAGCACTATGGCGAGTTGATCGTCGCTTACTACGCCAGCGGCTTCGCCAATCAGGCGCTGTTTCATTACGTCAATCTCTATCTCTATGGCGGATTGTTCGACATTGTCGCGGTGCTGACCGAACGCGCATTGCCGATGATCGAGCCTTATACGATCCGGCATCTGCTCTGCGCGTTCATCGGCATTGGCGGGATCGCGGCGACTTTCGCCACCGCACGGCTGGTGGCCGGATCGCGCGCCGGCTGCATCGCCGCGGTCACCCTGACGATCAGCGGGCCGTGGTATGGCGGCATGTTCAACCACACCAAGGACATTCCCTTCGCCGCGGCGATGATGACGGCGGTTTATTTCCTGCTGCGCGCGAGCCGCGACCTGCCGAAACCGCGCTGGCGCGACGTTATGGGCTTCGGCCTGCTGCTCGGCGCCGCGCTCGGCATCCGCGTGCTCGGGCTTTTGCTGATCGGCTATGCCGGCCTGGCGATCGCGATCCACATGCCGCACTGGCGCAAACCCGCCAGCGGCGAGCCCCACGCCGTCAAGGCGTTGCACTTCTTTGCCCAGTCGGTCATCGCGCTCAGCCCGGCCTTCCTGATCGGTTACCTGGTCATGATCGCGGCCTGGCCGTGGTCGGCGCTATCGCTGCTCAATCCGGTGCGCGGACTGATCGACTTCGGCGAATTCCATTACCAGATCCACACACTGCTCGCCGGCCGGATTTACGAGATGGCCGAGGTGCCGCGCTGGTATGTGCCGACTTATTTATTGTTGAAACTGCCGCTCGCTATACTGGTCGGCGCGGCACTGACGCTGCTGGCGGTCGCGCGGCCGGGCACGGCACGGCCAGATGCGGCGCAACCGGCCATGCCTTATCGGCGAACCGAAACGCTGCTGCTGATCGTCATCGCGGCCTTCCCGGTCATCTGCGAAGTCATCGACCGCGGCCCGGCCTTTACCGGCCTGCGGCACTTCCTGTTTGTCGTGCCGGTGCTGGCGGTGCTCGCCGGCATCGGCTTCGACGACCTGCTGAAGATGTTAAAGACGCAAGGAACCTGGCTGGCGCGGGGAGCGGCGGCGGCGTTGGCGGCCACGTTGATCTGGAATGCCAGCGTGCTGATCCGCCTGCATCCTTATGAATACCTGTTCTACAATCCGCTGGTCGGCGGCTTGCAAGGCGCGACCGGCCGCTACGTGACCGATTATTGGGTGAACATCATGCCGGAAGCGGTCGAGGATCTCGAAGCGTATATCGACAAGCTCGACGCCGGTCACCCGAGCGGCCACCGCTATCTGGTCGCGGTCTGCGGCGAGCGATTGCCTTTCGAGAAAGTGGCCAATGCCCGGCTGCAATGGACCGCCGACTGGAACAAGGCCGAGTTCTTCATCGCGCCAACGCACATGCATTGCGATCGCGTCCTGGCCGGCAAGCCGATTGCCACCATCGATCGTCTGGGCGCGACCATTGGCGTGGTCAAGGATCGCCGCGCGCTGGTGCATCAGGCAGCCGCAAGCCAGCCATAAAAAATGCGCCCGCCGGTGGGGCCAGCGGGCGCTTGATCCGGACGCGAGAGGGGATTTCGCGAGGCTCGGATCGGGCGGCCGATGAGAGGGGTCGGCCGTTTGGTTATCTGGCTTGCGTCACGATCGTTGCCGGAAAGCGATCCCCACTTCCCGCGATCATGCCCGCGTCAGATGGCCTGCCGCGACGGCCGGTCAGTTGCCGGCTGCCGAAAGGCGCTGTCGATCGCGGACCAGCGAGTCGTACGCTGCAAGCTGCGACCCATGCGGCGCTCGATCGCCCGCTCACGCAGCAGCGCGGTCGGGTCCTGCCACAACGGAGCCGAGAAGGCGTCCTGCACGTCCGACCGGGTCAGCCCGATATCGGCCAGCATATGGCGGTCGAGCCTGGCCAGAACCTGGGCTTCACGGCGATGGCGCAGGGCGCGAGCGAAAGCTTTCGACGACAACACGACCGAAGCCAGAACGGCAGCAAACACGCGAGCCAGGGTACCGGCGGCGATGGGCAAAACGGGATAAGGGGCGGTCGACATGTCAGTCTCCATTTTCGATCACGGACCAGACGCGAATCGCCTGAACTCCGGCTTCCGGCCGCCCTGCTTCAGGCGCGGTCCCGCGAAGCACGCTCTACATGCGGCAAGGGGATTGATTAGGGAAACGAATGTTTTTAATCTGATCGATGAAGAACGATGATGTTAATGAATGTGGCAAAACGCGCCCGACGGCGCGCCAAAAATCCTGCGCCCGAACAACAAGATGTTGTTTCGCTAGGCAGAATTGAGGCGTGATGAAATTAACGCCGAGCACAACCAAATCCGGATGCCTGCCATGACAGCGCTTCTCGACGTCGATCAGCTGCGGACTTTCATCGCCATTGCCGAGACCGGCAGCTTCACCAAAGCGGCCGAGGTCGTGAACAAGACCCAGTCGGCGGTGTCGATGCAGATGAAGCGGCTCGAGGAACGGCTGGAGCGGCCGATCTTCTCGCGCGACGGCCGCGCCTCGAAACTGACCGACGACGGCCAACGCCTGCTCGATTACGCCCGCCGCATCGTCAAACTCAATGTCGAGACCATCGCCGCCTTCTCGGATGCGGAGCTCTCCGGCCGGGTCCGGCTCGGCGTGCCGGACGATTACGCCGACCGTTACCTGCCGGAGATCATGGCGCGGTTCTCGCGCGCCTATCCGGGCGTCGAACTCACCGTAATCTGCGAGCCTTCGGTCGATCTGCTGGAACGCATCGACGCCAACGAGATCGATCTGGCGATCGTCACCAATTGCGAGACCAAGCGCGTGTCGGAAACCTTCCGGCGCGAGCGGTTGCTATGGGTGACGTCGAACCGGCACGCCACCCATGCCGAGGAGCCGCTGCCGCTGGCGCTCGGCCGGCCGACTTGTAGCTGGCGCAGCGCCGCCGTCGAGAAACTCGAATCGGTGTCGCGGCCTTATCGTATGCTCTATTCGAGTTCGAATGCCGGCGCGGTCGCCGCCGCCGTGCTCGCAGGTCTGGCGGTGTCGGTGTTGCCGGAATCCGGCTTGCGTACCGGCATGCGTGTCTTGTCGGCGTCGGACGGCTTTCCCGATCTGCCGAGTTGCCAGATCGGACTGGTGCGTAATACGCGCGGCAGTTCAAGTCTGACCAATGCGCTGGCCGAGCACATCGTCTCATCGCTCGACAACCTGTCGGACGCCGTGGTGGCGGCGGAATAACCGCCGCCCCAAACGTCGGGATCAGTCAAAGCCGAACAACTGGCGCGCCGTGCCGTCGAGCACGGCGTCCTTGTCTGCCGGCGTCATCGTCGCCGGCAGCGGCCCTTCGCGCGCCAGCGTCAAATTCATCGCGGCTTCGTGCTGGGTCCAGGGCCAGTCGCTGCCCCACATCAAGCGCCCCGCGCCAAAGCTCGCCATGAGTCGACGGCCGACCGTTTTGGCGTCGACGCCGGCGAATCGGTAAGGCGCCGACAATTTGACCCAGACCCTGCCGCTAGCGGCGGCGTCGAGCAGCGCGGCATAGCCCGGATCGTCGGCGGGATCGGCCGACGCCGGCAGACCGAAATGATCGATCACGATGCGCTCGACCCGTGGCATCAGAAAAGCCAGCGTCCCGGCCAGAACGGGACCACGCGCCTGAACTTCCACCTGCCAGCCGCGCGCCGCCGCCTTGTCGACCAGCACCGCATCGGCCGCACCGGGCCGCCAGCCGGACGCGGCAGCAACCCAGTTCAGGCGCAGCCCGACGACGCCACGGCGCGTCATATCGTCGAGTTCGGCGACGCCGATCCCCGGCTCGACCACGACAATGCCGCGCAGGCGACCGGGCGCACGGTCGAGGCACTCCAGCAGATAACGATTGTCGGTGCCGAGAAAACTCGGCTGCACCAGCACGCCGGCCGCCGCGCCTTGGGCGCCGAGCATCGCCAGATAGTCGGCCAAGGGCGCTTCGTAATCCGGTGTGTAACGCCGTTCCGCCGCGAGCCGGCATTGATGCGTGAAGACGTGAGCGTGCGTGTCGATGGCCAAGGGGATTGACTCAAGAAAAAGACCGTGCAGTTATATAGTCATATATATGACTATAGGACAAGGTTGTTATCTTGAGCCTTTCGGTGCCATCCTCAGACGCCCGGCTGCCGCGCTATCAGCAGCTCCGCGACCTTCTGGCGACCCAGATCGCGACCGGCACCTGGAAGCCCGGCGCCGCGATTCCGCCGGAGCAGGCGCTCGCCGACACCCATGACCTCGCGGTCGGAACGGTGCGCAAGGCGATCGAGACCCTGGTCGCCGAGGGCTTGCTTGAGAAACGCCAGGGCAAAGGCACCTTCGTCCGCCGCGCCGAATTCGCGAATTCGCTGTTCCGCTTCTTCCGCTTCAGCGACGAAACCGGGGCCTTGCCGGAAGGCCGGGTGCTGAATCGCAAGCTGCTGCCCGCGTCTCCGCAAGCGGCGGCGCAACTCGGCCTGGCGCCATCCGCCCCGACGATCTGGCTGTCGCGTCTGCGGCTGATCAATGGTGAACCGATACTGGCCGAGGACATCTGGCTGCCGGCCGATCGCTTCGCCGCGCTCACCGATCTCGCGCCCGACCAGTTCGGCGACCTGCTCTATCCGCTCTACGAAAGCCTGTGCGGCCAATCGATCGCCGCAGCCGAGGAAACGCTATCGGTCGAACCCGCCGACGCGCCGGCCGCCGCGCTGCTGCAAATCGCGCCGGGCACCAGCGTCGTCGTCATCGAGCGTCTGGCGCGCGGCTTCGACCGGCAGCCGCTCGAATGGCGTCGCTCGCGCGGTCGCGCCGACCGCTTCCGCTACCGCGTGGAAATCCGCTGAACCTGTCGTCAACTCAATCGCAAAAACAAACATTGGAGGAAGCCATCATGAAAACCGTCTCGCGCCATCTCGCGCTTGCCATCGCCGCGTCGCTCGCCATCGCGACCGCCGCCACCGCCGCGCCGCGTGAAGTCCGCATCGCCAGCCACGTCTCCGCGCTGGCGCCGCTGCACGCGCAGAGCCAGATGTTCGCCGCCGAAATCGAAAAGCGGCTGCCCGGCCACTTCGTCTTCAAGCTGTTCCCCGGCGGCCAGCTCGGCAAGGAAGACGCGCTGATCGACAATGCCCGCCTCGGCAGCATCGAGATGATCAACGTCGCCTCCGGCGTGCTCAAGCTCGACAAGAAACTCGGCGTCTTCGACCTGCCTTGGCTGTTTACCGACCGCGCCCAGGTCAAGCGCGCGATGATGGGACCGCTCGGCAAGCAGGTGGCGGAGCGGCTGGAGAGCAAATCCGGCGTCGTCGTAATCGGCATTTACGAGAACGGCTTCCGTCACGTCATGAACAGCGTGCGCGCGATCAAGGAGCCGGCCGATATGAAGGGCCTGAAGATCCGCGTCGCCGGCGGCAAATTCCGTCAGCAGGTGTTCGCCGATCTCGGCGCCACGCCGGCCAAGGTGTCATGGGCCGAGACCTTCACCGCCATGCAGACCGGCGTCGTCGACGGCGCCGAATCCGGCATCTACGGTTTCTACGAATCCAAGCTCTACGAAGTGCAGAAGCACCTGTCGCTCACCAACCACGTTTACACGCCGTCGTTCCTGATCGCGTCGAAGGCGTTTTTCTCCAGCCTGACGCCGGAAGAACAGAAAGCATTCCGCGAGGCCGGCGCCGCGATCACCGCCGCGACCTATGACGAAGCCGCCGCGCTCGAGGACAAATATCTCGCCACCATGAAGGGCAAGGTCGAGGTCAACGATGTCGATCTGCCGGCTTTCCGCAAGGCGACGCAGGCGACCTATGACAGCTACGTCAAATCGCAGGGCGACGACTGGATCAAGCTGATCAACGCCGTCCGCTAGGCCGCGCGGGGCCGCGGCTTTGCCGGCCCATGAATATGGCCGCCGCTCGTTCCCGACTAACCGGGAATGAGCGGTGACCGATCGCTCCCTCGCATCCCATCCGGTTTAAGGTCAGACGCCATGCTCAAGCTGGTCGATCGAACGGTAGGCGGCGTTGTCGCGGCGCTGGTCGCGTTCAACGCGGTCATTGTCTGTCTCAACGTCTTCTACCGCTATGTGCTGTCGTCCGGCATCGTCTGGGCCAATGAGATCCCTGGCTTCCTGCTGGTCTGCATCGGCTTTCTCGGCGCCTATCTCGCCACCCGCGACGACGGCCACATCGCCTTCGACATGCTGGTCGAGATGTCGCCACGGCGCGTCCAGTTGCTGTTGCGCAGCCTCAGCGACCTGATCGTGATCGGCTTTCTCGGCCTGCTGCTGGTGCTGTCGATCCGCATGATCGACGTCGTCGGCGGCACCGAACTCGAAACACTCGAGCTGGCCAAGGGCTGGTTCATGATTGTCGTTCCAATTTCGGCCGGACTGATGATGCTGGCGCTGGCCGTCCGGCTCGTCAGCCGCTGGCGGAGTTAAAACCATGGCCTGGACCGTCATTCTCGCACTGCTGGCGCTGATCTGCATCGGCATGCCGGTCGCCTTCGCGCTGATGATCACCGCCGCGATCGCGATGGCGATCCAGGGCGTCGACCTGATGATGCTGCCGATCGAGATGTTCTCCAGCACCAATTCACTGGTGCTGCTGGCGATCCCCCTGTTCATCCTGATGGGCGAACTGATGGGCGCGACCAGCATTTCGGAACGGATCGTCAACTTCGCGATGTCGTTGGTCGGCTGGATGCGCGGCGGCCTCGGCCACGTTAACGTGCTGACCAACATGTTCATGGCCGAGATGAGCGGTTCGGCGGTCGCCGACGCCGCGGTGCTGTCGAAGATGTTCGTACCGCAGATGGAGCGCCGTGGCTATCCGCGCAAATACGCCGCCGCCATCACCTCGGCCGCGGCGACTCTCGGCATCGTCATCCCGCCGTCGATCCCGATGGTGCTCTACGGCGTCACCACCAACACCTCGATCAAGGACCTGTTCATCGCCGGCATCGTGCCCGGCCTGCTGCTGGGCGGCGCCTTCATGGTCACCAACTGGCTGTTCGCGCGCAAGGAAGGCTACCCGGTCGACGACCATTTCGCGATCGCCGCCGTTGGCCGGACCTTCGTCGCGGCCACCGTGCCGCTGCTGGTGCCGGTGCTGGTGGTCGGCGGCATCATTATCGGCGTCTATACGCCGACCGAGGCCGCCGGCATCGGCGTCGCCATCGCGCTGGTGTTCGGCTTCGCGCTGTCGCGCGACCTCACCTTCGGCAAGCTCTACCGCATCCTGATCGACACCGCGCGCCAGACCGCGGTGGTGATGATGATCATCGCCGGCTCGGCGGTCCTGGGACAGTACCTGGCCAACGAGCAGGTGCCGCAAAAAATCGCCGCCGGGCTCGGCGGCTTCGCCCATTCGCCGTGGCTGCTGCTTCTGCTGATCAACCTGTTTCTGCTGCTGCTCGGCATGTTCCTGCATGCCGCTGCTGCTATTATTGTTGTCGTGCCGCTGATTTTTCCGGTCGCCGTCGCCGCCGGCATCGACCCGATTCACTTCGGCATCATCGTCACACTCAACCTCGGCATCGGCCAGCAAACGCCGCCGGTCGCCTCTGTGTTGTTGACGGTGTGTTCGGTCACCGGCCTCAAGGTGCAAGACGTGCTGTTCTACGGCAAGTGGTTCCTGCTCACCATGTTCGTGGTGCTCGGCATCGTCAGCTACGTGCCATTTATCTCGCTTTGGTATCGCTGATCAGCAAATCGCCGCCGCGGTCGCGCCCAACGTCCGCACCAGATCGGCGGGCGCGAGTTCGACTTGCAGGCCCCGCCGCCCGCCGTTGCAGACGATGAGCGGAAACGCCAAGACCGAATCGTCGATGAACACCCGCGCGCGTTTCTTCTGACCGAATGGCGAGATACCACCGACGTGATAACCGGTGATGCGCTCGGCTTCCGCCGCGCCGAGCATGGCGGCGCTCTTGGCATCGGCGACAGCGGCGAGCTTCTTCAGGTTCACTTCGCGGTCGGATGGCGCCAGCACACAAACCACCTCGTTGCCGGCTTTCGCCATCAGCGTTTTCAGCAAACGCGCCGGATCGATGCCGAGCGCTTCGGCCGCCTGCATGCCGATCCGCTCGGCATTGGGGTCATAATCGTATTCATGCAGTTTGAACGCAACGCCGGCCTTTTCCAGAGCAAGCGTCGCGGGCGTACCCTTCGCCATCGCACAATCTCATGCGTTAATACGCATACTCATCAAAGATCGGTTCGACCGAGCCGCCCCATTCGCCGTGGAATTTCTCCAGGAGCTCTTCCGCCGGGGTAATGCCACGCGCGATGCTCTCCTCGAGCGGGCGCAGATAACGGGTTTCATCACGACCATTGCGATCAAGGAATTTGCGCCGGGCCAGACCACGCGCGGCAAAGCGCAGCGTCTCCTGGGCCAGCGTCAACACGTTACGGCCGCGAATTTCCGCCTTGAAGCCAAGCCCCGGCACGTCGTCGCGCAACTTCTGGCGCTCTTGCGCGGTCCAGTCCTTGACCATGTCCCAACAAGCGTCGAGCGCATCCTGGTCGTACAACAGACCGACCCAATATGCCGTCAGCGCCGGCAACCGGCGCCACGGTCCGGCGTCGGCGCCGCGCATTTCCAGATAACGCTTGAGCCGCACCTCGGGGAAAATCGTCGACAGATGATTGGCCCAGTCGGAAATGGTCGGCCGTTCGCCCGGCATCACGTCGAGCTTGCCGGCGAAGAAATCCTTGAACGACTTGCCCGAGACGTCAATGTAGCTGTCGCCGCGCTTGATGAAATACATCGGCACGC
Source organism: Rhodopseudomonas sp. (assembly GCA_016124795.1). Classification (GTDB taxonomy): domain Bacteria; phylum Pseudomonadota; class Alphaproteobacteria; order Rhizobiales; family Xanthobacteraceae; genus Pseudolabrys. The sequence goes on along the minus strand of WGNB01000051.1, from coordinate 58,600 downwards.
CGAGCGCATAATCGACATAGCGTTCGAAGCCCATGCCGTCTTCGAAGGCAAAAGGCAGCATGCCGGCACGGTCGTTATCGGTGTCGCGCCAGATTTCCGAACGCGCCGACAGCAGACCATTCGGCTTGCCCTCGGTGAACGGCGAATTGGCAAAGAGCGCCGTCGCCACCGGCTGCAAGGCCAGCGAGACCCGCAACTTTTGAACCATGTCGGCTTCGGTCGAGAAGTCGAGGTTCGATTGCACGGTGCAGGTGCGATACATCATGTCGAGGCCGCGCGTACCGACCTTCGGCATATAGGCGGTCATGATCTTGTAGCGGCCTTTCGGCATCACCGGCATGTCGGCGCGCGACCAGTTCGGCGTCATGCCGAGGCCAAGGAAGCCGAGACCGAGGGGCTTTGCCACCTCGCGCACCTGCGCCAGATGCGCCATCAGTTCTGAACAGGTCTGATGCACGGTTTCGACCGGCGCGCCGGACAATTCGAACTGACCACCGGGTTCTAGCGAAATCGCGCCGCCATGGGTCACGTCGAACATGCCGATGATGTTCTCGCCTTCCATGATCGGCTCCCAGCCGAGCAGACCATTCATACCGTCGAGCAGCGCACGGATGCTCTGCCGACCGGCATAGGGCACCGGGCGATGGCCATCGAGCGTAAAGACGAATTTTTCGTGTTCGGTGCCGGCGCGAAACTGCGAACGCGGCTTGCAACCTGCTTCGAGCCAGGCGACGAGTTCGTCGCGCGTCTCTATCGGGGTCATATCGATCTGGTCACGAGCCATGCATGAAGGTCCGGCGCAAACGAAATGCGCATGATGGGACCGCAAACCGTTGGCCGGTTTCCGGGATCATGCGCGCATTGGCCGCGACCTTAAACATGTGGCGACGAAAAGGGCAATGCGGCCGACCGGCAGGCCGTCATGCGCCCACGACGGTCCCCATTGTCGCCATGTCAAGACTTCGTGATCGGGCCGACGGCGGATTTGGGCTCGGGATCGCGATCCGGCAACAGCCGTCAGCCGGCTTTCGCCATCTCGGTGGCGCCTTCGCTACGGCCAATGTCCTTGAGTTTGGCTGACAGCACCAGACGGTCGAGCTTGGCGATCGGCAGCGCCAGCAACAGATCGATGCGGCGCTTGAGCTGACCGTAGGCCTCATCGAAAGCCGCGGCGATCTCGGCCTCGCTCCCGGTGGCCTTGGCCGGATCGGCGATGCCCCAATGCACGGTCATCGGCTCACCCGGCCAGATCGGGCAGCTTTCACCGGCAGCCTCGTCGCACACGGTAATGATGAGATCGAGTTCGGGCACGTCCGTCGCCCCGGCCGAGCCAGCGAATTCCTGCCAATTCTTGCTGCGCAAGCTGGAAACGTCATAGCCGCAAGCGCGCAGGATATTGATCGCGTGCGGATTGACCGCGCCTGCCGGGTCGGTACCGGCGCTATAGGCCTTGAATTGACCTTTGCCGAGACCGTTGAGGATCGCCTCGGCCATGATCGAGCGAGCCGAATTGCCCGTGCACAAAAACAGGACGTTATGGACGCGATCGCTCATTGCCAAATCTCCCCCCCCCGCACCGATGCGGCGAGCACACTTATCGACGCTTTATGACAATGAGGTGACGCCACAAGTATCTGATAAAGCGCCGGTTTCAGGGTCAATGCCGCAAACCGGGAAAGCCGCCGGCCGACCGCGGCTCAGCCTTGCGCGGCCGCGACAGTGGACAACGTCGATACTCGCATAGGTTCATATTTTGTTCTTTGGCGATTTTCCCAGATGCGTTATTGGTGCGCCATGGAATTTACCCCCCATCAGGACGACGCTTTGCTGGCGGTCTCGGACTGGCTGAAGGCCAAGCCGGGCACCGGCAACACCCCGCCGGTGTTTCGGCTATTCGGCTATGCCGGCACCGGCAAGACCACTTTGGCCACCCACATCGCCGACACCGTCGACGGTGAGGTCAAATTTGCGGCCTTTACCGGCAAGGCGGCCTCGGTGATGCGCGGCAAAGGCTGCCGCGGCGCGACCACCATCCACTCGCTGATCTATCGGGCCCGCGAGAGCGGCGAGGAAATCCCGAGTTTCGACCTGTGGGACGAAGCGCCGGCCTCGAAAGCCGAACTGATCATCATCGACGAATGCTCGATGGTCGACGCCGAACTCGGCCGCGACCTGCTGTCATTCGGTGTGCCGTTGCTGGTGCTCGGCGACCCGGCACAATTGCCACCGATCCAGGGCGGCGGTTTTTTCACCGAGCAGGAACCGGACGCGATGCTGACCGAAGTGCATCGTCAGGCGCGCGACAATCCGATCGTACGGCTGTCGATGGACATTCGTGCCGGCGACTATCTCGAACCCGGCAGCTATGGCGACAGCGAAGTGGTGGCCAAGGCCGACCTCGATCCGCAGCGCGTGCTCGACGCCGACCAGGTGCTGGTCGGCCGCAACAACACCCGGCGCGCCTATAACCAGCGGATGCGGCAACGGCGCGGCTTCGTCGACACCATGCCGGAAGCCGGCGACAAGCTGGTCTGCCTGCGCAACAACCGCAAGAAAGGGCTGTTCAACGGCGGGCTGTGGTCGGTCAAGGAACGCGGCGCCCGCAAGACCGGCATCATCTCGTTGCGGCTATTGCCCGACGACGAAACCGCCACCCGTGGCGTCAAGGTCTCGGTACGCTCGGAATGCTTCACCGGCGGCATCGAGCAGATCGACTGGCAGCGCCGCAAACCTTATGACGAGTTCGACTACGGCTATGTGCTGACCGTGCACAAGTCGCAGGGCTCGCAATGGGACGATGTCGTGCTGTTCGACGAAAGCTTCGCCTTTCAGGACAGCCGGGCGCGCTGGCTTTACACCGGCATCACCCGGGCCGCGAAGCGTCTGACGATCGTGATGTAAGCCGCCGGTCCGGACCGTCCGGCTAGAACATCGCCGTATTGTCGATGCGCCGCTGCGGCCGGTTGCCATAACGGGCGATGTAGGATTGACGCCGGGTGCATTGTTCGCTCGGCGGCAGGCCACACGAATTATAGCATTCGCAATCGCTGCAGGAGAATTCCCCCAAACGGCGATGGGCGGCGATTTCCGCGCCAAGCGCGCGCAGCGGCCACATGATGATGTCGAGGATTTGCATGGAAGCCCAGCCTTTTCGAGACGGGGCATTATGTCAGGCGGCGCGGCCGCCCGACTTGATCCAGGTCAAGGCCGGCCGCCACCGCTGGCTTGGGCCTCAGGCGGCCTTTTTGGCCGGCGCGAAGCGCGCATAGAAGCTGTCGTCGGTCCTGGCCATCTCGATCAGCAGCTTGGGCGGCGCGAAGCGTTCTCCGTACTTCGCCGCCAGCTTCTGGCACAGCGCGACGAATGCCTTGGTCCCCATCATGTCGATGTAGGACAGCGTGCCGCCGGTAAAAGGCGCAAAGCCGAAGCCGAGGATCGACCCGACATCGGCCTCGCGGATATCGGTTACGACGTGCTCCTCGAAGGTCCGCGCCGCCTCGACCGATTGCGTCACGAGAAAACGCTGTTTCAACTCCTCAACATCGAGCGCCTCGATCTCATGGCGCGTCAGCTTCTTCGGCAACAGGTCGGCAAGCCCCGGCCACAACTTCTTCGGCTGACCCGGCAGGTAATCATAAAAACCCTTGCCGTTCTTGCGACCGAACCGGCCGAGCTTTTCGACCATCTCTTCCAGAAGCTTTTTCATGCCGGGATCGACCGCCTCGGGCCCGACATCGGCCTCGGTGGCGCGCACGATTTTAAGACCGAGGTCGAGCGCGGTTTCATCGTTGAGCGACAGCGGGCCGACCGGCATCCCGGCCATGCGGGCGGTGTTCTCGATCATCGCCGCCGGAATGCCTTCCTGCAACATCAGGTGGCCTTCGCGGATATAATTGAGCACGCAGCGATTGGCGTAGAAACCGCGCGAATCGTTGACGACGATCGGCGTCTTGCGGATGGCGCGGATATAATCGAGCGCCACCGCCAAAGCCTTGTCGCCGGTCTCCTTGCCGAGGATGACCTCGGTCAGCATCATGATCGCTACCGGCGAAAAGAAATGAATGCCGATAAAGCGCTCCGGCTCCTTGAATTCGGCGGCCAGCGACGTGATCGGCAAAGTCGAGGTGTTCGACGCGAAAATCGCGGTATCGGAAATCACCGCCTGGATTTTCGCGATGACATCGGACTTGACCTTGCGATCCTCGAACACCGCTTCGACGATCAAACCGCAATCCCTGAGCGCGCCGTAATCCGCGGTCGGCGTGATCTTGTCCAGCAAGGCGTCACGCTCGGCGCCCTTCATCCGGCCTTTCATCACGCGGTCGGACAATGATTTGTGCAGCCCGGCCTTGCCCTTGTCGGCCGCCTCCTGATCGCGATCGATCAGGACGACATCGATACCGGCGGCCGCCGTAACCTGCGCAATGCCAGCGCCCATAAAGCCGGCACCGACAATGCCGACCTTCTTTAAATGAGACGGCGGCACGGCGGCCGGCCGGCGCGCGCCCTTTTCCAAATCTTGCTTCGAAACGAATAGCGTACGGATCATCGCCGCCGCCTGAGGCGAGCGCAGGATCCTGGCGAACCACCGCGACTCGACCCGCAGCGCCGTATCGATGTTGAGTTGAAGGCCTTCATAAACGACCTGCATGATGGCGCGCGCCGCCGGATAATTGTCGTAGGTCTCGCGCCGATAAATCGCATTGGCCGCCGGGAAGGTCATCATGCCGGCCTTGGAATAGACCAGTCCGCCCGGATACTTGAAGCCTTTCACATCCCACGGCGCAAACGGTTTGCCGCCGGCCTTGATCCAGTCCTTGGCGGCTTGCACCAGATCGGCCTGCGGCACGACATTGTCGACCAGCTTCATCGCCTTGGCGCGATCGACTTTCAGTTGCTCGCCCTTGAGCAGAAATTGCAGCGCGTCGGCCGGCTGCATCATCCGCGCGATACGCTGGGTGCCGCCGGCGCCGGGGAACAGGCCGATCTTGATCTCCGGCAGCCCGAGCCGGGTCTTGGGATTATCGGCGGCGATACGATGATGACAGGCCAGCGCCAGTTCTAATCCGCCGCCCATCGCCGTTCCGTTGAGGGCGCAAACGAACGGCTTGCCCGGCTTGGCCTCCCGTTCCTTCGCGCTCCTGTCGCTGCCGCCCTTTTCGATGCGACGATAGAGCTGCGACAGCTTGCGGCTTTCTTCAAACACGTAAGCGGCGGCGGCTTCTTCGCCTGCGGCCTTGATCTTGTCGGCGTAGACCGCGCTCATGCCTTCGAGCATCGTCAGATCGGCGCCGCCGCAGAAACTGTCCTTGCCCGATGTAATCACCGCGCCCTTGATCGCTTCATCGGCCGCTATCTGGTCGACCAGCGCACCCAGCTCCGAAATCACCGCCATCGTGATGACGTTCATCGAACGGTCCGGCATGTCCCAGGTAATGAGCGCGATGCCGTCGGCGTCGATGTCGAGCTTGAAGTTGATCATGGCGCCACTCCTTGTTTCGACCCGTCATCCCGAGGTGCGAGCCCGAAGGGCAAGCCTCGAAGGATGAACGGCCTTTATCGGTCAGACACGGGTCGTCGCCCTTCGAGGGCCGCCCCAGGCGGCCCCCTCAGGGTGACGGGCAAAGAGCATCAATACGGCGTCCCGTCTTTGCGCAGATAGCGCGAGACCTTTCCGTCCCGAACCACCTGCATATCGATATCGGCATAGATCGCATTTTCGGTCGGAGCGCGGCTTCCGACTTCAAGAATCACCACTTCCCGGTCCGAGCGGTTGACCAGACAATGACCGTTCGGCGCGCCGGCTTTCCATCCGGCTGCCTCACCCGCCTTGAGAACGATTTCGCCATCGTTCTCGATCAAAACGACCTCGCCATCGAGAATGTAGACAAACTCGTCTTCATTATTGTGCCAATGGCGCTGCGACGACGCCACGCCCGGCGGCAGTCGACAGATGTTGACGCCAAACTGGTCGAGGCCGATGGCATTGCCGATCCGCTGACGCACACGGCCTTCGACCGCCTGATCGAACGGCTTTGGGTAACGGGTCGCGGTTTCAAGCGGTACGGAAGCGATATCGATCTTGGGCATGGGTTGTTCTGTTTTCCTCAAACTCGTTCGATAATCGTGGCCGTCCCCATGCCGGCGCCAATACACAGCGTGACCAAGGCCGTCGATTTCCCGGTACGCTCCAGTTCGTCGAGGACGGTGCCGAGAATCATCGCACCGGTCGCGCCGAGCGGATGCCCCATGGCGATGGCTCCGCCGTTGACGTTGATCTTGTCATGCGGAATGTCGAAGGCCTGCATATAGCGCAGCACGACCGAGGCGAAGGCTTCGTTCAATTCGAACAGATCGATATCGGACAGCGCCATGCCGGCCTTGCGCAGCACCTTCTCGGTCACATCGACCGGGCCGGTCAGCATGATCGCCGGCTCCGAGCCGATATTGGCAAAAGCCTTGATGCGGGCGCGCGGCTTCAAGCCGGCGCGCTCGCCGGCTTCTTTGCTGCCGATCAACACGGCGGCCGCGCCATCGACGATGCCGGAGGAATTGCCGGCGTGGTGGACGTGATTGATGGCTTCCAGTTCGGGATAGCGCTGGATCGCCACCGAGTCGAACCCGGCCAACTCGCCCATCTGCACGAATGACGGCTGCAACGAGGCCAGCGACTGCATCGTCGTCCCCGGCCGCATGTGCTCATCCTTGTCGAGGATGGTCAGGCCGTTGACATCCCTGACCGTCATCACCGAATTCTTGAAATAGCCGGCCTCCCAGGACTTCGCCGCCCGCTTCTGGCTCTCGACCGCATAGGCATCGACATCATCGCGCGAAAAGCCATATTTGGTCGCGATCAAATCGGCGGAAATGCCCTGCGGCAGGAAATAGGTCTCGACCGCGATGGTCGGATCGACCGGCCAGGCGCCGCCCGAGGCGCCGATGCCGACCCGGCTCATCGATTCGACGCCGCCGCCCACCGTCAGCTCATGCTGGCCGGACATCACCTCGGCGGCGGCAAAATTCACCGCATCGAGGCCCGACGCGCAAAAACGGTTGATCTGGATGCCGGGTACACTGTCGCCAAAGCCGGCGACCAGTGCGGCGGCGCGGGCAATGTCGCCGCCGGCCTCACCGACCGGATCGACGCAACCCATCACCACATCGTCAAGCTGGGCCGTGTCGAGCCCGTTGCGATCACGGATCGCACTGAGCGTCTGCGCCGCCAGATTGAGCGCGGTCACCTCATGCAACGCGCCGTCGGCCTTGCCGCGCCCGCGCGGCGTCCGCACGGTGTCGAAGATGTACGCGTCTGGCATAAGGCTCTCCAACCTTTCGGCGTCGTCCCCGCGAAGTCAGGGACCCGGTAACCGCTATCTTTCCGCATCGCTGCCACCGGGAATGCTGGCTCCCGGCCCGCCTTCGCTTCGCTCGGCGCCCGGGATGACGCCAACAGTTTACAAACTCCGGGCGATCAACAGCTTCATGATCTCGTTGGTTCCGGCATAGATCCGCAATACCCGCGCGTCGCGATAGAGACGCGAAATCGGATATTCGTCCATAAAGCCATAACCGCCGAACAATTGCAGGCAACGGTCGATCACTTTTCCTTGCGTCTCGGTCAGCTTGAGTTTCGCCATCGAGGCGGTCACGGCGTCAAGCTTCCCTTCGATATGCAGGCCAAGGCAGTAGTCGTGGAACACCTTGGCGACGGTGACCTCGGTCTTGCAATCGGCGAGTTCGAACTGGGTGTTCTGGAATTCGATGATTTTCTTGCCGAAGGCTTCTCGCTGCTTGACGTAGTCAACGGTCAGCGCGAGCGCGCGTTCCATCATGAAGACCGCGTGACCGGCAACCAGGAGCCGCTCCTGCGGCAATTCCTTCATCAGCTGATAGAAGCCCTGGCCTTCCTCGGTGCCGAGCAGACTTTCGGCCGGCAACCTGACGTCGTCGAAAAATAATTCCGAAGTGTCGGCGGCGTCAAAGCCGAGCTTCTTGAGCTTGCGGCCACGGCGGAAACCGGGCGCTTCGTCGGTTTCGACCACCAGCAGCGATACGCCCTTGGCGCCGGCTTTCGGATCGGTCTTGGCGACGACGATAATCAGATTGGCGTGCTGACCGTTGGTGATGAAGGTCTTGGCGCCATTGAGCACATAGCCGTTGCCGGACTTCTCGGCCTTGGTGCGAACGCCTTGCAAGTCGGAGCCGGTACCGGGCTCGGTCATGGCGATCGCGCCGACCAGTTCGCCGGTCGCGAGCTTCGGCAGCCAGCGTCGCTTCTGCTCTTCGGTGCCGTAATGCAGGATATAGGGCGCGACGATGCCGGAATGCAGCGGCGCACCGAAACTGTCGAAGCCGCCGAGCGAGATTTCGCGATTGATCACCGCCTCATGCGCGAAGCTGCCGCCGGCGCCACCATATTCCTCCGGTATCGCAGCACACAAAAGACCGGCGCTGCCGGCCTTGGTCCAGACCTCGCGCTCGTACATGCCGGCTTCCTGCCAGCGATCGACCTGCGGGGTGAATTCGGCGGCGATAAAACGCCTCGCCTGCTCCTCGAGCATGACAAGGTCTTCGGTCATCCACGTCGGACGGGGCAAATTGAGCGCTTCCATGACGTCTTCTTACTCGGTTTGTTCGGCGTGTTCGGCTTATAGCGCTTCTTCGCTCGAATCGGACCCCGCCACAATAGGCCGCCCCTGCCCGGCACGCGAGGGGACGCCCACCCCCCGGCGTCACGATATTGTCGCCGGACTGTCACGGGGAGAGCCGCCGCAGCCCTCCCCGCAACGATCCCATGTCCCGGCTATTTCATCTTCGCCGGGTCCTTGACCGCCGCGATCTTGTCGATCTCGACATTCTGGTTCACGCCGCCGACCTTCTCGACCTTGCGGATATAAACTGTCTGGACGATGTCGCGGGTCTGCGGATCAATCGAGATCGGGCCACGCGGACTTTCCCAGGCCATCCCCTTGGCCGCGGCGATCAGCGAATCGCCATCCGCTTTGCCCTTGGTCTTTTTCAACGCGGCATAAATCAGGTGCATGCCGTCCCAACCGCCGATCGAGAACACATCGGGATGCCGCTTGAACTCGGCCTGATAGGCCTTGACGAAAGCCTCGTTCATTTTCGACTTATGCTCCCAGCCATAGTGAAACACCGTGCGGATGCCGACGGCGGTGTCGCCCATGCTCTTGAGCGCATTGTCGTCCATGGTGATTTCACCCTGGCCGAGAATCTTGTCGGCCGGGAAGCCGCGCTCCTTGAACGCCTTGGTGATCGCGATCGGCTGCGCACCACCGGGGATAAAGATGAACACGGCGTCCGGATTGATATCCTTGGCCCGTTGCACGAAAGCCGAGAAGTCGGGATTGGCGACCGGCATGCGCACCGAGCCGACGATCTCGCCGCCGGCTTCCTTGAAGCCCTTGGTGAACCAGGTCTCGGCGTCGATGCCGGGCCCATAGTTCGAGACCATGGTGTAGATCTTGTGCAAGCCATGCGCATAAGCCCACTTGCCGAACGGATATTCGAGCTGGGGAATAATCAGCGACGTACGCGTGACATAAGGCGACTTCAGCGTGATGGCGGAGGTTGCCGCATTCATCACCACCATGAACTTCTTGGCTTCCGCCGACACATCGGCGGCGCCGAAGGCTTCCGGCGTCAAGGTGAAGCCGGCGAGAATGTCGACCTTGTCGCGCACGATCAGTTCCTGCGCCAACCGCTTGGCGACATCGGGATTGGGGCCGCCGGTGTCTTTACGAATGAGCTCGATCTTCTTGCCGGCGACCGTCGCACCATGCTCCTTGATATAGAGCTTGATTGCATTATCCATTTGCGCCGCGGTGTCGGCGAACTGGCCGGAATAGGCCATGATCAAACCGATCTTGACGGTGCCCTCGGCCTGAGCGGAGGATGGAGAGGTCATGGTCAACGCGCCGGCGGCCAGGATGGCCGCAGCAAGGATCAGCGGGGTTTTCAACGAGCCTGTTTTTCGCAAGGATGAGTGTTTCATCTTATCCCTCCCAATAGCCGTTCGGTTCAATGACGGCTTGCCCACTAGGCTAACGGCATTTTCGGGCGTCGTCACCCGCCCCGTATCGCCGGCTTCTCTCGCCTGTTTCATATTTCGGAGGTCCGACGTGCTGCGCTTTGGCGTTTTCGATCACCTCGATTCCGACGGTTCACCGTTGGGCAATTTCCTGGCCGACCGGCTGCGGTTGATCGAGCTCATCGAGCAAGCCGGCTTTGCCGGCTATCATCTGGCCGAGCACCATTCGACGCCGCTCGGCATGGCGTCGAGCCCGAGCCTGTTTCTGGCCGCCGCCATTCAACGCACCCGCAGCATCCGGCTCGGACCGCTGGTCTACGTGCTGCCGCTTTATCACCCGCTGCGGCTCTACGAAGAAATCTGCATGCTCGACCATCTCAGCGGCGGCCGCTTCATGGTCGGCATCGGCCGTGGCGGCGCACTGCTCGAACACCAGCGTTATGGGATCGATCCCACCGATGCGCCGGCGATGTATCACGAGGCCTTCGCCGTGCTGATGAAAGCCTTCGACAGCGACGTGCTCGATTTCGACGGGCGGTTTTATAACTACAAGGACTTCGTCGTTCAGGCCAAGCCAGTGCAGCAACCGCACCCGCCTTTATGGTACGGCGCACCCAATCCGGAGGCGGTGGCCTGGGCGGCGCCGCGCGCCATCAATGTCGTCTCGCTTGGCCCGGCGGACAGGGCGCGCGCGATCGCCGACCGCTATCGTCAGGAATGGACGATCCTTGGACGCGACATGGCCGCGTTGCCGCATATCGGCATCACCCGGCATATCGTTGTCGCCGACAGCGACGCTCGCGCCCAAACCGTCGCGCGCCAGGCTTATCCGCGCTGGCGAAAGGCGATGGATTTCATCTGGCGGCGCGCAGGCGTGCCCTTCACACTGTCGGCGATCTATCCAGACGAGTTCAAGGATCTCGAAGCCATCGGCCATGGTGTCGCCGGCTCACCGTCGACCGTGAGGGATTACATCGCGCGGCTTGAGCAGGAATCGGGCGTCAATTATGTGCTGTGTCAGATGCTGTTTGGCGACATGCCCTTCGACGACGCGGCGCATTCGATCGCTCTGTTCGGCAATGAGGTCTTGCCGGCGTTTCGATAGTTCCGGGCCAGCTCCGTGGCCGCGATAGTTCTCATCCGCTTCGGTGCACGGCCAATGGAACTGACAACGCCAATCGCAACAACAAGGCCCGGAATGCGGGACGGCACGAAGCAGTTTCCGATCAAAATCCCGTCATCGCCAATGACGAGTTGACATATACAATGAAAAATCGGAATTGCTGACGATACTGCTGAGCGGGGGCGCTTTTCGATGCAATTTACGGTCGGACGCCCGGACATGATCCGGGCGATCAGTCAGCGTTGGTTACTTAAATTCTGGAAGCGGTGCTTGAAAGGCCGGGATGTGCCGCTCTGGCAATCCGTGGAAGCTGAGGAACTCGTGCGGCTATCGGCCGGCCTGAGCCTGCTCGAAGTCGAGCCCGGCAAGACGCCACTGGACAACCCGCGCTTCCGAATTGGCTTCCACGGCGCGATGATCGGAACCGTCTATGGCTCCAGCGACTGCCGCGGTCGCTATCTCGATGACGTTCTATCGAACCGCTGCTCGAATTCATTGATCGCTTATTATCAGGTCATCGCCGAGGGCTGCCCCGTCTATACGATCCACGACATCGTCGACCGCACTGGGCGAACCGTCCAATTCGAGCGATTGCTGTTGCCATTCGCCAGCCAGGGCGACAGCGTCGACCGCATTCTCGCGTCGTTTGAATTCATTTGCATCGATGGCGCTTTCGAAAGTCGCGAATTGATGAAGATGCAAATGGGGCTGCCAACCTTGCGGGTCTCGGCAACCATCGACCGGAACATGGCCACGCTTTAATTCACTCGCGAATTGGGTGAATATGGCAACAGCCTCGCGTAATTTATGGTTATCAAATAATTAAATCGTCGGTGCCACATTTGGTCGCAGGGTGGCGACCCAATGAATGGCAGGCAGACCATCATGAGCATGGATATATCCGGTATCGGCAGCAGCAGCGCGATGCACGCCATGTCGGGCGCAAGCACCGGCATGGCGCCGCAGCAGAAAATGTCCAACCTGTTCGATTCGATCGACACGAACGGTTCGGGCAGCATCTCCGAACAGCAATTCCAGCAGGCCTTTCAGAGCAACAACCCGCCAGCGGTCTTCCAGCAGCAGGGCGCCGACGCGATTTACGCCGCGCTCGATCCGAGCGGCACCGGCAGCGTTTCGAAATCGGACTTCGTCTCGACAATGTCGAAACTAATGGTATCGCTGCGCGCCGAGCCGTCAGCCTCCTCGACCGCCAGCGCGTCATCGCCGTCGAGTTCGTTACAGTCGAGCCTGCAATCGCTCAACCAGATCGATCCGACGTCGGTCGCCCCGAATGCCAGCCCCGGCGCATTGTTCGATTACACGGCCTGACGGTCGATCGGTTCGGTGCCGGCATAGCCTCCTTTGTCGTCGACTGCGATATGCCGAAGCCCGAGTTGTTGAAGCCAACCGGGCCCGGCTCGGCCTTTCAGCATCGCGATCGTCGACATGGTCCCGGCAATCAGGCAGCGGTCGGCGAGGACGGTGACCGATGACAAGCCATGCGCCGGCCATCCGGTTGTCGGATCGAGAATGTGACAATAGCGGCGGCCGTCGACGTCGATGAACCGCTCGTAGTCGCCACTGGTGGCGAGAGCGCCGCCGTGCAGTTCGATCGTGGCCACCGACAAGTTCGCTTGCCGCGGATCGCGAATGCCGATGCGCCAAGGTTCACCGTCGACCTGCGGGCCGATGACGCGAATATCGCCACCGAGATCGACAAAACCGTGACCCGCACCGTGGCCGAGGCAAACCTCCGCGGCGCGATCGGCGGCGTATTCCTTGCCGATACCGCCGAAGTCGAGCTCCATGCCGGCCTGTGTGAAACTCAAGCGGCTTTCCGCCCATCCTACCTTGCCGAGCCCGATCCGCGGCAACAACCGGTTGATTGCCATCTGATCCGGCAAACGCTGTTGCGAAAAGTCCCAGGCCGCCCGCAACAGACCGGACGAGATATCGAATTGCCCGCCGCTTTGGCGAAAGCAGGCAAAAGCATAATCGATCAATCCGGCCGTCTCGTCGTCGATTGAAATCGAACCGCCCGCCGTCGCAACGCGATTGATCCGGGCCAACACGCTGTCGTCGCGATAACGGGAATAACGCCACTCGATACGCCGAACCTCATCTTCCGCGGCTGCCGCGATCGCCGGCAAATCCTCGTCCGCCCGCGCTTGCAGGTGAACCGTGCAGTCGGACGCCATGGCGTAGAATGAATGAACGAAGCTGCGCACGCGGGTCACGTTACAGGAATCGAAGATCAAAGGCAGCCATCGCGCCGTCCTGCCGCCGACCGGTTATCGCGGCGACAGTTGCGGACGACCTAGAACGCCTCGTCCGGCAATTCCATTGTCGATGCCGCACCGGTCTCGATACGCGCCAGCCGCGTCGCGGTTTCCGGCAACATCCGTTCGATGAAAAACCGCGCGGTGGTGAGTTTCGCGCGGTAGCGCTCCACCTGCCCATCGCCGGCTGCGACCTTGCCCGCCGCCGCTTCCGCGATCCGGCACCACATGTAGCCAAGCGCGACCAGCCCGAACAAATGCATGTAATCGGTCGCGCCCGCGCCGGCGTTATCCGGCTTGGCCAGCGCATTCTGCATGAACCACATCGACGCCTGTTGCAGATGACCGGCCGCGACGCCGAGCGGTGTTACCAAAGGCTTCATCGTGTCGTCGGCGTTCTTGTCCTTGATGTAGGCGCCAAGCTCGCCGAGAAATTCCATCAAGGCTCGGCCACCATCCTTGCCGAGCTTGCGGCCAACCAGATCGAGCGCCTGAATGCCGTTGGCGCCCTCGTAGATCATCGCGATCCGGGCATCGCGGACGAACTGCTCCATACCGTTCTCGGCGATGTAGCCATGACCGCCAAACATCTGCTGCGCCGACACGGTATTGGCAAATCCAAGATCGGTCAGCACGCCCTTGATCACCGGCGTCATCAGGCCGAGCGCATCGTCGGCGGCCTGTCGTTGCTTGTCGTCGCCCGAGCGATGCGCGACATCGCTTTTCAGGCTGGCCCACATCACCAGCGCGCGCGCCGCCTCGTTAAAGGCGCGGATCGTCATCAAGGTCCGGCGCACGTCGGGATGAACGATGATCGGATCGGCCGGCTTGTCGGGATATTTCACGCCGGAAATGGCGCGGCCCTGCAACCGGTCCTTGGCGTAAGTCACCGCGTTCTGATAGGCGACCTCGGACATCGCGAGGCCCTGCACACCGACGCCGAGACGCGCCTCGTTCATCATCGTGAACATCGCGCTCAGACCGTGGTTCTCGGCCCCTATCAGCCAACCGACCGCGCCATCGTAGTTCATGACGCAGGTCGCGTTGCCGTGAATACCCATCTTTTCTTCGAGCGAACCGCAGGTCACGCCGTTCGGCGCGCCGAGCGAGCCATCGTCGTTGACCGATATTTTCGGCACGACGAATAGCGAAATACCCTTGGTACCCTCGGGCGCACCTTCGATACGCGCCAGCACCAGATGAATGATGTTCTCCGACAGATCGTGCTCGCCGGCCGAGATGAAGATCTTGGTGCCGGAGATCCTGTAGCTGCCGTCGTCCTGCTTGACCGCCTTGCTGCGCAGCAGTCCGAGATCGGTGCCGCAATGCGGCTCGGTCAGGTTCATGGTGCCGGTCCATTCACCGGTCACCATCTTGGGTAAATATCGATCCTTCAGCGGCTGCGAAGCATGAGCCAGCAGCGCGGCAATCGCACCCTGCGTCAGCCCCGGATACATGGCAAAAGCCATATTGGCGGAGCAGAAATATTCATTGATGGTTTCGGTCAACGCCGAGGGCAGACCCTGCCCGCCAAATGCCTCGGGTACCGAAATTCCGATCCAGCCGCCGTCCACGATCTGCTTGAAGGCGTCCCTGAAACCGGTCGGCGTGGTGACGCTGCCGTCGGCCAACCGCGTGCAACCTTGCGTGTCGCCGATACGATTTAGCGGGGTGAGCACGTCCTCGGAGAGCCTGGCGGCTTCGCGCAGCACCGCTTCGATCAAGTCGGGGGTCGCCTCGGCAAAACCCGGCAGATTGCCGTAACGCTCGATGTGAAACACGTCGTTGAGCAGGAACAGCGCGTCGTCGACAGGCGCTCGATAGCTCGGCATCGTCCCTCCCCGGCAGCAGGCTACGGCGCATCAACACACAATCGTGCGAAGAGTTCGTTTCTTGTCCCCGAAGAATCCGGCCGCCGCGAATCAACTTGTATCGGCTGCTTATGGCCGAATTTATTTACACCCGAATATCGCGAGTCGGTAAGGGCGGTCCGGCCGGCACCCGGAAGGGGCCCGGGTTCCCCGCAAACAGACCGGAGAGCCCCGATTCTCACGGAAAGTCCGGTACTTCCACCAAATGTTAACCGCCTGTTTACCGCAAAAGGCAAAAAGTCACTGGTGGACTGAGGACTGGCCCGCATTTTGACCGCCGTCGCGCGCCAGCCTCACGAGAGCCGATCCTGGCGCTCTGGGCCTCCACCTCGACTGTGGGTGTGCGAATGAAATTTGGTGTCCCGTGGAGTGTGAAAGGCATCAGGCCGGAAGCCCGCGAGACAGCCAGAGAAGCGGCGCGCCGGTCCGGCATGCCGTTGGGCGAATGGCTTAATTCGGTCATCCTCCAGCAGGCCGAGGACGACGACCTCCCCTATGGCGACGACATGTCGAGCGTTCATGAACGGCTCGATGACATCACGCGCCGTCTCGAGCAGTTCGCCCGGTCGACTCCCGCCGTCAAACCGGCTCGTCGCGATTCGCGTCATGAAGAGCGTCATGAATCCGGTCACGAGTCGCGGCAGCAACCGCGGCCGGAGCCGGACCGAGGCGATAACGACAAGATCGCCCAGCTGATCGCCAGTCTGGACCGGCGGCTGGAACAATTCGCTCAGACTGCGCAGGCCCAGGCCCTGCAAACGCAAGCTTTGCAAGCCCAGGCTTTGCAGGCTCAGGCCGCACATGCGCAAGCCGCGCAAGCGGCACAAATTCAGGCCGCCCAGGCACAAGCCGCCCAGGCCGCGCAAGCGCAGGCCGCCAAGGCTCAGGCGCAGCGCGCTCAGGCGGCGCAAGCCGCACAGGCAAAAGCGGCCGAAGCCGCCAAAGCCGAAGCGCTACAAGCACAAGCCGCCATTGCCCAGGCTTTACAGGCCCACCTGCAGCAGGCTCGCGCACCTCAGCCCGCCCCCCCGACCGTGCCGTCGGCGCCAACTGCTTCTGCTGCTTCTTCTTCGCAAGCCGCACCGCCAAAAACGCCGGCCGGGCTCGAGCGCGCGGTCGCGGAAATTTCCGCGCGGCAGCGGGCGCTGAATGGGCAGCCGCCGATCACACAGCAACAACCGCCGCCGGCGCAGCCGCAACAACCTCAGCCGCCGCAGCAACAGCAGCAACCGCGGCCGCCAAAGCCGCAACCTCAACAGTCACAGACGGCCGCCGCGCCGCAACTGCCGCCCGACCCGGTGCACATGCTGTACGCGCCGCCCGTCGTGCCGGCGGCGCCACCGATCCCGGTTTTCGTCCCGGTCCCGAGCCAGAACCTGACCGGGCTCGAGGATCATCTGCGCCAGATCACCCATCAGATCGAAACGCTGCGCCGGCCCGGCGTCGAGGACGCCATCAATGCGCTGCGCGCCGAACTTGCCGACATCGGCCGGGCGCTCAACGAAGCGATGCCACGCCAGGCGATCGAAGCGATCGAAAAGCAGATCCAGGGCCTGACCCAGCGCATCGCCGAAGGCCGGCAGGCCAGCGAAAAGGCCAAGGAAAATGCCAGCGACAAAGGCAGCGCCGAAGCCGCCGCCAACGCGGCGGCCTTGGCCGGCGTCGAACAGGGGCTCGCCGAAGTCCGCGACGCCTTACTTGGCCTGACGCCGGCGGAAAACCTGGTCGGCTTCAACGAAGCCGTCCACGGCCTCGCCCACAAGATCGACCTGATCGTCGCGCAGAAGGACCCCGAGACCCTCGGCCAGCTCGAACACGCCATCACCACCCTGCGCGAGATGGCCGGTCACGTCGCCTCCAACGACGCCATCGGCCGGCTTGCCGCCCAGGTCCGCGAACTCGGCGAGAAGGTCGACCATTACGGCGCGGTCGCCGGCAGCGGCGACGCCATCAACAGCCTCGAACACCGGATTTCGGCGCTTTCCGACGCCATCGTCGAACGCTCGCAAAGTGGCGACACCGTACCGCCGCGTCTGGAAGCGCTAGTCGAATCGCTCAGCCGCAAGATCGAGCAGATCCAGCAATCGCGCAGCGACAATGTCGCCGGCAGCCATCTCGAGGATCAGATCGTCGCGCTGGTGCAGCGCCTCGACGCCTCCGATTCACGGCTCGGTCATCTCGAGGCAATCGAGCGCGGGCTGGCCGATCTGCTGGTGCACATCGAGGAAATCCGGGCCAACAAGAACTCCAGCGGCCTGCGCGAGGAAACCTCGTCCGGCGTCATCGAACTCAAACACGACATCGCTCGCACCCAGAACGCGCTCGACGCGGTCAATGGCACGCTCGGTCATGTCGTCGACCGCCTGGCGATGATCGAAAAGGACTTCCGCCAGGGCAACCGCCAACCCAATCCGGATTCGGAGATTCTCGATCTCGCTCACGCGGTCGGCCGCGTCGGCGTCCGACCGGTTGCCGACTCGGCGCCCCATCCCGCTCCGCCGCAACAACCGCTATCGTCGCCGGCGGACCGGCTGATGGCCTCAACGCAAGCGTCGGCTTACGCCGACCGGCCCGCCGCGCCGCAGCGCCCGGTACAGCAGGCTGTGCCGCGCTCCGCCGAACAAACCGCTGCGCCACAGGCCGCGCCACAACGGCCGCCGCAGCCGGCCGCGCCGCCTCCACGACAGCAAGTCGCGCAGCCGCCGGTCGAACAACCGACCCAGGCCCCTGCCCCCCGGCAAGCACCGCAGGCCGCGCGACGGCCTATCAATCCCAACCTGCCGCCGGATCAGCCGCTCGAGCCAGGCACCACGATGCCGTCGATGCACGCCTCGGCCCGCATCGCCGCCTCCGAAGCCGCCCTTGGCAATGCACGGCCCGCGCCGGAAACCGGCCCGGTCGGCAAATCTGGATTCATCGCGGCCGCCCGACGCGCCGCCCAGGCCGCCGTCGAGACCACGCAACAAACTCCGCCGCGGCCGGAACCGGGCGAGCGCGTCGAGATCGATGACGCCGAGCCCAAGCCGTTGCGCGCTTCGCTGTTGAAGCGGGCCAAATCGCTGTTTATCGCCGCCAGCCTGATCGCGATCGTGATTGGATCGATCCAGATTGCCGGCAACATCATGGATTTCAACGCCTTCAACAGCCAATCGTCGAAGGTCGCCCAGGCCCCGGCCGAGCGTCCAGCCGCGCCTGCCGCCGGCCGCGCTCCTGACGGCGATTCGTCCAGTCTGAACGCCGACATGTTCAACCCGAACAACACGTTCAGCGCCCAGCCCGCGGCCAGTGCCGATACCGCGACCCATTCGGCGGGCGGCAACATGGTGGCCAGCAAGCAGTCGGCCAACCCTTACGCCCTGCCGCCCAACGTTCCGCCATTGCTCAATCCGCCGGCCACCAATGCACCGGTCGACGCCCAGCGGACAGGTTCGCCGGCGCGCAGTTCTTCGGCGCTCGATCAGACCGGCGACATCACCGGCTCAATTCCAAGCCGCCCGGCGCCCGTCGCGCCGAGCCGTCCGGCCGCGCCTCCGGTTCCCGATGCCGACCGGCTACCGTCCGCGATCGGCAGCGTCAAATTGCGTAGCGCCGCCGTCGCCGGCGACGGCCCGGCGGCTTACGAAATCGCGCTGCGTTATGCCGAAGGCCGCGGTGTACCGGTCGATCCGGCGGAGGCCGCACGCTGGTACGAGCGAGCCGCCAGCAAGGGCCTGGCGCCGGCCCAGTTCCGCTACGCCAGCCTGCTGGAAAAAGGCATGGGTGTGAAAAAGAACCTCAGCCAGGCGCGCAAGTTCTACCTCGCCGCCGCCGGCAAGGGCCACGCCAAGGCGATGCATAACCTCGCCGTGCTCTACGCCGAGGGCATCGACGGCAAGCCGGATTACACGACCGCGGTGCAATGGTTCAAAAAGGCAGCGCTGCACGGCATCGCCGACAGTCAGTATAATCTCGGCGTGCTGTGCGCGCGCGGCCTCGGCACCGAGAAGAACCTGGAAGAAGCCTATAAGTGGTTTGCGCTGGCCGCCCATCAGGGCGACCACGAAGCCGCCAAGAAGCGCGACGAAGTCGCCGGCCGTCTCGATCCCGATGTCCTGGCCGCCGCCGAACGTGCCGCCAAGAGCTTCGTAGCCGAGCCGCAGCCACCGGCGGCGCTGAACGTGCCGACGCCGCGAGGCGGCTGGGACGATGTCCGCGAAGCGACACCACCGGCCTCGAGCAAGAACCCCGGCAAGGTCAACGTCAAACACAGCGTCAAAACCCGCAGCAGCCGGGCTGGCACTGTCCGCCCTGCGGTCAATCTCGCCGACGTGGCACGACAGTAAGGTAAAGATCGACGAAAGTGGATGTGAGGGCCGCACAACCATAGCAATGCGCGGCGAATCGCGCGAAGAGGTAACGGCGCGCGCATTCATCGCTAAGATCGATCGTGGGCTCCAGCGGATCCGGCACTCTCCGGCCGGGCCCGCGAACGCCGGACAAATCGCTTGCAAATCTATCTCCCGATCGCCGACCTGCCCGTCAATATCTTCCTCGTCTTGGGGATGGGGCTCGCGGTCGGCTTCATCTCCGGCATGTTCGGAATTGGCGGCGGCTTCCTGATGACGCCACTGCTGATTTTTATCGGCATCTCCCCGGCGGTCGCGGTCGCCAGTGTCGCCAGCCATATCGCCGCCTCGTCGTTTACCGGCGCGATCAATTACTGGCGCAAGCGCGCGGTCGATATCCAGTTGGCCATGATGCTGCTGGCCGCCGGCATTATCGGCAGCGCCAGCGGTGTCTGGCTGTTCACGATGCTGCGCGCAGTCGACCAGCTCGACCTCGTCATCGGCTTGTCTTACGTCACACTGCTGACGATCGTCGGCGTCATCATGATCAATGAAAGCGTGCAGGCCGAGCTGCGCGCCCGCAGGGGTGGCCGCGCGACCTTGCGCCGGCCCGGCAGCCACAACTGGGTCCACGGCCTGCCGCTCAAGATGCGGTTCAAACGCTCCAAGATCTACGTCTCGGCAATCCCGGTCTGGGGCATCGGGTTTTCGATCGGCTTCATCGGCGCTGTTCTCGGCATCGGCGGCGGCTTCCTGCTGGTGCCGATGCTGATCTATTTCCTGCGGGTGCCGACCGCGACGGTGATCGGTACTTCGATGGTGATGACGCTGGTCACCATGACCTCGGCCACCGTCATGCACGCGGCCACCAACCATCTGGTCGACGCGGTGCTGGCCCTGATCCTGATGGTCGGCGGCGTGATCGGCGCGCAATTCGGCGCCCATACCGGCCAGCGCATGCGCGCCGAACGGCTGCGCCTGCTGCTCGGACTTCTCGTCTTCGCGGTCGGGATGCGCTTTGCCTATGAACTGGTGGTCAAGCCGGACGACCTTTACACCTTGCGTCTGGTGGCGAGCGAATGACGGCCCGGGGCGCGCTCACCCTCGCAATCGCCGCGGCCCTGGCGCTGGCCGCCGGACTGACGCGGCCGGCGATGGCCGAGCGGCTGGTGGTGTCGTTATCGAACCACCGGGTCGCCGTGACCTCGAGTTTCACCGGGGAAGACCTGGTGCTGTTCGGCACGATCGAACCTGACCGGCCGCGCACCGCGCTACGCAACGCCTATGACCTTGTGGTGACAGTCACCGGCCCGCGCCAGACGCTGCGAACCCGGCGCAAGGAACGGGTGCTCGGTATCTGGGTCAATGTCGACTCGCGCGAGTTCGTCCGCGTGCCGTCTTATCTCGGCATCCTGAGCAACCGGCCGGTCACCGAAATCGCGCCGACCGAAACCTTGCGGCGTTTGCAGGTCGGTCTCAACCACGTCATTTTGACCCAACGGATCGGCACCGACTTCGCCGATACCGTGCCGGAAGACCCGTTCCGGGTCGCCTTCATCACGCTGGAAAAGGAAGGCGGCGCCTATCAGGAATCGCCAACCGCAGTGACCTTCCTGACGCCGACGGTGTTCCGCGTCGCGATCCCGCTCGCCGCGAACGCGCCGACCGGCAACTACGCCATCGATGTCAAATTATTCGCCGGCGGCAATCTGGTTTCACGAACCAATTCGGCGCTGGAAGTGATCAAGGCCGGTTTCGAACAATATGTCGCCGACGCCGCCCACGATCACGGCTTGATCTACGGACTGGTCGCCGCGGCGATGGCCCTGTTTATCGGCTGGTTCGGCAGCGTGGTGTTCAGGCGGGATTGATACGTCTGTTCCCCGGCGGATGTTAATCGGCCAGACATCGTTTCGCCGGAAAGGCATAAAGCCGGCTATCGCCAAGCATGTGAGCGGTGAAAACCAGCGTGCCGAACAGATCGGCGAAAGCCGCGTCGCGCACATTCAGCCCGCCGGTGAAAGCCCCGAAAGCCGGCATCACCATCCGTTTGGCGTCAGCGGCAAAACAACGGCGGCGGATCGAGCGGCCCCGCTGCGAGATTCGCGCCACTGGATGCAGATGACCGGCGATCTCGCCGGGTGCGCCCGTCGGCAGATGACGGAACGTCAGCACGCCGATCTCCAGCGCATGTTGAAATACACCGCCAATGCCATCGGCCGGGTCAGGGTCATGGTTGCCGGTGATCCAGATCCAGTCGCGGCCGCGTTGCATTGCCGTCAACTGTTGGCGGTCGCTGTCGGCAAGACGAGCCGGGCCGCCACCATCATGAAAGCTGTCGCCCAGCGCAACAACAACGCGTGGTGCGTAACGTGCGATCAGTTGCGTCAGACGAGACAACGTCGCGGCGGTGTCATAGGGCGGCAGCAACTGGCCGCGCACGGCGAAGCTGGAACCTTTCTCCAGATGCAGATCGCTGACCGCGAGCAGCCCTTGTTCCGGCCAATATAGCGCGCCGGACGGGTCGACGACGAGGGGAACGGAGGCGATGGTAATCGTATGAGCCGCCACGAACGCACTTTCACCTCCCCGATCCTCTCCCACAAGGGGGGAGAGAGAAGAAAAGAGCCCTGCTTGCGCAGACTTCTTCACGTCATCGCCTCTTTCACCAGATCGTCGGCGGCTTCCGCCAACAGGCTGTCCGCTGCCTCGCCATAGACCGTCTCGCGGCCGATCTCCAGCATCACCGGCACCGCCAGCGGCGAGACATGGTCAAGGGATTGATGCACGATTCGTCCCTCGATGCGCGACAACATGTCGCCAAGCCTTTTGATGTCGAGCAGGCCGGTTGCCGCATCGGCCCGCGCCGCCCGCAGCAACAGATGGTCCGGCTGATGCTTGCGCAGCACGTCATAGACCAGATCGGTCGATATCGTCAGCTGCCGGCGCGATTTTTCCGCGCCGGGGAACCGGCGTTCGATCAGGCCAGCGATGATCGCGCAACTTCGGAACGTCCGCTTCATCAACGCCGATTCGTCGAGCCAGGCTTCAAGGTCGTCGCCGAGCATGTCCTGATCGAACAGCGCGCGCAGCGACAACGTGCCGCCGGCGATAGCCGCACCGAGATCGCTCAAGCCCCAGACCGCCAGCGCATATTCATTGGCGACGAAGCCGAGCGGTTTCAAGCCGGCGCGCTCCAGCCGCCGCGTCAGCAACATGCCGAGCGTCTGATGCGCCAGCCGGCCCTCGAACGGATAGCAGACGAGGTAATGTTTATTGGCGCGCGGGAAAGTCTCGACCAGTAGATCGCCGGCTTTCGGCAACAGCGAACGCCATTGCTGGATCTTCAGCCAGTCGCGGACCTGAACGGGCAGCGCGCGCCAGGCCTTCGGATCGGCGAGCAAGCCACGCACCCGCGCCGCCAGATAGGTCGACAACGGAAACTTGCCGCCTTCATAGGCTGGCACTTTCGGATCGTCGGCACTGGAACGCGAGACATAGACCTCGTTTTCGACCAACGCCTCGTATCTCAATATCTCGCCGGCGAAGACGAAGGTATCGCCGGGCGTCAGCCCTTCGATGAAATATTCCTCGACCTGCCCCAGCACCCGGCCGCCACGCGGTATCGCCGCCGTCGACCGTCGCGCGCGCACCAGCCGGACTTTCAGCATATCGGCCTCGACGATGGTGCCGATATTCATGCGGTACCGTTGCGCGACGTTGGGATGGCTGATGCGCCACTTGCCATCCTTGGTCTGGCGGATTTTGGCGAAGCGCTCATAAGCCTTCAGCGCGTAACCGCCGGTCGCGACGAACTCGAGCGCGTCGTCGAAGTCGGTCCGCGCCAGCCCGGCATAAGGCGCGGCGGCGCGCACTTCAGCGTAGAGATCGTCGGCCAGAAACGGCTCGCCGACGGCACGACCGAGAATATGTTGCGCGAGTACGTCCAGCGCGCCGGTGCGCAATGGCGGCGTGTCTTGCGCATTGTCAGCGACGGCGTCGATGGCGGCGCGGCATTCCAGCACCTCGAAACGGTTGGCCGGCACCAGCACCGCGCGCGACGGTTCGTCGAGCCGGTGGTTGGCGCGGCCGATGCGTTGCAACAGCCGCGAGGAACCCTTGGGCGCGCCGATATTGACGACCAGATCGACGTCGCCCCAATCGACGCCGAGATCGAGCGACGAAGTGCAGACCACCGCGCGCAGTCTGCCGGCGCTCATCGCATCCTCGACCTTGCGGCGTTGCGCGACATCGAGCGAACCGTGATGCAGAGCAATGGCGAGGTTGTCGTCGTTGATGCCCCACAGCGCCTGGAAAGTGAACTCGGCCTGGCTGCGGGTATTGACGAAGATCAGCGTGGTCTTGTGGCGCTTTATGAGATCGTAGATTTCGCCGAGCGCATGGCGCGCCGAATGACCGGCCCAGGGCAGCCGCTCGCTGGTGTCGAGCATCGTGACGTCGGGCGCCGCGCCCGGTTGCGCCACCACCCGGTCGGCATAGCGCTTGCCGTCGAGCGGCTGCGGCACCAGAAAGCGACATAGCTCGTCGGGTTCGGCCACCGTCGCCGACAAGCCGACCGTCGTCATCTGCGGCGCCAGCGCGAACAGACGCGCCAGCCCCAGCGACAGCAGATCGCCACGCTTGGACGTCACCAGCGAATGCAGTTCATCGAGTACGACGCGCTGGAGATTCGCGAACATAAAGGGCGCGTCGGCGGACGCCAGCAGCAGCGCCAATTGCTCGGGCGTCGTCAGCAGAATATCAGGCGGATCGCGGCGCTGCCGTTGACGCTTCGAGGTCGGCGTATCGCCGGTACGGGTTTCAAGGCGAATATCGAGACCCATCTCGCGCACCGGGATTTCCAGATTGCGCGCGATGTCGACCGCCAGCGCCTTGAGCGGCGAGATGTAAAGCGTGTGGAGACCTCTACTTTCTTTACCTCCCCCCTTGTGAGGGAGGTCGGATCGCGAATCGATGCGGGAGGGGGGGAGTGGCGAGCCGCTCAACGACGCCCCCCCTCCCCAACCCTCCCCCACAAGGGGGGAGGGAGTTCTCTGTGGTTGCCGCCGCTTTCTGTTTTCGCTTTGAAAGCTCAGTTCGACCAGGCTCGGCAAAAACCCGGCCAACGTCTTGCCGCCACCAGTCGGCGCAATCAGCAACACCGAACGCCGGCTCCGGGCCTTTTCCAGCAGGTCGAGCTGATGGGCGCGCGGCGTCCAGCCGCGACCGGCGAACCATTGCCGGAAGCGCTCCGGCAGCAAGGCGGCCGGTTCGGGCCGGCCTGACGCGGTTGCGGGTTTCATCGGTGGATTCTAAGACATATCGGAGGGCAGCGCCGCAAGGTCGTGCCAGCCAAACGCGGGTTCGTGCTAGGATTTGCCGATGACCGAAAATGACAAAGCCAGGATTGAAGCCCCCATGAGCAACGACATCGGAACCCGGATTTTCGGCGGTTCGCCGCTGGCCGTCATCGGCCGGCTGATTCTGGTATCGATCCTGGTCGGGGTCATCCTGTCGGCGCTCGGCCTCAACCCGTTCGACATCTGGCACAGCCTGGAACGCCTGATCCGGTCGATCTGGAACATGGGCTTCGACTCGATCCGCTGGCTGTGGGGCTATTTCCTGCTCGGCGCGGTCATCGTCATCCCGATCTGGCTGCTGACGCGGGTATTCAACGCCCCACGCGGCCGCTGACCGGACGCCAGCGGGATACCCACTTGTCCGAGTCATTCGCGGTCGGCAACCGCCAGATCTTCGCGCTGGCCGGGCCTGCGATGTTGGCCAACGTCACGACGCCGTTGCTCGGCGTCGTCGCCACCGCGACGATCGGCCGGCTCGGCGATGCCGCGATCCTCGGCGGCGTGGCCATGGCGGCGTTGGTGTTCGACTGCATGTTCTGGCTGTTCGGCTTCCTGCGCATGGGCACCGTGGCCTTGACCGCGCAGGCGTTCGGGGCCCGCGATCCCGGCGAACAACGCGCGGTATTGGTGCGGGCGCTGATAACGGCCGCGGCCATCGGTCTTGCCCTGATTGCGCTGCAAGCCCCCATGGCGACGGCGGTCTTCGACATCATGGGCGGCAGCGGCAGCGTCACCGACGCCGCCCGGCAATATTTCTTCATCCGGCTGTGGTCGGCGCCCTTCGCCCTCGGCAATTACGTCATGCTCGGCTGGCTGGTCGGCCTGGCGCGGCCCCTGCTCGCCCTGGCGATCCAGATCGCCGTCAACGTTATCAACATGGCGCTTACCGTCGCCTTCGTGCTTGGCCTCGACTGGGGCATTTCAGGCGCGGCATTCGCCGCCGTCATTGCGGAAAGCTGCGGCCTTATCATTGGACTGGCGATCGCCTGGCACATGATCGGCGCCAGCCTCGACCTGAAAGGCGCGATCCTGTTCGACGCCGGCAAGATCGGGCGCATGCTGGCGATCAACCGCGACATCATGATCCGTACCGCCGCGCTGATCGCGGCCTTTCTGTTCTTCACCGCCAAGGGTGCACAGGCCGGCGACGTGACGCTCGCCGCCAACGCTGTGCTGCATAACTTCACGCTGGTCGGCGCGTTCTTTCTCGACGGACTGGCCAATGCCGCCGAGCAATTATGTGGACGCGCTTTTGGCGCACGCGACCGCGCGGCCTTCGGCCACACGGTCCGGCTGATCGTGGTCTGGGGCTTCGTGTTCGGCGCAGCAGCGACGGCGATTTTCATGCTGATCGGTTCGCCACTAATCGACCTGATGACCGCGAGCCCCGACGTCCGGCTGGTCGCGCATCGTTTTCTGTGGCTGGCGGCGCTGGCGCCGGTCTGCGGCGTGATGGCCTTCTGCTTCGACGGCATCTATATCGGCGCGACCTGGGTGCGCGACATGCGCAACCTGATGGTCGCGGCTTTCCTGATATATCTCGGCACCTGGTGGGCCACGCTGCCGCTCGGCAATACCGGCTTATGGATCGCCATTCTCTCTTTCTTCATCGCGCGCGGCGTCTTGCAGGCGGCACGTTATCCGGCGCTCGCCCGCACCATTCCGGCCCGAACCTGATCAACGCGGCGGCGGACCGTCAAATGGCGGCGGCCCGAAACCACGCGGACCGAAACCGCCGGGACCGCCGCCGGGCGGACCACGCCGGCGCGGCGGCGGACCACCGATCTTGCGCACCAGTTCGCGACTGAAATCACCGCGCAGACAACCGACGGTGTAAGGGAAATCCGGCGTCGCGACGTAGTGATAAATCTCGACCTCCTGGCCGTCCCAATTAACCTTGCTGGTGCGACCATGACAGGCGTCGAGATCGGACGTGCTCAACGGCTTGCCGTTCTCATAACGGCCATAAATGCCGAATCCGTCGATCGCGTAGCCGACCAGCGGCGAATTGCCGTCCGGCCCCGGCTTATCGGCGATGCAATTGGTCAGGCTGTGATAATGATAGACGCCACTTTCCTGCGGATGGCCATGACAACTGTCCTGCACTTCATGAGCAACGGCGTCGCGGCCGGGCGCGTCGAGCGCGTTGAACAGGGCAACGCCGGTCAGCAAGATGCCGACCGCACCGGGCGCGCAATGCGCCTGCGCCGCCGGCCGCGGGTGCGCCGGCAGTTCGATGGTGAAATCGTGACGGGCAATGCTGTTCGGATTGCGATCGATCCGGTACGCCGGATCGTCGCGAGAAACCGGAAAGCGGCCGGTCGGATGATCCGGCAGATCGTTGGTCGATAGAATCCGGCGGCCATCTTTGACATACACGTTGAATTTGTGCGGCCATCGTACCGAACCGCGCACCGCGATCTTGGCGGTCAGGTCATAAGTGCCAGCGCGCTCGTTGATCCACGGTCCGACACGCTGTGCACCGCCCGCCTGTGGATCGATATGACAAGCCCAGATCCAACCCACCTTCGGTCCGTGCGAGATCTTGCCATCGCCGAGCGGCAATTTGTGCAGATTGACGTCGTGAGCCGATGCCGTGGCAACACCCCCCGTCACGACCGATCCGGAAACAATCAGAAACAAAGCAAGCGAGGCCCCGCCGATGGCTCGCAAAACGGGCCGCGGCGTGGATCGATATTTATTATCAGGCATGATCTGTTGCTCCCGAGCGATGGCGCGGCAACTCGCGCGGGAACAAGTCTAGTCATCCATCGGACAGCGTCCACCCCTTGAGCGCGCGCTTCAAACGCACGCTTCGGACGCGGATCAGGCCGGCCAACTCTCGGCGGTGATATCGGCCGCGTCGGCGCCGACCATCGCGGCCAGCGAATCGCGGTGACCGCGTTTGATCGCGGCGACAATGCCGCTCTTGATCTCGGACACCAGTCCGATGCCGCGATAGACCAGTCCACTATAGACTTGGACCAGCGTCGCGCCGGCTTTGATCTTGGCGATCGCGGTCGCGCTCGAATCGATGCCACCGACGCCGATCAGCGGAAACTGACTCTCGGCCCGAACAAAGGTTTCCGCCAGCATCCGGGTCGACAGCTTGAACACCGGCCGGCCGGACAGGCCGCCGGCTTCCCGCGCCTTCTCCTGCTCACGCAGCGAAGCCGGTCGGGTGATCGTGGTGTTGGACACAATCATGCCGTCGACGCGGTGCTTGCGGGCGACGCCGACAATGTCATCGAGATCGGACAAGGACAGATCGGGAGCGATCTTGACCAGCACCGGCGTCGGACCGGCGCGCGGCCGCACCCGTTCGCGAGCGTCGATGACGCGCGCCAGCAGATCGTCGAGCGCCTCGGCCTGTTGCAGGTTGCGCAACCCGGGCGTGTTCGGCGACGAGACGTTGACGGTGAAATAGCTGGCAACCGCCGCGAAGGTCTCGATCAACCGGACATAGTCCTCGGCCCGATCGGTCGAATCGCGATTAGCGCCGATATTGACCCCGACGACGCCGCCGGCATTGGCCCGCGCCGCCAGCCGGGCCAGCGCCGCCGCCGCCCCGCCATTGTTGAACCCGAGCCGGTTGATGACCCCACCGTCGGCTTCCAGGCGAAACACCCGTGGTTTCGGGTTACCGGCCTGCGGCCGCGGCGTGATGGTGCCGATCTCGACAAAACCGAAGCCAAGCCGCAGCAACGCATCGGGGGCTATCGCGTCCTTGTCGAAACCGGCGGCTAAACCGATCGGGTTCGGGAAATTCAGCCCGAAAGCCCGCACTTTCAATTCAGGCGGGTCGGCCACGGGACGAACGCGCGGCACCAGCCGCATTGCCTTGAGCGCCAGCATATGGGCGTCTTCAGGATCGAGGGCCCGCAACAACGGGCGCGACAAACGGTCGAAAAAGCCAATCACCGCTGGCAGGTCCACATCAGGTTCGAAGGTCGGAAAAGGTCTTGCATGATCCGACCCTACCGACCAAGGCGGCGGCTGTCCAAAAAAACGGGCAGCGAAACGATTTCCGGGACCCGGCTTCCGAAATATTGTGACAAACTGCCAATCTGAGGCTATAATTCCTATATTCGAATCAAGGCCATCGTCTCCCGGCGCGGGAGCGCCGATCGCCGCCACGCACAGCCGGTGACGCCATGCTGACACACACCCAGATCTGGTCTGCGATCGACAAGCTTGCGGCCCGCTCCAAGCTGACCGCCTCGGGACTCGCCAAAAAAGCCGGCCTCGACCCGACCACCTTCAACAAGTCCAAGCGCATCACGCCGGAAGGCCGGCCGCGCTGGCCGTCGACCGAATCGGTCGCCAAGGCGCTGGCCGCGACCAATACCAAGGTCGACACCTTCGTCACCCTGATCACCGACGGCGGCAAGCAGACTATCTCCAACGTGCCGCTGATCGGTTTCGCCGAAGCCGGCGCCGGCGGCTATTTCGACGACGGCGGTTTCCCGGTCGGCAAGGGCTGGGAAGAAACCGCCCTGCCCTCGGTTACCGACGAACACGCCTATGCGCTGGAGATCTCCGGCGATTCGATGAAGCCGGCTTATCGCAACGGCGACGTCATCGTCGTCTCGCCGGCCGCTCCGGTACGCAAGGGCGATCGCGTCGTGGTCAAGACCAAGGGCGGCGAAGTCACGGTCAAGGAGCTCAAGCGCAAGACCACCAAGCTGATCGAACTGAAATCGCTCAACGCCGAACACCGCGACCGTTCATTGCCGATGTCCGAGGTGGAATGGATCGCCCGCATCGTCTGGGTCAGCCAGTAACATAAAATAGCTGGGCTTTTATCTTAACGGAGCGCAAAGGCTGTCGCGCGAGATCGTGACGGCCATGGCGGCGTCATGCTAATCTGGGTCACCGCTTCACGAATCCCGGGGGGACCCCATATGAACCGACGCCACGCGCTGAAGGCACTCGCCGGCTTGGCCCTGTGCCCGCTTTGCGCCTCGACCGGCTTCGCCGCCGAAGGCGCGCATTGGAGTTATGAAGGCGATCACGGCCCGGCCCATTGGGGCGATGTCGATGCCGCCAGCAAGGTCTGTTCGGTCGGCTCGCAGCAGTCGCCGATCAACATCGAAAGCAGCATCAAATCAAATCTGGCGCCGCTGCAAATTTCATGGCGCAACAAGGCCGACATGATCGTCAATAACGGCCACACCATTCAGATCAATACCCCGGCAGGCGACGGCCTGAAGGTCGGCGCCGACAGCTACGAATTGCTGCAGTTCCATTTCCATCATCCCAGCGAGCATCTGATCGCCGGCAAGAATTATCCGATGGAATGCCACTTCGTACATCGCAACAAAGCCGGCGGCCTGGCCGTGGTCGGCGTGCTGATGACCGCGGGCAAAGCCAACGCCGCCTTCGCGCAGATCGCCGCCGCGATGCCGGACAAGGCCGGCGACCCGATCAAGATGAAAGCCGGCGTCGACATGACGAAGCTGCTGCCGGGCAAGCGTGGCTATTACCGCTATTCCGGCTCGCTGACGACGCCGCCATGCAGCGAAGTCGTCAACTGGCTGCTGCTGCGCGAGCCGATCACGGTGGCGAAAGCCGACATCGACGCTTTCGCCAAGCTGTTTCCGATGAACGCGCGTCCGCCGCAGAAGATCGACCGACGCTTCGTGCTGATGTCCTGATGTAGCTAGTCGAAAGCGCCACAAATAGAGGCTGTCATGCCCGCGAAGGCGGGCATCCAGTGACCACGGATTCGTCGGTGATTACTGGATCGTCCGCCTTCGCGGACGATGACACCTGGGGATGACGCTTGCTTACGCCGACCGGGCCAGCGCGCCGTCGATCATGTCGACGGTGTTCTGCAAACCGTAGACCGCGACGAAGGAGCCGAAACGCGGGCCCTTCTCCTGGCCGAGCAGCACCTGGTACAGCATGTTGAACCAGTCGAGCGACACGCCCGGCTTGCCGTCCTTGGCCTTCTTCTTCTCGTCGAGGAACGGCTCACGTCGGCCAATCTCATAGACCACGTCCTGGATCGCGCCGGCATCGCTGTCGGCCGGCAGTTGCGACAAGGCATCGCGCAGATCGATCAGCGCCGCGCGTTCCTGATCGGTCGGCTCGCGGAAGGTTTTGCCCGGCGCCACGAAATCGCGGAAATAATGAATGGCGTATTCGACCTGCGCATTCAGTTTGGGATGCGTCTGCGGCGTCACGCCCGGCCGATAACGGCCAATGAAGCCCCACAGCGTCTCGGCATTCTCCGCGTTCGACGACGACACCAGCGTCAACAGCATCGAGAAAGCCACCGGCATTTCCACCTGCGGCGGATGCCCACCGTGGATGTGCCAGACCGGGTTCGACAATTGCTGCTTGGGTTCCTGTCGCGGATAGCCATCGAGGAACTGCTGATAGTCGTCGACCATCCGCGGGATCACGTCGAAATGCAGCCGCTTGGCCGCCTTCGGCTCGCGATACATGAACAGCGACAGGCTTTCCGGCGAGGCGTAACGCAACCACTCGTCGATGGTCAGGCCGTTGCCCTTCGACTTGGAAATCTTCTGACCATTCTCGTCGAGGAAGAGTTCGTAGTTGAAACCTTCCGGCGGCTTGCCGTCGAGCGCTTTGCAAATCTGGCCCGACAGCTTGACCGAATCGATCAGATCCTTGCCGGCCATTTCATAATCGACACCGAGCGCGACCCAGCGCATGGCCCAGTCCGGCTTCCATTGCAGCTTGCAGGCGCCGCCGGTCACCGGCACGGTGAAACGCTCGCCCGACGTCGGTTCATCGAAGGTGATCATGCCTCGCTTGGCG
Organism: Rhodopseudomonas sp.; assembly: GCA_016124795.1. Taxonomy (GTDB): domain Bacteria; phylum Pseudomonadota; class Alphaproteobacteria; order Rhizobiales; family Xanthobacteraceae; genus Pseudolabrys. The sequence goes on along the minus strand of WGNB01000051.1, from coordinate 26,802 downwards.
TCATGCGCCACGACCGGCACCTGCAGCACCACACCGCTGCGCGGGTCGATCGGCAGGAACGGCGAATAGGTCGCGGCGCGTTCCTCGCGCAGCGAGGGCAGCATGATCGCCATCACCTTGTCGAGCCGCGCCAGCATCCGGAGCAACGTTTCATCGAAACGGCCCGACTTGTAACACTCGGTCGACGACATGAATTCGTAATCGAAGCCGAAATGATCGAGAAAAGCGCGCAGCCGCGCGTTGTTGTGCTCGCCGAAGCTCGGATGGGTGCCGAAAGGATCCGGCACCTTGGTCAAGGGCTTGCCGAGATGGGCGGATAGCATCTCCTTGTTCGGCACGTTGTCCGGCACCTTGCGGAAACCGTCCATGTCGTCGGAGAAGGCGATCAGCCGGGTCTTGATCTTGTCCTCGGTCAGGACGCGGAAGGCGTGGCGCACCATCGTCGTGCGCGCAACCTCGCCAAAGGTGCCAATGTGCGGCAGGCCGGAGGGGCCATAGCCGGTCTCGAAAATCACCTCGTCCTTCGGCTTCGCCTTCAGCCGGGCGACGAGCTTTTTCGCCTCCTCGAACGGCCAGGCGTTCGATTGTTCGGCCAGCGCGCGCAAATCGGCGACACTCATGGATTCGGCACCCGGAAGGGAGGTATTTTCAACGGTCATCGACATCATGCACTCCAGTGCCGCAGACATAGGCAAGGCGCCAAGTTCCGTCAAATCGCGCCGCAAAACAGTCCTTTGAGGGGTACCCGACCGCAGCCGGATGGCCTAGATCGGGGTCATGTCACGGAGCGCGCCCCTTTCCGCCGCAACACGCGAACTGACCCTGCGAGCCGTGCTGACCGGCCTCGTCATCGGCGCGGTGCTGACCCCCTGCAACGTCTATAGCGGCCTCAAGATCGGCTGGTCGTTCAACATGTCGATTGCCGCCGGCCTGCTGGCCTTCGGGTTCTGGGGCGCGGCACACCGCGCCGGCCGGGCGCCGTCACTTGGCCTTTTGGAAAACAACATCAACCAGACCGCGGCGTCGGCGGCGGCCTCGATCGTGTCCGGCGGACTGGTTGCGCCGATCCCGGCGCTGACCATTCTGACCGGGCAGACGCTGGCCTGGCCCTGGCTCATGCTATGGGTGTTTCTAGTCAGCATTCTCGGCGTCTTTGTCGCGGCCTCCTTGCGCGAGGCCATGCTGGTGCGTGAGAAGCTGCCGTTTCCGGCCGGCGTCGCCACCGCTGAAACCTTGCGCGAGATCCACGCCCGGACCCGCGACGCCGCGCAGCGCTTACATGCGTTATTAAGCGCGGCCGGACTCGCGGGAGCGATCAAGCTGATCGTCGATCTCGGCGCGGTCGGTCCCCGCTTTGCGCTGCCGTTGACGTTTCCCACCTGGGCCGCATTGCGCGCCGCCGCACCCGGCGGCATCAGTTTTGCCAATCTCGGCTTCGCCTTCGACCCGTCGCTGCTGATGCTCGGCTTCGGTGCGATCATCGGCCTGCGCGCCGGCCTGTCGCTGTTGATCGGCACTGTCATCGGCTGGCTGGTGCTGTCGCCGCTCGCCATCGCCCACGGCTGGGCGCAGGCCGGTGCCGCCAACGAAACCTGGTACGAGCCGCTGATCACCTGGCTGCTATGGCCTGGCGTGACGCTGCTGGTGGTATCGTCGTTGACCTCCTCGTTACTCACCATCGCCGCCTCGGCCCGCCGCCATCGCGCCGAAGACCGCGCACGCAACGCAAGCTGGCGCATCGATTGGCGTTCCGGCGTGGCGCTTGTCGCGACGGCCGCCGCACTGACCATCGCCTCATCCGCCTTCTTCCATATCGATCCGTTGATGGCGCTGCTCGCGGTGGCGCTGAGCTTCATCCTCGCCATTGTCGCCTGCCGGGTCACCGGCGAGACCGGCATCACCCCGATTGGCGCACTCGGCAAGGTCACACAACTGACCTTCGGGCTGATCGCGCCGGGCAACATGGCGGCCAACCTGATGACCGCCAATGTCACCGGCGGCGCCGCCGGACAAAGCGCCGACCTGATGACCGACCTGCGTACCGGCCTCGCGGTCGGCGCAACCCCGCGATTGCAGATCATCGCGCAGAGCTTCGGCATCCTGATTGGCAGCATCGTCGGCACGCTGTGTTATCTGCTGCTGATCCCGGATCCGGCGACCATGCTGATCACGCCACAATGGCCGGCACCGGCGGTCGCGACCTGGAAGGCCGTCGCACAGGCATTGGCGCAAGGCCTGACCTCCCTGCCCCCCAGCGCGCTTGCGGCGATTGCGATTGCCGCGCCGCTCGGTCTGGCGCTGGCGGTCGCCGAACACCTGCTGCCGGAACGCTACGCCCGGCTGTTGCCAAGCGCGCCGGCTCTGGGACTGGCTCTGGTCATACCGGCCTGGAATTCGATTTCGCTATTCCTGGGTTCAGCGGTCGCGGCATTGTTCATGCGCATTAACCCGACCCTCGCGGCGCGCTATACGCTCCCGGTGGCGGCCGGGCTGGTCGCCGGTGAAAGCCTGATGGGCATCTTCACGATCGCGATTCATCTATTCAAATAGCTTCAGCTCTTGTGGCCCCGGCTTTGATGCGAAAGAAGACGACCTTTGTCCGCGACCTCGAATAGTCCCGTTACCGCCATCAGAACCGCGGCCGTTGTCGGCGGGGGGCCGGCCGGACTGATCGCTGCCGAAATGTTGGCGCAAGCCGGCGTCGCGGTCACGGTCTACGATCAGATGGCGTCGGTCGGCCGCAAATTCCTGCTGGCCGGACGCGGCGGCCTCAACTTGACGCATAGCGAAAACATCGACGCTTTCCTCGCCCGATATGACGGGCTCGCGCCGCAACTGCGGCAAGCCATCGAAACCTTTCCACCGTCGGCGCTCCGCGCCTGGTCGGATGGGCTCGGCCAGCCGACCTTTATCGGATCGAGCGGGCGCGTCTTTCCAACGACGCTGAAAACCTCGCCGCTGTTGCGCGCCTGGCTCAAACGCCATGCCGACCTGAACGTGACATTCGCCTTGCGTCATCGCTGGACCGGTTGGGACGAGGCCGGCCAACTGCGCTTCATTCATGACGGCAGCGAAATCGTGGCCCGGCCCGACGTCACTGTTCTGGCGCTCGGCGGCGCCAGTTGGCCCAAGCTCGGCTCGGACGGCGATTGGTCCGACTTTCTGACCGCGCGCGGTGTCGCCATCGCGCCATTGCGGCCGAGCAACTGTGGCTTCACCGTCGACTGGACCGACAAGTTCCGCGCCTTTGAAGGCCAGCCGCTTAAACCGCTGACCGTCGGCTTCGAGGGCCGGACCGTGCGCGGCGAACTGATGGTGACTCGCGACGGACTGGAAGGCGGCGCGATCTATGCGCTGTCGGGGCCGCTGCGCGATGCCATCGACAAGACGGGCAAAGCCACGATCACCATCGACCTGTCGCCCGATCTATCCGTAGCCGCGCTGATCGCGAAGCTCGACCAGCCGCGCGGCAAGCAATCGCTGTCCAATGTATTGCGCAAGGCGGCGCGACTCACCGGTCCGGCCACCGGCCTGCTGCATGAAGCCTCGTTGGCCTTCGGCAAACCGCTGTCGTCATTGAAAACGCAGGACCTTGCCGCGTTGATCAAAGCCGTGCCGGTGCATCTCACCGGCACTCAGCCGATCGCGAAGGCGATATCGAGCGCCGGTGGCATCGCCTTCGCCGAACTGGACGACGACTTCATGCTGACGAAATGTCCCGGTGTGTTCGCGGCCGGCGAAATGCTCGACTGGGAAGCGCCGACCGGCGGGTATTTGTTGCAGGCCAGCTTCGCCACCGGCATGGCGGCGGCCAGAGGCGCGCTGATGTGGCTGCGAAGCCGGCATTGATCGCTTAACCCGTCATCGTGACTCGCGAGCCGCGAAAGCAGCGAGCTTCAAGGTGACGGCACAATTCAGAACGGGCTGATCGGAAAATATCTCAGCCACAAATCGGTGAAGCGGCCCTTCTCCCACAACCGGAACAGCGCCCAGTTGAAAGCCTGACGCAACAGATCGTTGCCATGCTTGACGGCGATACCAACGCCTTCGCCGAAATACTGACTCTCCATATAAGGCCCACCGCGAAATTCGCAGCACTTCGCCGAATCGGTGCCGTTGAGCCAGAACGCCAGCGAAATGCCGTCGCCGAACAACAGATCGACCTCGCCGTTTTTCAGCGCGGCGCGCGCGTCGGCGGCGTTCGGATACGCATGCAGTTCAGCTTCGGTATAGAGGGTCTTGATATAGGCCTCGTGCGCGGTGCCGGCGACCACGCCAATCTTTCGGGCTTCCAGGGCTTGCGGTCGCACGTCCTTGACCGGCGAATCGCGCCGCGCCACGAAACGCGCCGGCGTCCGGTAATAAGGATCGCTGAAATCGACGCGCAGGCGCATCGCCGGCGTCGCGGCCAGCGAGGCGATGATGGCATCGCCCTGATTGACGTTCAGCGCGTTGATCAGCGTATCGAAACGCCGCATCTGCACCGTGCAGGGAACCTTGATCTCCTCGCAGATCATCCGCGCCAGATCGACGTTGAAGCCGGCCGGCGCACCGTCGGTCCCGGCATAATTGAACGGCGGATAATCGGTCTCGGTCAGGAAACGTATGACGCTGATGCGCGACAGATCGGGGCGCTCCGGCCGGCGGCGCGGATCCCAGAACCCCGGCACCGCAATCGGATTGCTGACGGGATTGGCATCGGGCTCGGTCATCGGCTTCGGGCGTTCTTGCAACGGATGCGCCTGCGCCCGCGCCTGCGACGACGCGCTCACGACGGCGCAAGACGCCAAGACCAGCGCCAGGAGGCCCGCGCCGAAACCGCCGATCCGATGAAGTCCAACCATGCGCCGACCCGGTCCAAGTTCACTTTTCTCAGAGATTCGGCGCGACCATAGCATCGTCGCCGTGGCGGGCCAGCCACAATCGAAAGCCCGGCAGGTCGGCCACAATTGGACGACCAGCGGGTCAGCCACAGTAGAAAAAGGCGGCACGCCGGTGGGCTTTCCGGGACCGTCTGGCCGAAATCGGCAACGGGCCAGCCCCCGTTCGCGAGAGCCGGCCCGTCATGGTTTTCTCGGTTTCGCTCGCGTGCGATGATCTCAGGCCGATGCCGCCGCATGGCCGGCAGTGAGATGCTTCTCGATCTCATGCACCGGCAGCTTGACCAGGTCCTTGTCCAGTTCGATCCGCACCGCGGCCCGCAGCGCCCCGCTATAGGCCGGCCGCAGCACGCCAAGCGCACGCGGCGGCGCCACCACAATCAGCGACTTGACCTTCTGAGCGGTAATGGCGGCTTCAAGCTTCTGCACCAGATCGGCGAGGAAGGCCTGCTCCTCCTGGTCGTGCCAGTCGGTCTGGGCGACCGCGCTACGACCGTGCCCGACCGAACTGTGCGACCGGCCCGGCTTGTCGGTGCCCAGATCGTGGGTGGCGAGCGCCTTGTGCTCGAAAACGTCGCGGGTCCGCAAATTGGGGAATTTGCCGTCGCCGGCATTTTCCAGAATCAGCGCCTTGCCGCCGTCGCAAACGACGACCCACTCGCCTTCATGAATCGATAAAGCCGACATCAATATACCTCCCTCGATGAACGTCGATCGCAGAACAACGATCGTGACCGTAAGGCAGCCGCGCCGCGCGCGGTTTGCTTAAGATCAAACGCGGCGGGAGGCCGTCCGGTTTCAAGGACGAGTATGATGCGGCAATAAGGCTAATTGGTGCCGTCGAGCAGGCGGCGCGCAATCACCTGGGCTTGAATTTCCGCCGCGCCCTCAAAGATATTGAGGATGCGCGCGTCGCACAAAATGCGCGATGCCGGAAACTCGAGCGCGAAGCCATTGCCGCCGTGCACCTGCACGGCGTTGTCGGCGCTGGCCCAGGCGACACGCGCGCCGTAGAGCTTGGCCATGCCGGCCTCGAGATCGCAACGCCGGCCGGAGTCCTTTTCGCGCGCGGCGTGATAGGTCAGCTGGCGCGCAATCATGATTTCAACCGCCATCATCACGATCTTGTCGGCGACGCGCGGAAATTCCGCGATCGGACGGCTGAACTGGATGCGGCTTTCGGCATAGGCCATCGCCTGCTCCATCGCCGCCTGCGCGACACCGATGGCGCGCGCCGCGGTCTGGATGCGAGCGGATTCGAAAGTCTGCATCAATTGCTTGAAGCCGAGGCCCTCGACGCCGCCGAGCAGGTTCTCGGCCTTGACCTCGAAACCGTCAAAGGCGATCTCGTATTCCTTCATGCCGCGATAGCCGAGCACCTCGATCTCGGTGCCGGTCATGCCCTTGACCGGAAACGGATCGGCGTCGGTGCCGCGCGGCTTTTCGGCGAGCAGCATCGACAGACCGCGATGGCCGGGCTCTTTCGGATTGGTCCGCACCAACAGCGTCATCAGGTCCGCGCGCACCGGATGGGTGATCCAGGTTTTGTTGCCGTAAACCTTGTAAACATTGCCTTCGCGTACCGCACGGGTCTTCAGCGAGGCCAGATCGGAGCCGGTGTTCGGCTCGGTGAACACCGCTGTCGGCAGCACCTCGCCGGACGCGATCTTCGGCAACCATTTCGCTTTCTGCTCATTGGTGCCGCCACCGAGAATGAGTTCGGCCGCGATTTCCGAACGGGTACCCAACGAACCGACGCCGATATAACCGCGTGATAGCTCTTCCGACACCACGCACATCGATTCCTTGCCGAGACCCATGCCGCCGAAATCTTCCGGGATCGTCAACCCGAACACACCGAGTTCGGACATCTGGGCGATGATCTCAAGCGGGATATAGCTGTTGGTGCGATGCCAACCCTGAGCGTGTTCGATCACCTCGGCATTGGCGAAGCGGCGCATTTCCTCGCGGATCGACTCGAGCGTGTCGTCGAGGCCGCAGGCGCCGACAGTGGCGCCGTGGCTGCCCCGCATCAGCGTCATCAACCGCGCGCGGCGTTCGGCAGTGTTGCCGTCGGCGATCAGGCTTTCAATGCGCGGCGTTATGCGGGCCGTCACCTGAGCCATGGTCAGGCCCATATCGCTCGGTCGCACCACCTCACCCTGGCTCATCGGAATGCCGCCGAGGACCTGGGCCAGGCATTCGCCGATGCCAATGCGGACGAGTTGTTCCTCGAGTTCGCCGAACTGACCCTCCGCGGTCATCCGCTCGGCGTAGGCGCTCAGTTGCCGCACCGCCTCGACATACGTCGCGAGCCAGGCCAGCCCGTGGGTCGCGCGCTGCTCGCGGTCGAGCAGTTTGGCGACGACATGGCCCTCGACCACGACCCGGGTCCGCACTTTGGCGGTGGCGTCGGCCAGCAGCGCCTCAAGCGCGGCGGTCGCCTCGCGGCTGACGTCGACCAGATCGAATTCAGTGCTGGAGCGGGTGGCGGCAATTGGCATTGAATCCTCTGGGTCCGCGGGACTAGGGGGGCAAAGGGTAGCGCCGGCAAGCAACAGTCTATGCGTGCAGTGCACAAATGCAAAGCCGACCGAGCTTGTGACGCCGAAAACGTCAGTGCTTAACGAGATCGCATATTGCTACAATTTTAACCATTTCGCGCTTTCCTATCGAAGTACCACTTTAGGCTATATTTCCCCTCACCGGCTGAATTGAACCGGGTTCATGCGCTTGAAAAAACCATCGCTTCGACGGGACTGGTTGAGACGCCGGTTTACCGCCCTCTCGGTTCGCTCCCGAATCGTGGTGCTGGCGGTCGCCCCTGTGATCGGCTTTCTCGCCATCGGCGTGACTTACATCGCCGGCGAGGACGATGTGGCCAGCGCATTCCGCACCGTCGGCAAGGCCCATGCGCTGGCCGACGCCAGCCGCGACCTGAAAATCGCCATCGCCTCGATGCGGATCGCGGTCAAGGATTTCGGCAGCAACCGCAATTCGCTGCTCGACGTATTCGGACAATCGCGGCAACTCGCCGCCAAAAGTCTCGACTCGATCGAAAGCCTGATCGGCGGCGGCCACGCCGACGATCTGGCCGCCTTGCGCCGCGAACTTTCCGACATCAAATCGAATTACGACAAGCTCAACGCGATCCAGCACGTTCTCGGTTTCTCCGATGATGAAGGTCTGCGCGACCAGCTCAAGGATGCGGGCAACACCATCGAGCAGGCGATCAACGCCAACATGACCTGGCTCGACGACGCCGAAGCGAAAAAGCTGATGATGGCGCTGCTGATCATGCGTCATCACGAAGCCGAATACCGGCTCAATCCGCGCGATCTGACGCAGCAGCAGTTCATGGCCGGCTACCGGCAATTCACCGACACCTTCGCGCTGATCGACGGCACCGAGGCGATGAAGGGCAAGCTGGACAACGACGTGAAGCATTACGTCGCCGTCTTCGGCCAATGGATCGAGGCCAACGACAAGGCCCATCCGCTGCGCGCGCTGATCGAAATCGACAGCCAGAACATGCTGCCGCGCGCCGATGCCATCATCATGTCGGCCAATGGCATTGCCGCGCGCGCCGCGACGGCTTTGGCGAAGTCGCAACACATGACCCGCAATGTAATCGTCGCCGTCGGCGCCGTCATGGTGATACTCGGCCTCGGCTTCAGTTGGCTGGTCGGCCGCAGCATCACCGGTCCGCTACAGGGCCTGGCCGACGTGATGAAGCAACTGGCCGGCGGCGATACGTCGGCGCGAATCCCCGCGACCCACGCACGCGACGAAATTGGCGGCATGGCGCGTACCGTGATCGTCTTCCGCGACAGCATGATCGAACGCGAACGGCTGGCGCAGACCCAGAGCGCGGCGAGCCAGGCGCGCGAAGCGCGGAGCGAATCGATCGGGCGCACCATCGGCCAATTCAAGCAATCGGTCGGCAACGCGCTCGGCAAGCTGCGCGCCGCCTCGCTCAAGCTCGAAACGAGTTCGAGCGACCTCAACAGATCGGCCGACCAAGTCTCGTCGCAGGCCTTGACCGCCGAACAACGCGTGGCGGCGGCGTCCGATAACGTCGCGGTCGCCGCGAGTTCGGTCGAGGAATTGGCACGATCGATCGGCGAGATCGCCGCCCAGGCCGAAAAGTCCAGCGAGGTCGCCGACCGCGTGGTGTCGGAGGCCCAGCGCGCGGTCCGGACCATGGCCCAGCTCGGCCAGGCCGCCACCCGGATCGGCGAGGTCGTCGGGTTGATCCAGGCGATTGCAGGACAGACCAATCTGCTGGCGCTCAACGCCACTATCGAAGCGGCGCGGGCCGGCGATGCCGGACGCGGGTTTGCGGTGGTCGCCTCAGAAGTGAAATCTTTGGCCGGGCAGACCGCCCGGGCGACCGAGGACATCGCCGGACAGATCGGTTCGATCCAGCTGGCCGCCACCGACGCCGCCAGGGCGATCGAGCACGTCAACCAGATCATCGGCGAAATGGCCTCGATCGCCATTTCGGTCGCCGCTACCGTCGACCAGCAGAATACCGCGGTCGCCGCGATTTCCGAAGGCGTCAACCGTGCCTCCGGCGAAGCCCGCAACGGCGCCGACGCCATGAGCCAGGTCGCCGGCGGCACCAGCGACGCTCGCGCCACCGCCGCCGACGTCAAGGACCTCGCCGACGCCGTCGCGGTCGAGGCTGAAGAACTGGAAGCCGAGGTCCGGCAGTTCCTGATCGACGTGCAGGCGGCATGACATTCCGTTCCCGACTGTGCGGGAACGGCCAAAAGCAGCCCTTGCAAACAGTCCACCGATCGCCAAAGTCTGGCCCGGAACCGGCCAGCACAGGGCTTTGGCAGTGCGCCTCGTCGTCATCTCATTGCGCGTCGTGATCGAAGCCATCCGGCGCTTTCTGGCCGACGACGGCTGGGCGATCGCCAGCCACATCGCCCTGTCGACGCTGATGGCGATGTTCCCATTCCTGATTGTGGTCACCGCGCTGGCCGGCTTCTTCTTCGGCTCGCAACAACTGGCCGACGAAGCCGCCCATATCCTGCTGGAAGCCTGGCCCAAGGAAGTGGCGGCGCCGATTGCACTCGACATCACCGGCGTCCTGACCGGCAGCCGCCGCAACGTGCTCACCTTCGGCGTATTATTTGCGATCTATTTCGCGTCGTCGGGGGTCGAGAGCCTGCGCGTCGGACTGAACCGCGCCTACAACATGACCGAACGGCGGCCTTGGTGGCGGCTGCGGATCGAATCAATCATCTACGTGCTGGTTGGCGCGGTGGCGCTGCTCGCCTTCGCCTTTCTGGTCGTGCTGGCGCCGTTGATCTGGGCCAGGCTGGTGCAATACCTGCCAACGCTGGCGCCGTTCAGCGACCAGTTCACCTTCGCCCGTTATGCGGTGGCGGCCGCGGTGCTGGTGATCGCGCTGACCATCCTGCACGGCTGGCTGCCGGCCGGGCGACGCAGCTTCGGCGAAATCGCACCGGGCATCGCCGCCACGCTGCTGCTGTGGCTGATCAGCGGCGCGGCCTTCGGCCGCTATCTCGCCAATTACGCCTTCGCCTATGTTTCGATGTATGCCGGGCTCGCCTCGGCGATGGTGGCACTGATTTTTCTATACGTCTGCGCCGCCATTTTCATTTTTGGCGGCGAACTGAATTCGGTGATCCAGCGATTGCGCATCGGCGCGGCCGAACGACCGCGCCATCATCCCATGCTCCAGTCAACGGAAGACGAACCGGCCTAAGTCGGCCGTCTCACAACGCCCCCGTTACTTCCTTTACATCTTCAAGATTCTTGAGACCGGTCGACGGTGCACCGACCAGAACCGACATGTTGCCGGGCGGGTGCTGGTTCTTCCACATCATGGTGTGCGCTCGCGGCACCTCCTCCCAGGGGAAGGTCTTCGACAGGCATGGATCGATCCGCCGCTCCAGCACGAAGCGGTTGGCGGCGGAGGCCTGTTTCAGATGCGCGAAGTGCGAACCCTGGATGCGCTTCTGCCGCATCCAGACGTAACGTGCGTCGAAGGTGATGTTGAAGCCTGTCGTGCCGGCGCAGAACACGACCATGCCGCCGCGCTTGACCACCATCGACGACACCGGAAAAGTTGCCTCGCCGGGATGCTCGAACACGATATCGACGTCGCGCTTGCCGGTAATATCCCAGATCGCCTTGCCGAAGCGGCGCGCCTCTTTCGACCAGTCGTTATATTCGGCCGAATTCACCTGCGGCAGCTGGCCCCAGCATTTGAATTCCTTGCGGTTGATCGCGCCTTTTGCACCGAGATTGAAGACGTATTCCATCTTCGATTCGTCGGAAACGACCGCGATCGCATTGGCGCCGGAGGCCGCGACCAGTTGCAGGCCGAACACGCCGAGGCCGCCCGACGCGCCCCAGACCAGAACGTTATCGCCGGGCTTGAGAGTATGCGGCGCGTGGCCGAACAACATGCGATAGGCGGTGGCGAGCGTCAGCGTGTAACAAGCCGCCTCTTCCCAGGTCAGATGCGCGGGCTTCTGCATCAACTGGCGTGACTGCACGCGGCAGAACTGCGCGAAGGAACCGTCCGGCGTTTCATAGCCCCAGATACGTTGCGACGGCGACAGCAGCGGATCGCCGCCATTGCAGTCCTCGTCGTCGCCATCGTCCTGATTACAATGGACGATGACCTCGTCACCGACCTTCCAGCGCTTGACCTTGGAACCGACCGCCCAGACCACGCCGGAGGCGTCCGAACCCGCGATGTGATACGGTTGTTTATGAACGTTGAACGGCGTGATCGGCTGGCCGAGGCCGGCCCAAATGCCGTTGTAATTGACGCCGCCGGCCATCACCAGCAGCAGCACTTCATCCTCGCCGATCGACCAGGTCGGCACCACCTCGAGCTGCATGGATTGCTCCGGCGGCCCGTGCCGCTCCTGACGGATCACCCAGGCATGCATCTTGTCGGGCACATGGCCCAACGGCGGGATTTCGCCAATGGCGTAAAGGTCCTTGAGCGGGGCAACGCTCCGCTTGGGGGCAGCAGCCGGCATCGACACACTCCTTAAGAACCAGGTTCTTGCCTTAAGAGCCAAGTTCTTGGCTTAAAAACCAAGTCCTTGATTAAAACGCAGATCTTTTTATCGGTCTTACCAAGTGCGAAAGCGTCATTAGTCTGACGCAAATCATATTGCATTGCAATAACGGTCGGGCCAGACTGCGCTCTCAGGTAGGTCCCCGATGCGCGATAAAACACAAAAAGATCGGCCCTGGATTTTCCGCACCTATGCGGGACACTCGACGGCGGCCGATTCCAACGCGCTTTATCGAAAAAATCTGGCCAAGGGCCAGACCGGATTGTCGGTCGCCTTCGATCTGCCGACGCAAACCGGTTACGATTCGGACCATATCCTCGCCAAAGGCGAGGTCGGCAAGGTCGGCGTCCCGATCAACCATCTCGGCGACATGCGGGCCCTGTTCGATCAGATCCCGCTCGGCACCATGAATACCTCGATGACCATCAACGCCACCGCGGCGTGGCTGATGGCATTGTATATCGCGGTCGCCGACGAACAGGGCGCGCCGCGCACGGCGCTAACCGGCACGATTCAAAACGACATCATCAAGGAATATCTGTCGCGCGGCACTTACGTCTTTCCGCCGGCGCCTTCCATGCGGCTGATCAAGGACGTGGCGATCTTCACCACGAGCGAACTGCCGAAATGGAACCCGATGAACATCTGCTCCTATCATTTGCAGGAAGCAGGCGCGACGCCGGTGCAGGAACTCGCCTTCGCGCTGGCAACCGCGGTCGCGGTGCTCGATACCGTGAAAGCGTCGGGACAAGTCGACGACGCAAAATTCGGCGAAGTCGTCGGTCGTATCTCGTTCTTCGTCAACGCCGGGCTGCGCTTCATCACCGAAGTCTGCAAAATGCGGGCCTTCACCGAATTGTGGGAAGAAATCACCCGCACCCGCTATGGCGTCACCGATCCGAAGCAACGGCTGTTCCGCTATGGCGTACAGGTCAACTCGCTCGGCCTGACCGAACCGCAGCCGGAAAACAACGTCGCCCGCATTCTCATTGAAATGCTGGCGGTGACCTTGTCGAAAAACGCCCGCGCCCGCGCCGTGCAATTGCCGGCCTGGAACGAGGCGCTCGGGTTGCCGCGACCGTGGGATCAGCAGTGGTCGCTGCGCATGCAGCAGATCCTCGCTTACGAAACCGACCTGCTCGATTACGGCGATATCTTCGACGGCTCGAAGGAGATCACCGCCAAGGTCGATGCCCTCAAAGCCGAGGCGCTCGAGGAACTCAAGCGCATCGAGGAGATGGGCGGCGCGGTCGCTGCGGTCGAGACCGGCTACATGAAGCAACGGCTGGTCGAGTCCAACACCGCGCGGCTGGAAGCGATCGAACGCGGCGAGCAGATCGTCGTCGGCGTCAATAAATATCTCGAAACCGAACCGTCGCCGCTCACCGGCGGCATCGATTCCATCATGACGGTGTCGGAAGACGCCGAGCGCGACCAGTTGGAACGGCTGAAGGCCTGGCGCGAACAACGCGACAGCAAGGCGGTCGCCGCCGCGCTCGCCGACCTCAAACGCGCCGCCACTGACGGCTCGAACATCATGCCGCCGTCGATTGCCTGCGCCAAGGCCGGCGTCACCACCGGCGAATGGGGCTGGACCCTGCGACAAGCCTTTGGCGAATACCGCGCGCCGACCGGCGTCGGCAACGCCATGCGCAACGATGTCGATGGGCTCGACGATATCCGCGCCGATGTCGATCGCGTTTCGTCGAAGCTCGGCCGCCGCCTGACCTTCCTGGTCGGCAAGCCCGGTCTCGACGGTCATTCGAACGGCGCCGAACAGATCGCGGTGCGCGCCCGCGATGCCGGCATGCAAGTGGTCTATGAAGGCATCCGCCTGACTCCGGAAGAAATCGTCGATGCCGCGCGCGAACAGAAAGCCCACGTCATCGGGCTGTCGGTACTGTCGGGCAGTCATCTGCCACTGGTCGCCGACGTGGTGGCGCGGATGAAAGCCGCCGGCATGGACATGCCTTTGGTGGTCGGCGGGATCATTCCCCCGGAGGACGCGGCGGCGCTCGAAAAGTCCGGCGTCGCGGCGGTCTATACGCCGAAGGATTTCGAACTCAATCGCATCATGAAAGATGTCGTCGGGATCGTCGAACGCAAGAACGGTCTGAGCAATCTGTAATCCATCGCCGCGACATATCGCGGTCGTTGCCGAGGGCGCGACAATCCAGCGCGTTGTTCAGGTCAGGTCCGCGCTGGCGTAAGGGTGCGCCGAAATCGACGCCAACGCCGCCGCGAGCTGCTTCGGACTGACCGGCTTGACCAGATAATCATTCATGCCGGCCTCGCGTGCCGCCTTCGCGGTGATGGCGTCGTCGTGGCCGGACATGCCGATCACCGTAACGTCCGCCGCACGATCGGGTAGCGCGCGAATACGGCGGGTGGCCTCGAGCCCATCGACGTCCGCCAGTGTCACATCCATCAGCACCACGTCGTAGCCGCCACGCGCCACCGCCTTGACCGCCGCCTCGCCGTTATCGACGAAGTCAGCGGCATGGCCCAGCTCGGTCAGGATCGTGTTCATCACCACCCGGCCATAGGGGTTGTCCTCGACGCAGAGCACGGTCAGCGCCCGGCCCGACCTAACCGTCGGCGGCCCGGCATGATCGACGGCCAGCGCCGGCGTCACCAGCACGGTCAGACGAAACGTCGAGCCCTGACCGGGCTTGCTGGTCACGGTGAGATCGCCGCCCATCGCCTTGGCCAGCCGTTTGACGAAGGTCAGCCCCAGGCCGGCGCCGCCATAGCGCCGCGCCACCTCGTCGCTGGCCTGCGAGAAAGGCCGGAACAGACGTTTGATGTCAGCCGGGCTCATGCCGATGCCGCTATCGCTTAAAGTAAAAACCAGCCGCAACCGGCCGCGCGTGGCGGGTTCGGCCGCGGCGCGAAACGTCACCGCGCCCTCACCGGTGAATTTCACCGCATTGTCGGCCAGATTTTCCAGCGCCGCCCGCAACCGCAGCGCATCGCCCACCACCGTCGCCGGCAGATCGGACGCAATCTCGATCACCGCCTTGACGCTCTTGGTGCCGGCCCGCGCCGACAGCGCCTGACCGACCGCTTCGGCCAGCGCGCGCGGCGCAAATTGTTCATGGCGCAGCACCAGTCCGGCCGCATCGGCCTTGACCGCATCGACAATCAGCGTGCTCAGCAGCGCCAGATGGTCGGCGCCGCTCTTGAGCGCTTTGGCCCAGGCGCGCTCACGCGGCCCGAGGTCGGACGCGGCCAGCAATTCGGCCAGCGCGACGAGGCCGGTCAGCGGCGTGCGGATATCATGCGCGATGCCGGCCAGCGCGACCTCGATCGCCTGCAAAGCCGGGGCCGTAAGCGGGCGCGCGCGCTGAACCGGCGGCCGCCGGGGCGACCGCTTTCTGGCTGTCTTTGAAATCGATTTGCCGGCCGCTGATTTGGGCCTGAGTTTCGCCATCTATCCCCCGCCCAGGCGGCGACCATGGCATAGCGCAACGACTCAATCGAGCCCAATAACAGCGCGAATTTTGGCCGCAGGCAGGCCATCTGCCCGCAAATCGCGCAGGCCGGTCGATTTGCCGGATTTCGACAGCTTCCGGCCATCCGCGTCGCGGATCAGGCGATGATGATGATAACGCGGCGCGGGCAATCCGAGCAGCGCCTGCAACAACCGGTGGACCGACGTGGCGTGAAACAGGTCCTGTCCGCGCACCACGTCGGTGACGCCTTGCGCGGCGTCGTCGACCGTCACCGCCAGATGATAGCTCGCCGGACTGTCCTTGCGCGCCAGCACGACGTCACCCCAGGCCGCCGGATCGGCGGCGACCGTGCCGGTTTGTCCGCCCGGGCCTTCGCCGGTCTCGGTCCAGGTCAGTGCGCCACCAACGTGCGCCAGCGCCTTGGCCATATCGAGCCGAAGTGCATAAGACCCACCGGAGGCGATCAGCCGAACGCGCTCGGCCGGCGACATCGCCTTGGCATCGCCGGGATAAAGCGGCGCGCCATCGGGATCGCGCGGCCAGGGCCTGCCGTCGCGCGCTTCGCGTTCAGTGACCAGCGCGGCGATCTCGCCCCGGCTTTCGAAGCTCCGATAGAGCAGCCCCATGGCGTCGAGCCGGTCCAGCGCGACGGCATAATCGGCGAAATGCTCGGACTGCCGCCGCACCGGCATCTCCCAGCTCAGCCCGAGCCAGGCCAGATCCTCATAGATCGCCTCTTCATAGTCGGGCCGGCACCGCGTCTGATCGATATCCTCGATGCGCAGCAGCAGCCGGCCGCCAACGGCGCGCGCCCGATCGGCATTCAGCAGAGCCGACAGCGCGTGGCCGAGATGCAGATAGCCATTCGGCGATGGTGCGAAACGAAATACGGCTGGCGGCATAAAAAGTCCTCGCCGCGCCCGACGCGCGACCCGCGCACCTTAAAGCACTGGCAAGGCGACGCGCTATTTCACCGGGCCCGCGCGGCCGACGCTCTCATAGGCAAAGCCGTGCCGCGCCAGTTCGTCGGGCCGGTAGATGTTACGCAGGTCGACCAGCACCGGCCGCGCCATCGTCGCCTTCAGCCGCGCGAAGTCCAGCGCACGAAACTGCTCCCACTCCGTGACGATCACCAGGGCCGACGCGCCCTCGGCGCAGGCATAGGCGTCGTCGCAGAACGTGACGTGATTGAGCACGTCTCGGGCCTGCTCCATGCCGACCGGATCGTAAGCCCGCACCGTCGCGCCCATGTCCTGCAAGGCGGTGATCAACGGAATCGACGGCGCGTCGCGCATGTCGTCGGTGTTCGGCTTGAAGGTCAGGCCAAGCACGGCGATCGACCTGCCGCGGATGTCGCCATTGAGCGCCGCCTGCACCTTGCGCGCCATCGCGCGCTTGCGGGTGTCGTTGACGGCGGCCACCGCCTCGACGATGCGCAGCGGCGCGGCGTGATCCTGACCGGTCTTGATCAGCGCCAGCGTGTCCTTCGGAAAGCACGAACCACCGTAACCGGGGCCGGCATGCAGGAACTTCGAACCGATACGGTTATCGAGCCCGATGCCGCGCGCGATCTCCTGCACGTCGGCGCCAACCTTTTCGGCCAGATCGGCGATCTCGTTGATGAAGGTGATCTTGGTGGCGAGAAAGGCGTTGGCCGCGTATTTGATCATCTCGGCGGTGCGCCGGTCGGTGAACAAGATCGGCGACCGGTTGAGATAAAGCGGCCGGTACAGCTCGCCCATCACCACGCGGGCGCGCTCATTGTCGGTGCCGACCACGATACGGTCGGGATGCTTGAAATCCTGGATCGCCGCGCCTTCGCGCAGGAATTCCGGATTCGACACCACCGCGCAATCGGCCTCGGGCCGGCTCTCGGCAATGATGCGTTCGACCTCGTCGCCGGTGCCGACCGGCACCGTCGATTTGGTCACGACTACTGTGAAACCGTCGATGCTGCCGGCGATCTCGCGGGCCGCGTCGAACACGTAAGTCAAATCGGCGTGACCGTCGCCACGTCGCGACGGCGTCCCGACCGCGATGAACACGGCGTCGGCATCCTTAACGGCCGATTTGAGATCGGTGGTGAACTTCAACCGTCCCGCCTTGACGTTAGCGGCGACCAGTTCGGTCAAGCCCGGCTCGTAAATCGGAACCGCACCGCCGTTCAGCGCGTCGATCTTGCCCTTGTCCTTGTCGACGCAAGTAACCTCATGGCCGAAGTCGGCAAAGCAGGCTCCGGACACCAGGCCGACATAGCCGGAACCGATCATGGCAACGCGCATTTCAATAAATCCGTTTCAATGGCCACTATTAACAAGTCCGATTAACCAGCCCATCAAGCAAAACCGTTGCCAGGATAGTTAACCATTTACGTCCAATGCCGCCCATCCTATTTCATAACAGACGCCGCGGCGCCATACGAGCGGCCGGATCGGTTGCATTTTAGGCAATCGCCTAAACCATACCGAAACGGCCTTCTGTCATAAGATCATCATGAACGGCAGCAAAAATGACCAGCCATCAGCATAATGCCATGAACGGCTTCGGCGGCAATGGCCGGGTCGACTGGGTCGATTACGCCAAGGGCTTTTGCATCGTTTTCGTGGTGATGATGCACTCGACCCTCGGCGTCGAGGCTGCCGCCGGACAGGACGGCTGGCTTCATCCTTTAGTCGAGTTCGCCCGGCCGTTCCGCATGCCCGACTTCTTCATGATTTCGGGGCTGTTCCTGGCCAACGTCATCGATCGCGACTGGCGCGTTTACCTCGACCGGAAGGTCGTGCATTTCGGTTATTTTTATTTGCTGTGGATGACGATCCAATTCGTCGTCAAGGCGCCGGCCTACGTGGCGGATGTTGGCGTGGCCGAACTGGCGCGGATCTATCTGATGTCGCTGATCGACCCCTTCGGCACGCTGTGGTTCATCTACCTGCTGCCGATTTTCTTCGTCTTCGTGAAGCTGACGAAGCGCGTGCCTTGGCCGATCATCTGGCTCGCCGGCGCAGCGCTGGAAGTCTCGCACCTCGAAACCGGCTGGATGGTCCCGGACGAGTTCGCCGCTCGCTTTGTCTATTTCTATACCGGCTACATCGCCGCCCGTTACATCTTCGCGCTGACCGCGCGCGCGCAGAGCAAACCGTGGCTGGCGCTCGGCGGTCTGATGGTCTGGGGCGTGTTCAACGCCACCATGGTGCATGTCGGCCTCGCGCCGCTGCCGTTCTATTCGCTCGGCATGGGCCTGATTGGCGCCGCCGCGGTCGCTACCATCTCGTCGCTGCTGGCGCTGCATGACGTGTTCAAGCCGCTGCGCTACTGCGGCCGCAACTCGATCGTCGTCTATCTGGCCTTCTTCCTGCCGATGGCCGTGACCCGCGAACTGTTGTTGAAAACCGGCATCGTCACCAGCATCGGCACCATCTCGGTGCTGGTCACCGCCTCCGGCGTGATCTGCTCGCTGCTGTTGTTCTGGGCGGTGCGCGGCACATTCCTGAAGTTCCTGTTCGAACGGCCGGCGATGTTCTGGCTGACGCCGAAGCCGGTACCCAAGGCCCGGCTGGCACTGGCGCTTCAGCCGGCGGAATAGCCTGACGCGGCGTCCCGAGGCGACCGGCGACGCCGGCCCCTCGGCGTAACGGGCAAAGGCATCCACAGCCCGCCATCCACGCATTGATTAACACGGCCCGGCGGCCCACATTCCCGCCATGCCAACATCACCCAAGACCAAGAAGTCCGCCCCGAAAGCCAAGGCCGAGACGCCGAAAGCGGCGAAATCCGCCCCATCGGCCGCCAAGCCGGCACACGATGCGCCGGTGCCGTATAATCCGGCGGCGCGGCCGCTGAAAAAAGGCGACCACCTCTTTCTGGTCGACGGTTCCGGCTACATTTTCCGCGCCTATCACGCGCTGCCGCCGCTGACCCGCAAATCCGACGGCCTGCAAGTCAACGCCGTGCTCGGCTTCTGCAACATGTTGTGGAAGCTGCTGGCCGAAATGAAGGACGACCAGCCGACCCATCTCGCCGTGGTGTTCGACAAGTCGGAAAAGACCTTCCGCACCGAGTTCTATCCCGAATACAAGGCGCACCGCCCGGAAGCGCCGGAAGACCTGCGGCCGCAGTTCCCGCTGATCCGCGAGGCCGTGCACGCCTTCCAGATTCCCTGCCTCGAACAGGCCGGCTTCGAGGCCGACGACCTGATCGCGACCTATGCGCGGCTCGCCACCGAAGCGAAAGCGACAACCACCATCGTCTCCTCCGACAAGGACCTGATGCAGCTCGTCGGCAATGGCGTCACGATGTACGATACCATGAAGGACAAGCGCATCGGCGCCGCCGAGGTGATCGAGAAATTCGGCGTCGGCCCTGACAAGGTGATCGAGGTGCAGGCGCTGATCGGCGACACCTCGGACAATGTGCCGGGCGTGCCCGGCATCGGCGTCAAGACCGCCGCGCAATTGATCGGCGAGTACGGCGACCTCGAAACGCTTCTATCACGCGCCTCCGAGATCAAACAGGACAAGCGCCGCCAGACGCTGATCGACAACGCCGAGATCGCGCGGATCTCGAAGCGGCTGGTAACGCTCGACCAGAACGTGCCGCTTGACGTCGAGGTCGACCAGCTTGCGGTGCACGAGCCCGACTACCGGCACCTGATCGCGTTCCTGAAAGCGATGGAGTTCAACACCATCACTCGGCGCGTCGCCGACAAGAGCGGCATCGACGCCGGCTCGGTTGAAGCCGACGACAAGCTGACATCCGGCGGACAGCTCGATCTCGGCGCGCCGGGCCCCGCCGACAAGGCGACATCGAGCCCGGAGAAAAGCACCGCTGCGCCGGCCGAACCCGGCGCGCTGACGCCGATCTCGCTGGCGCAAGCCCGCGCCGAACGCGCCCGCACCGCCAGGATCGACCGGTCAAAGTACGAATGCGTGCGCACGCTGCCACGGCTGAAGGAATGGATCGCCCGCGCCTACGACCTTGGCGTCGTCGCGGTCGACACCGAAACCACCAGCCTCGATCCGATGACCGCCGAATTATGCGGCTTCTCGCTGGCGGTCGCGCCGAATGAAGCCTGCTACGTTCCGCTCGGCCACAAGGACGGCGGCACGGCCGGCGGCGGCGACCTGTTCGCGCCCGAAGCGAAACTCAGCGCCGACCAGATTCCGGAAGCCGACGCGCTGAAGGTCCTCAAGCCGCTCTTGCAGGACAAAGGCGTCCTCAAGGTCGCACAGAACATGAAATACGATTGGCTGGTGTTCGCGCAACGCGGAATCGAGATCGACGGCTACGACGACACCATGCTGATTTCCTATGTGCTGGACGCCGGCAAAGGCGGCCACGGCATGGACGATCTGGCCAAGCGCTGGCTCAACCACGACACCATCCATTTCAAGGACGTCGCGGGTTCCGGCAAAACCCAGATCAGCTTCGATCTCGTCGCCATCGACAAGGCGAGCGAATATGCCGCCGAGGACGCCGATGTGACCTTGCGGCTGTGGTCGGCGCTCAAGCCGCGCATGGCCGCCGAGCAGGTCGCCACCGTCTATCAGACGCTGGAGCGGGCGATGCCGGACGTGCTGGCGCGAATGGAACGGCGCGGCATTTCAATCGACCGGCAGACCCTCTCGCGATTGTCCGGCGAATTCGCCCAGAAGCAGGCCGCGCTCGAAGCGGAAATCCAGGAGCTGGCCGGCGAACCGCTCAATCCCGGTTCCCCGAAGCAGATCGGCGACATCCTGTTCGGCAAGCTGGCACTGCCCGGCGGCACCAAGACCAAGACCGGGCAATGGTCGACCGGCGCGCGCGAGCTCGAGGAACTGGCCGAGCAGCACGAGCTGCCGCGCAAGATTCTCGACTGGCGTCAGGTGTCCAAGCTGCGCTCGACCTATACCGAAGCGCTGCCGAACCACGTCAACCCGACAACCCATCGCGTGCATACGTCCTACGCGCTGGCCGCGACCTCGACCGGACGGCTGTCGTCGTCGGAGCCGAACTTGCAGAACATCCCGGTGCGCACCGAGGAAGGCCGCAAGATCCGCAAGGCCTTCGTCGCCGCCCCCGGCATGAAGCTGGTGTCGGCCGACTACTCGCAAATCGAGCTGCGGCTGCTGTCGGAAGTCGCCAATGTGCCGACGCTACGCCAGGCCTTCCTCGACGGCATCGACATTCACGCCATGACGGCGTCGGAAATGTTCGGCGTGCCGGTCAAGGACATGCCGAGCGAAATCCGCCGCCGCGCCAAGGCGATCAATTTCGGCATCATCTACGGCATCTCGGCCTTCGGTCTGGCCAACCAGCTCGGCATCGAGCGCTCGGAAGCCGGCGACTACATCAAGAAATATTTCGAACGCTTCCCCGGCATCCGCGACTACATGGACGAAACCAAGGAGTTCTGCCGGGCAAACGGCTATGTGCTGACGCTGTTCGGCCGCAAGTGTCATTACCCGGACATCAAGGCTTCCAACCCGTCGCTGCGCGCCTTCAACGAACGCGCCGCCATCAATGCACGCCTGCAAGGCACGGCCGCGGACATCATCCGCCGCGCCATGCTGCGCATGGAAGGCGAACTGACCAAGGCGAAACTCAAGGCGATGATGCTGCTGCAGGTGCACGACGAACTGATCTTCGAGGTGCCAGAAGGCGAGGTCGCCAAGACCATTCCGGTCGTGCAGCGTGTCATGGTCGAGGCCCCGCACCCGGCGGTGTCGCTGCATGTGCCGTTACAGGTCGAGGCCCGCGCCGCCGACAACTGGGACGAGGCGCATTAAGGCCTGCGCTACAGGTCTTTCAGGAATTTCTGAAACGCCGGATTGGCGCTGAGCGCATCGCCACCGGCCTGCGCCACCTCGTCGACGGTGTCGGCCGGCAAGGTGAAAGTCGTCGGCACCTTGTTGAGACGCCGGGCCCGCGCGGCGTCGAGTTGATCGAACGACACCCGCGCCACCGTGATCTTGAGGTCGCGGCAATTCCAGGGGCCGTCGCGGCCGCGCAGTCGCGCGGCCTCGGCGCGCTTGAGCCCGCAACGCCAGCGCACGATGTCATTACGCCAGTTCTGCATCGTCGCCTCGAAGGCGGCATAACTGGCATGGGCATTGGCATCGACCAGCACATCGACGACGGCGGCGATCAAATCCTTGCCGGCGGGCCCCTCCAGCGTCGTCGACCAGTCGCCCTGCGGTCCCTGGCCGGCATCGACCACCAGAAACAGGAAGCGCCGCAGATTGACCGCCTGCTCCGGGCGCAACGGCCCGTAAGGCGTCAACTGGCCGGCGCGCAGGATGGTGATTCCGCTCAGGCCGTAATTGTCGATCAGTCCGCCGTCGAACAATTTGACGTATTTCACCTTGCCGTCGCGGATGTCTTTCAACCCCTTGGCGTAATTATGCAGCAGCGGCGAAGCGCCGGCATCGTTTGCCGCCCGTTCGATCCAGGGCGCCAGCGGCGCCTTGCAGTGGTCGGGGAAGGCTTCGATCACCACCGGCGCGAAAGCCGCCGGCACCGCCGCCGAAGCAGCGACCGCCGCGGCAATGGGATATTTCGTGATATCGCTACAGGCGGCGGCGAAAGTCTGCGGCGAGAACAGGAACGGGGTGCGGTTGTAAATGTCGCTGGCGTTGATGATTGTCACCGGCCGCCGCTCGAGCAGACTGGCGAAGGTTGCGTCGTGGAACAGGTGCGCGTTGAACCAATCGCGCAAGGCGGTGTCGGTGTTGGCGCCGCCACCCAGCGCCCGCGAGATGTTGCCGAGCGAGAAACTCGTATTGAGCTGCGACATCAGATCCTGCGTCAGATAGCGCGCCCGGAAGTCGGTCAGCGCGGCAGGTCCCTTGAGTCCGTAATACGCCGCCATGATCGAACCGCCGGACACGCCGGAAATGACGCCGATATGATCGAGCAACTGGCCATGTCTTGCCGTCGGCGTTTGCGCCATGCGATCCAGCACGCCGTAAGCAAAAGCCGCAGCGCGGGTGCCGCCGCCGGAGAAGGCGAGCCCGATCACCGTGTCGCTACGCAGGCCAGGGGCACCGGCACCGCCGGATTCGGCGGCCTCGGCCGGGCGAACAACACCGTGAAATGGATTGGCCGAAGGCGCGTTCAGCGGCTGGTTATAGACGCTGGCGCAGGCGCCGACCAGCAGCGCTGCCGCAATCACCGGTGCAATAACCTTGCGCATAACCCCGCCGTCGAATTGGCGACCGCCGCGCCACCGGCGTGACGGTCCGTTTCAATTTCAGACGTCCCTGGGATTCAGTCTAGGCGTCGCAAACCGACGTGTCACCCTTGCGGGACCGGCTGTCAGCGCGCCTCCAGCATCGGCTTCATCACCGCGTAGAGCGCGTTCTTGGCTTCGAAACCGATACCCGGAATATCCGGCATGGCGATGCGGCTGTCGGTGACCTTGGTGTCGTCGGCAAAACCGCCGAACGGCGCGAAGACCTGCGGATACGACTCGTTGCCGCCGAGCCCGAGACCGACCGCGATGTTAAGCGCGAACTGGTGGCCGCCGTGCGGCACGCAGCGCCGCCGCGACCAGCCGTGCATCGCCAGCATGTCGAGCGTCCGCAGATATTCGACAAGGCCGTAAGACAGCGCCGGATCGAATTGCAGCCAGTCGCGATCGGCGCGAAGGCCGCCGTGGCGAATGAGATTGCGCGCGTCCTGCATCGAAAACAAATTCTCGCCGGTCGCCAGCGCCGGCGCATAGCGCGTCGCCAAGGCCGCGTGCAGCAGATAATCGAGCGGGTCGAGCGGCTCTTCGTACCATTTCAGGCCATAAGGCGCGATGGCGTCGCCACAGGCCAGCGCTTCATCGAGCGTATAACGGCCATTGACGTCGACGCAGAGATGCTCGCCCTTGCCGCCGACCACCTTCAACGCCGCTTCGATGCGCTTGATGTCGTCGGCCAGCGGCACGCCGCCAATCTTCATCTTCACGGTCGAATAGCCGAGGTCGAGATAATGCTTCATCTCGTCCTGCAAGGCGCTGATGTCCTTGTCGGGATAATAATAACCGCCGGCGGCATAAACCCAGGCGGTCTTGTCGGCGACGCCGCCGTTGTAACGATCCGCCAGCAACTTCCACAGCGGCACGCCTTCGGCCTTGGCCACCGCATCCCACAGCGCCATATCGAGCACGCCAACCGCGACCGAGCGCTCACCGTGACCGCCGGGCTTCTCGTTCTTCATCATCGCCGCCCAGGCCTTGGCCGGATCGATCAGCCCGCGCGCATCGGTCAGGCTGTCCGGCGCGGCATCGCGCAGGCGCGGAATGAATCGTTCGCGCAACAGGCCCTGCGGCGCATAGCGACCATTCGAATTGAAACCGAAACCGACCACCGGTTGACCGTCTTTCACCACGTCGGTGAAAATCGCCACGACGCTGGCGGTCATGGTCGAGAAATCGATATAGGCGTTGGCGATTTTCGACGAAATCGGCACGACGATGTCGTGAATGGCGGTGATGCGCATGGTGCACTCTTGTAAACGGCGGAGGCCCTGTCCATAGACCGCCCGATCAGGACTGCCAACGCTTTTTGTCGCGGTTGCGGGCAGGCGGCATGCTTGCTACGCCCGATCCCATGACCAGCCCGAAAACGATCCCGCTCGCGCTCGCCGCCCTCCTGATACCATCAGCCGCCTCCGCCGCGCCTGCGCTCGATGGCGCGCAAATGGGCCCGACCTGGGGCATTCCCTTTGCCGGCATTCTGCTGAGCATCGCCACCGGCCCTCTGCTGTTCCCGAAAATCTGGCACGACCACTACGGCAAGATCGCCGCCGGCTGGGCGGTGCTGACGCTCGGCGCGCTGGCGGCGCTCTTCGGACCGGAACAAGCCGGTCACGCTTTCGTCCACGCGATGCTCGCCGAATACATGAGCTTCATCATCCTGCTGTTCGCGCTTTATGTCGTGGCCGGCGGCATCCACATCACCGGCCAGTTCGGCGGCAAGCCCTGGAGCAACACGCTGGTGCTGATCCTCGGCACCGTCATGGCGAGCGTGGTCGGCACTACGGGCGCGGCCATGATCCTGGTGCGACCGCTGATCCAGTCAAACGCCGACCGCAAGCACAACGCGCATGTGGTGATCTTCTTCATCTTCCTGGTCGCCAATATCGGCGGCTCGCTGTCGCCGCTCGGCGACCCGCCGCTGTTCGTCGGCTTCCTGCGCGGCGTCGACTTCTTCTGGACCACGACCCATCTCGCCTTCAATACCGGTCTCGTCGCCTTGCTGGTGCTGGCGCTGTTCGTCGTCATCGATACGTGGCAAGCCCGCCGCGACGGCGTACCGGTCGATGTGTCGCTGCCGGCCGGACCGTTGCGCATGGTCGGTCTGATCAACCTGCCTTTGATCGCGGCCATCATCGCCGCCATCCTGCTGTCGGCTTTGTGGAAACCCGGCATTACGGTGACGATCTACGGCACCGCGATCGAATTGCAGAACCTGAGCCGCGACTTGGCGCTGATCGTGATCGCGCTTTTGTCATTGTGGCTGACGCCCAACGAACACCGCGCCGCCAACGACTTCACCTGGGAACCGATCCGCGAAGTCGCCAAGCTGTTCGCCGGCATTTTCATCTGCATCATTCCGGTGCTGGCCATGCTCGACGCCGGCCACGATGGCGCCTTCGGCTGGCTGCTGAACGCCGTCACTGCGCATGACGGCACGCCGCATGAGGCAGCCTATTTCTGGCTGACCGGCATCCTGTCGGCATTCCTCGACAATGCACCGACCTATCTCGTCTTCTTCCAATTGGCGGGCGGCGAGGCATCCGAACTGATGACAAAACTCGCACCGACCCTCAGCGCGATTTCGATGGGCGCGGTCTTCATGGGCGCGCTGACTTATATCGGCAACGCGCCGAATTTCATGGTCGCGGCCATCGCCAACGAGCGCGGCGTCAAGATGCCGACCTTCTTCGGCTACATGCTGTGGTCCTGCGCGATCCTGCTGCCGGTCTTCGTGTTGTTGACGTTCGTTTCGGTCTATCAGCCTTGATTCGAACGAAACGGGCCTTATTCAGCGACATTTTCGTTTGTTTTTCGGCCTGTCCGCCTGCGAAGTTTGGTCGCGGTGCGACACATTGACAGGCCGGAACTCATGACCGACCTTGCGGTCTTTGAGGTGCGGTTCGAAGTCACGCGCGACATCGGCATGTGACGGCTAGCGCCTGTTTGAAGGATCGCTAGTCATGACCGCACACGCGGCGTCTCACGTCTATTTCGGCCTCAACGCCATGTGGGTGTCGACCTGCATTCTGGCCGCCACTTACGCCGTCATCATGTCGGAGCGCGTCAATCGCGCCGTCGTCGCGCTCGCCGGCGCCGGCATCATGATCATCGTCGGCGTGCTCGACCAGCAGGAGGCCATCAAGGGCGTCGACTGGAACACGCTCGGG
>WGNB01000003.1 GCA_016124795.1 Rhodopseudomonas sp. | reverse complement strand
CGCAACAGACACCCCGCGCTCCCGGATCAGCTTCACCGCCTCAAGCTTGAACTCTCGCGTAAACTTCCGTCTCTCCATGACCCACCTCCCGGTTCCATAAAAACACCAATCTCGGTGTCTTCAAAACCGGGTGCAGGCCATACTAGCAACCATCATGCCAGAGACACAGGCACGCTTCTTGCAAAGTTGGCGTCACGACCCAACAACCGCGAAGGAGTCACGTGATGGTGTTAAGCGAACCTGTTCAGAAGTCGAAGCCTGGCCGCCGCATACAAGTCGGCTCGAAGTTGAAACTCTTTGCCGGTGCGACTCGTCGTACATTTGTCATGGGCGCGGCCGGCGCGGCTCTTGCGGCATTCGGTTTGTCGCAGGCGGCGCACGCCGAAGTCGGCAGCGTCAAGATCATGGTTGACTGGATTATCCAGGGCACCCATGCGCCATTCTTCGTGGCCAAGGAAAAGGGGTATTTCAAGGATGCCGGCGTTACGGTGGATGCCATCGACGCCGGTAAAGGTGCGACCAACGTGGCGGTGAGCGTCGCCGGTGGTGCATATCAGTTCGGCTGGGTCGACATGCCGTCGATGATCCGCTTTAACGCCAAGAACCCGTCATCGCCCTTGATCGCGGTTTACATCAGCTTTGACGATACGCCGCTGGCTTTTATCACCCGCAAGGACGCGGGTATCAAGAAACCGGCCGACCTCGCCGGCAAGAAGATCGCCGGCGGTCCGGGCACTGCCGTTCACGATACCGCGTCAATCCTGTTCAAGGCCGCGGGCGCCGGTGACGTCAAGGTCAACTGGGTCGCGGTGCAACCGCAATTGTTCGGGCCAATGCTGAAGCGCGGTGAGGTTGACGGGACCGGCGGTTTTACCAATTCGAACATTCCGGCCGCGCTCGAACTTGGCTTCACGATGGATCAGCTTTCGGTCGTGAAATACGCTGACTATGGGGCCAACATGTATGGTCTGGCTCTGGTGACGACCAAAAAGTTCGCCGACGAGAATCCGAAAACGGTCGCCGGCGTCGTCAAGGCGCTTAACCATGGCACCAAGGACGTTATCGCCGATCCTGACGCCGGGCTGGCGGTACTCAAGAAGCGCGATCCGATGATGAAGATGGACATCGAGAAGGTCCGTCTCGGTCTGGCGCTGGATCTCACCAAGACCGCCCACGTCGTGAAATATGGTCTCAGCGTTGTCGATCCGAAGAAGCTGCAGTTTACCATCGACGCGATCTGCGACGCCTACGGCATCGAGAAGAAGCCCGATCCGGCGACTGTCTATACAGAAAAATTCCTGCCGCCGTTGGCTGAACGGAAGCTGTAGGTTTCGGATGGGGACCGGCAAGGTCTCGCGATAAATCATGGCGATCGCGGGGTTGGATTTACGCCAGCCCCGCGACCGCCGGATTGACGCCAGAGGTTTGGAGCTTTCGTACCGAAACCGCTGTCCGCCATGCAAGGAACGATAGCGATGCAATTGGCCAATTATCGCGATCTGAAGCTTGAACTAGATGGCTTTCTCAAGCCGGGAGAGCAGCACAAGCGCAACGTCTTGCTGGAGACCGTGTACGGGTCGTTGCCGAAAGACGCGCAAGCGAATGTGCTGGTGTTCAGCGCCGAGATCGCGCCCGGAGGTTATACCGCATGGCATTGCCACAACGGCGCGACTTTCTTCGTCTGCACGCAGGGTCTGTTCGAAGCCCAATTTCAGGAAGGCACTTTAGTCAAAGCCAAAGCCGGCGACGTCTATTCGGAGCCGATTGCGAAATTTCATCGTGGCCATAATCCGCACCCCGATCTGGTCTATTCGTGCATTGGCCTTTGTTTGACGTCTCCCGATCGAGAGCATTTGACCAGTGCGCTGGAGTGTCCCTGGTAATCGGACCGGCGCGATCCTATAAACCGGCAGAACGGTTTGTCGAGCGATGGCGGCATGGCGTCAACGCGCGTGTAATCATGGCGGATGAAAGAATGACGGCGACGCATCAAGTGGCGATGAAGGGCGATGTTGTGAACCTTCGGGTCAACGTTTTCCCTGGCGGCTTTAACTGGCCGATCTATGTCGGTCAGGACAAGGGCTTCTTCGAGCGGCAAGAGATCGCCGTCACGATCCTCGATACGCCGAATTCGATCGCCCAAATGACCGAATTCGCCGTCGGCAAGTTCGAAATCGCAATGACGGCGGTCGACAATATCGTGGCCTATGTCGTCGGGCAGGGTCAGGCGCCCATTGGGCCGCAACCGGAATTTTCCGCCTTCATGGGTGTCGACAGCGGCTTCCTCAGTCTGGTGGCGACGCCCGACATCGGAAGCATCGCCGATCTGCGGGGCAAGACGCTGTCGGTCGACGCCATGACGACCGGATACGCCTTCGTGTTGTACGACATCATGCGTCGCAACGGTCTCGACAAGGACAAAGGCGACTACGAGGTGGTCAGCGCCGGCGGCATGGTGCAGCGTTGGAACGGCTTGCGGGAGGGGAAGCACACCGCGACTCTGCTGTCGGCGCCATACAATATCATTGCGACGCGGGCGGGATTGAAAGAACTGGCCAAGGCGGTCGACGTGATCGGTCCCTATCAGGGCAATGTCGCCGCTGCACGTCGTTCATGGGCGGCCGACCATCCGCACGCTGTTGCCGGCTATGTTCGAGCCTTTAAGGAATCGGTCGCCTGGCTCTATCGGCCGGACAATCGTGTCGAAGCCATCGCCGTTTTGCGCCGCCATCTGCCGCAGATGAGTCAGGAGATCGCCGAAGCGAGCTATATTGAGCTGCTCGACCCGGTCCGAGGTTTTTTTAAGGATTGCAGTTTTGACGAGGCTGGCTTCGGCAATGTGCTGGCGCTGCGTGGTCGCTACGGGCGGCCGTATATGGATCTGGGTGACAAGAGCCGGTTCCGGAGCCCGATCGCATAGCGCTTGCGGCGAAATTTGTCGGCGTTGAACCGATTAACCGGCGCCGGCCTTCTTTTCGCGCGGCACGCAGCCGTGCAGGAAAAGTTTGGCGGCGGCTTTCACGGTGACGGCAATCTGGCCCGCCGAGGTCGACGCAAAGGATGACGTGAGCAGCGCGAGCTGGTGCTTGCCGGTCAGCATGTCGAGAAAGAGCTCTGACAGAACGGTGGCATTGCCGGGGCCGATCTTGCCTTGCTTTTGTTGTCGCTCGATCCAGCCTTCGACCAGCGCGTAGGCCGATTGCGGGCCGGCCTGAAAAAACATCTGCGCGACCGAGGGAAAGCTGCGTCCCATCGACACCATCAGACGATGCTGTTCGAGGATGCTGGGGTCCAGAATCATGTTCAGGAAATGCGTGCCGATCGCGACGAGTTGCTTCTCGATATCCTTGTGCTGCTCGATGTCGGCGAACAGATCGCGGTGAACCTTGGCGCAATATTCCTTGATGACCATTTCGAAAAGGCCGGCCTTGCCGCCGAACCTTTCGTACAATGTTCGCTTCGAACCGCCGATATGGGCGACGATCTCGTCAATCGTCACTTGTTCATAGCCGCGGTCGAGGAATAGCGGGGCGACGAGGGCGACGATTTCCTGACGGCGCGCTTCGGTCAGCCGGCCGCCGCGGCGGGCCGCGACCGGTTTGGCCGCCGATTTGCGCACGGAGGTTCGCGGCGCGGACTTGACGGCAGCGCCATCCTTGAAGCTCTCTGGAATCGACTTTTTCAGCTGCATCGGCCCTTCATTGCCATTCTCCGCCCGAATTGCAAACACCATGCGAGGCTTTGCCACAGGCGGAGACCGTATAGCGGTACGAAGCTCGAAATATAGTTCTTGCAAGTTAATAAGTATACGGTACCGTACCGTACATCAATGAGCGCACGTCCCGTAAAAAAGGTGACGGCGCGGGGAGGAATGTGAGCGCCGGCGTTAACGCCGGAGCGCGCCGGTATGGCGGCGACCACCTTTTTTCTCCGTAAAGCTCAGGTCTTGCGCAACCCGCTGTCGCGGGACGCCGGCGTGCACCGGCCTGCGCAACTGGAAGGGGAGGCTCGCTTGGCGGAGCGTGGTTATAGGCTTGTGAGTTTTCGCAAGGGCGGCGGCGAGCCGCAGGCCGGCGTCAAAATCGGCGACCGTATTTATAACGCCGCGTCTTTACTGCCCGGTTCGGCGAACAGCGGCACGGTGCTGGATCTCCTGAAGCAATGGGACAAGGTCCGACCGATCTTCGAAGCCGCGGCCGGAAATGCCGATTTGCCGGGAGGTGATGCGCTTGTCGACGTCGCCTTGACGGCGCCGATTCTCTATCCAGGCGCGCTTTATTGCGCCGGCGCCAATTACTGGGACCATCTCGAAGAGATGGCTGAGGTCGCCAAGCGGGTAACTGGCAAGGCGCCGTCGATGACCAAGGCCAGAGACCCGTATTTCTTCATGAAGAATTGCGCCGGCGGCATTATCGGTCCCGGGGCGCCGGCCCGTCTGCCGTCCTTTTCCAAACAGGTCGATTGGGAAGCCGAGCTTGGCGTCGTCATTGGCCGGCAATGCCGTCACGTGTCCGAAGCAAATGCCTTCGATGTCGTTGCCGGCTATCTGATTGTCAACGACCTGTCGGCGCGCGACCTAATGAAGAGGGAGGGGTCGCCCTTCGGCATGGATTGGATCGGCCAGAAGTGCTTTGAGGACGCCGCCCCGATGGGGCCATGGATCACGCCTTCGGCCTATATCGCCGACCCCAACAATATGGCGATAAAGCTCTGGGTGAACGGGGTTCTTAAACAGGACTCGAACACCAACCGACTGGTGCACGGCATCGCCGAGCAGATCGCTTATCTGAGCCAGCACTTCACCTTGTTTCCGGGCGACGTCATTGCGACCGGCACGCCGGCGGGTGTTGGGATGCCGCGCGGTGAATTTCTCGAACCGGGTGACGAGGTCCGGATTGAGATCGAGGGTTGCGGGACGCTGGTCAATACGATGGTGCCAGACGATACGACGGGGCAACCATAATGACCGCCCGAACCGTGAAGAAAGGCCCTGCCCGCAAAAGCGCAGCGCGGGAAGTTCTAGGCAAAGCCGGAATAAAGGGTGTTGGCACAGCCGGAGAACTGCTGGATCGCATGTTGGCGAAGAAGATGTTCGTCATCATATGGCGGGCGAAGCCGGGTGCCGATCTCGGTCCGATTTTGCGCTCTCATCTCGAATTCATGATCGAGCTGGAGCAACGCGGGGTGCTTTTTGCCTCGGGGCCGATGTCGGGAGCGCCCGGCGACGGCCTGACGATTCTGCGCGCCGCCGATCTCGATGCCGCCCGTCAAATCGCCGAGCGCGATCCCTTCGTACTCAAGGGCCTGCGCGATTTCGATTTGCGGGAATGGACGCTGATGGAAGGCGCCATTGGCATCACCATTCATTGTTCCGACCGTTCCATCGCGTTGAGCTGACGGGAGCCCCAAATGGAAACGATTGGTTTTATCGGTATTGGTAAAATCGGGTTGCCGATCTGTGAGCATCTTCTCAAGGCTGGTCACCCGGTTATCGGCTATCGCCGTTCATCCTTGGCCGATTTCGAGAAGCTGGGTGGCGTGGCGGCGCGATCTCCGGCCGAGGTCGGCGAAAAGGCCAATATCGTGTTCGCTTGTTTGCCGAGCGACGAGGCGCTTGAGGAAGTCATCAATGGCCCTCAGGGGCTTCTGAAAGTGGCGCGCCCGGGCCAGATCATGGTTGAGTTCGGCTCGCATGCGGTGCCGGTGAAGAAGAGCTATATCGCGCCGCTAAAAGCCAAAGGCGCGGAGTTTGTCGACGGCGAGGTCAGCGGTACTCCCGGCATGGTCGTTGCCCGTAAAGGTGCAATCTATGTCAGCGGCGATGCCGCCGCTTGCGAGACGCTGGCGCCGATCATCAAGACCTTCGCCGATGTGTCGCTCTATCTCGGCCCGTTCGGTGCGTCGACGACGGTCAAGGTCATCAACAACATCATGGTCGGGCTGCACATCGCCGGAACCGCCCAGGCGATGGCGATCGGTCTGCGCGCCGGTGTCGATGTCGACCTGATGATCAAGGCTATAGCCAATGGCAGTGGCGCGTCGAGCCAGTTCGGCATTCGCGCGCCGTGGATGGCCCAGCGTCGGTTCATGCCGCAGCAGGGTTCGGCGCCCGGTCTGGCGCACTATCTGGAACGCGGCAAGGAACTGGCCGACGAACTCGGCGTCGATACACCGGTGCTCGACTGCCTGCTTGATGTGTTCCATCGCGCGATCCCGGATATCGGTGATCGCGATGTCGCGGCGATTATTGAAGTTTTCGAGCCAACCCAAACCCCACGCAGCAAAGCTTCCGCTTCATAAACACGAGGAAAGTATCATGATTGGCGTTCGCAAAATCGCACATGCCAGCTACGAAGTGCCGGATCTCGACCAGCAGGTCGAGTATTATACCGACATACTCGGTTTGACCTTGACCGCCAGGGAAAAGGACACCGTTTATCTGTCCAGCACCATCGATCATCATTCGGTGGTCCTGAAGAAGGGCAGCGAGGCGAAATGCCTACGACTCGGGTTTCAGCTCGGTCCCGATGACGACCTCAATGCCTTTGACAAGCAGACCGCCGCGGCCGGCATCAAGACGACGCGCAAGAAGGACCCGGAGCCGACCATCTCGGACATGGTCTGCTTTGAGGACCCCAAAGGCACGGTCATGGAAGTGTTCAAACGCCCTGAATTCCAGAACCAGAAATTCACGACCAAGGGAATCGTGCCGCACAAACTTGGCCACGTCGCGTTCCATGTGACCGATGCTAAGGCG
This sequence comes from Rhodopseudomonas sp., assembly GCA_016124795.1. GTDB lineage: Bacteria > Pseudomonadota > Alphaproteobacteria > Rhizobiales > Xanthobacteraceae > Pseudolabrys. The sequence goes on along the minus strand of WGNB01000003.1, from coordinate 177,158 downwards.
ATCACCAAGTTCTATTGCGATGTGCTTGGTTTCCGGGTGTCGGACTGGATGGGGGATTTCTTCTCGTTCCTGCGTTGCGGCGTCGATCATCACACCATCAACCTGATGGAAACCGGTTCGAACCGCCATTTCCATACCGCTTTCGAACTGCGCGACTGGTCGCATCTCCAGACCGCTTGTGACCATCTCAGCCGCAACGGTTACAAGATGCTTTGGGGCCCCGGCCGGCATGGCATCGGTCATAATCTGTTCGCCTATCATCGCAGCCCGAATGGGTTGATCACCGAGCTGTTCGCCGAGCTGGACGAAATGAAGGACGAGGCGCTCGGCTATTTCGAGCCGCGGCCGTGGCATCGCGATAATCCGCAGCGCCCCAAGGTGTGGCCGAAAGATCCGTCGGCATCGAACCTCTGGGGGCCGATGCCGCCGGACGAAATGATGAAATAGCCGTCTGCTGCCATAAAGACGACAGGAGGGCCGTGCCGTCGACAGTCAGCGCGGCTCTCCTGAAACGAAGGCCGAAAGCAAAGCTCGCGACCCAAAAAGGGCGTTTAATTAAAACAAGAATCGACGAGGGAGGAAGCAATGATCGGAAAAGTTCTCGCAGCCGCCGCGCTGATGGCGGGGCTCATGACGACATCGGCGCTTGCCGGACAGACCATCAGTCTGACGGTGGCGGCAGGGCAGCCGCCAGCGGCGCTGCCGTCCCTGGCTTTGGTTGGCAAGTATTTCATCCCGGAAGTCAATAAGCGGATCAAGGACGCCAAGATCGACGTCACGATCAATTGGAAAGAGGCTTATGCCGGTTCGTTGTTGAAGCCGTATCAGATGCTGGATGGCATCAAGGACGGCCTTGCCGATGTCGGTTTCGTACCGACGATCTTCTTTCCGGACAAACTGCCGCTTGAACAAATTACTCTGGTCGCGCCCTTCCTAACGACCGATATTGAACTGCTCGACCGGGTGATGAACCGGTTGCATCATACGATTCCGGCTTTCCCGGCTCAGTACGCCAAATTCAATCAGCTGCGGCTCGGGGGTACGGGCGCCGACTCCTTCGAACTGCTGACCACATTCCCGGTCAAGAAGTTCGAAGACATCAAGGGCCGCAAGATCGGCACTGCCGGAGCGGCTTTGGCCTGGTTGCGCGGCACCGGTGCGACGCCGGTGCAAAGCAACATGATGGAATATTACAACTCGACGAAGAACGGCGTCTTCGACGGCTTTATCGTGTTTCCGTCGGCGTTCCCGGCGATGAAATATCCGGAAGCCGCGCCTTATGTCACCAAGGTCGGCTTCGGGGCGCAGTATTCCGTGGTGCTGACCATGAACAAAGACAGCTTCAACAAGTTGCCGCCGGCGGTGCAGAAGATTTTTCTCGATGTCGGCGAACAGTGGGGCATCCGTTCGGACAAGGCCTACATGACCGCGGGCGAAGCCGGTTACAAGTCGTTGCCGAAATTCCACGCCCATCTTTACGATTTCCCGGAAGAGGAGCGCAAGAAGTGGGCCTTCGCCATGCCGAATATCGCCAAGGAATGGGCGGCCTCGATGGAAAAGCAGGGCTTGCCGGGTAACCAAGCGTTGAGCGCGCTGATGAACGAGGCGCGCAAAGACGGCATCAAGCCGGTCCGGAATTGGGACCGTGAGTGATCGTCGGTTCGGCCCGACAGACACGACCGTACATTGTTCCAAGATGAGTGAACCTGGCGATGAATGAAGCCGGCAACGAACACAATAATGGTGGGGCGTCGACAAGGGGCGCCCCGCCGCGGTCCGGGTTCGGCTGGTTGACGGTTGCACTCAGTGCGGCTGGAACCGTCCTGATCATTTTGATGGCGATCGGCGTCAATGCCGATATTCTGGGACGTGAATTGATCAATCATCCGGTTCCGGGGGTGACGGAATTTCTCGGGCTGGCGATTGTATCGGTCGTCTTCCTTCAGATCGCCAATACCTCGCGCGAGGATCGGCATATCTCGAACGATTTGTTGGTGTCATGGGTGGCGACGCGCCGCCCACGGCTGGCGAGCTTCATCTACGGCGTATTCCATCTCGTTGGCGCGGCGATTTTCCTGCTGATCGTCTGGTGGGTCGTGCCGATCTTGCTGGAGAACTATAACGGCGGCTATTACAAGGGCACCGCGGGCTTCGTCGAGATTCCGGTTTGGCCGTTTATTGCGACGGTGATCGTCGGCGCGGCGGCTGCCGCCGTGCAATATGTCCTGTTGGCCATCGAGCAGTTCCGTCGCAGTGGCGGGAGCGCGAACGATGTCTGACATTGTCATTGGCGCCGTTTGCATGCTGGCGAGTCTGGTGCTGATCCAGAGCGGGATGCATATCGGCATCGCCCTGATGCTGATCTCGTTCGGCGGGGTCTGGGCGATCAAGAGCGCGGCGGTTGCCGGAAAATTGCTGGCGAGTTCGGTCACGACTTCGATCGCCTCCGAGGTGTTCGGCGTCATTCCGCTGTTCGTCATCATGGGCCTTTTCGTGTCGGTCACCGGCATGGGCCGGGATACCTTCGATGTCGCCGCGCATGTGACACGGCGGTTGCGCGGCGGGTTGGGCATCGCCACGGTAGCGGCCAACGCGGTGTTTGCCGCCTGTACCGGGACCTCGATCGCCTCGGCATCGATCTTCACCAAGGTCGCGGTGCCTGAGATGGTGCGGCATGGCTATCGGCTGCCGTTTGCCGTGGGCGTGGTGACCGGCAGTTCGGTGCTCGGCATGCTGATTCCGCCGAGCCTGTTGATGATCATTTTCGGCGTCCTGGCCAATACCTCGATCGGCGATCTGTTCACCGCCGGTATTCTGCCGGGTATCCTGCTGGCGGCATCGTTCAGCCTCTGCATCTTTATCCTGTCGCGGTTCCAGCCGGAGCGTGTGTTCGATGGCCAATCGGCGCACGATAAAGGTGAATTCGACGGCATGTCTGCCTGGACGATGGCCGTGAAGCTGTTCCCGATCTGCATCCTGATTGGCATCGTGCTCGGCGGCATTTACGGCGGTTTCTTCACGCCAACCGAGGCCGGCGGCGCCGGCGCCTTTGCGGCTTTCCTGATCGGCGTGGCGCGGCGCGAGATCACGCTCAAGGTGTTTTGGGACGTGTCGCTCGAGGCCGGCAAGATCACGGCGGCGATCTGCTTTCTGCTGATGGCGGCTCAGCTCTATTCGCAGATGTTGACCTTCTCGGGATTGCCATACGCGGTCGGGCAATGGTTGCAGAGCGCGGGGCTGAGCTTCCTGGTCGTGCTGTTCGGTTATCTGGCGGTGGTGCTGCTGCTCGGCTGCTTCCTCGATTCGCTGTCGATCATGCTGATCATTCTGCCTTTCGTGTTGCCGGTGATCGACGGCTTCGGCGTCAATCTGGTCTGGTTCGGCCTGATCACTATCATCACCATCGAGATCGGACTGTTGACGCCGCCTCTGGGGCTATCCGCCTTTGTCGTCAAGGCCAATCTCGGCGATGCCAAAATCACGACCTGGCAGATCTTCATGGGCACCATGCCGATGACCATCACGATGACGCTGTTCCTGCTCGTGACGGTGTTCTTTCCGTCGATCTCGCTGGTGCTGCTCGGCCGGAGCTGGAGCTGGTGGTGACCTGGCTTGCCATTTGAACGAAGGAGTGCGCGGTGACGTCCGAGGCCGGCTACGAAAAAGTCCATGCAATGCGGACCGACAACGATGTCGGCATCACGATGCGCGACGGGGTGCGTCTGTCGGCGCGGATCTGCCGGCCTGATGGCGATGGGCCTTATCCGGTGCTGCTGGCGGTATCGCCCTATCAGCACCGGACCGATGCCATTCCGCATTCGACGCTGTTCCTGTGGCGCGAGGTCGGGCCGGTCGCGTGGTATGTCGAAGCGCAAGGTTACGCCATCGTCCACGTCGATATTCGCGGCACCGGTCAGTCCGAGGGCGAATACAACCTGCTCGACAGGAACGAGCAGCAGGATCTTTACGAGATCATCGAATGGTGCGGCCGTCAGTCCTGGAGCAATGGTCGGGTCGGCGGGTATGGTCAGTCCTATTATTGCTGGTCGCAATGGTTCATGGGCATCATGAATCCGCCCAGCCTGAAATGCATCGCCCCTTATGATGGCGCGGTCGATATGTATCGCGGCGTCGTCTATCACGGCGGCATCTACTGCGACTTTCTGCCGTGGTGGTATCAGATGGTCCGGGTCAACAACCTGCACCGGCCGCCCGGTGAGCCGTCCGGCAAGCTGATGACGGCGGACATTCCGCGACTGTTGGCCGAACACACCACCTATGACGACTGGTGGAAGGAGCGCTCGGCCTGGGAGCGCTTGAAGGACATCAAGGTGCCGACCTTCTCGATCGGTCATTGGGGCAAGATGGCGCTGCATCTGCGCGGCAATATCCTCGGCTACGAGACGATCGATGCGCCGAAGAAGCTGTTGGTGACCGGTGCGCGCGACGTTCTCGAGGCGCATGACCTGTTCGAGCAGGTCCATTTCCACGAAGGGACGCTATTGCCGTTCTACGATTACTACCTCAAAGGGCAGGGCGCCGATCCGATGGCGGCGCTGTCGGCGCGGGTCTATGTCCGGGGCGCGGAGCAGTTTCGGGACGAGAGCGAGTGGCCATTGCCGCGCGCCGAATACAAATCGCTCTATCTCAGTGGCGCGCCGTCGCATTCGGTCAGGTCGCTGAACGACGGCAGTCTGGTTTGGGAGCCGTCGAAGTCTGGTGAAGCGCCGACGGTGTTCGACTATCCCGACCCGAAATGGAAGCTCGGCGCGGTCGCCGTCGGTCCGCAGGGTATCGACCCGGCCGGCCGGGTTCTGACCTTCACCAGTCAAGCGTTGAGCGAGGACCTTGAGCTGACCGGGCCGGCGGTGCTGGAGCTTTACCTGTCATCGAGCAATGTCGATACCGATGTCTTCGTCCGTCTGTCGGACCAGAAGCCGCAGGCCGACGCGGACCGCGCGAAGGGACTGCAACCGGATTTCGTGACGATCAGCAAGGGTTGGCTCAAAGCCTCGCATCGCGAGAAAGATGAGGCGCTGTCGACGCCGCAGCGGCCATTCTATACCCACCGCAAGCCGCAAGCCTTGATCCCGGGCGAGGTGGTGAAGCTTGAAATCGAATTGCTACCGTTTTCGAATTTGTTCAAGAAGGGACATCGGCTGCGGCTCGAAATCGCCAATGGCGATTCGCCACTGACCGATACTTTGTTCACGCACCAATATAGCTGGTTCAAGGTTGGCCGGGATACGATTTATCACGATCCGTCGCGGGCTTCGCGGCTGATCGTGCCGGTGATCCCGTCCCGGTCGTCAATTCCCGACTAAGCGAGCGCGGCCTCGGCCTCTCGGCGTGGTCTTTGCGGCGTCGCCTTTGCGGCGGCGATGCCGGCTGGCCGACGCTCGACCGATTTACGGCGATTTATTTGCAAATGAAAATAAATCGTGGCAGGCTGGATGCAATGGTCCTTGCGGGCATGCGCCCGACGAGGCGGTTGTTGGACGGGAGAAGCCGGTGAAGGGCAAGATCGGGCTGGAAGAGCATTTCGCGATCGAGGAAACGCTGCTGGATTCGGCGGGCTTTGTGCCCGACAGTTACTGGGAGGAGCTCAGCCACCGGCTTATCGATATTCACGATACCCGGCTTCGGCTGATGGATCAGCACGGCATGGAGATGATGCTGTTGTCGCTGAATGCACCGACGGTGCAGGCGATTGCCGACACCCGGCAGGCGGAGGCGGTCGCGACGCGCGCCAACGATTATCTGGCGGAGCAGGTCGCCAAACGTCCGGATCGGTTTCAGGGGCTGGCGGCGCTGCCGATGCAGGATCCCGACCTTGCCGCGCGCGAATTGCAGCGCTGTGTCAAGGAACTGGGCTTTCGTGGGGTGCTGGTCAATGGCTTTTCGCAGGCCGGCGACATCGACGCGGTCTATTACGACCTCAAACAATATTGGCCGTTCTGGGCGGAGGTCGAAAAGCTCGATGTGCCGTTCTATCTGCACCCGCGCAATCCGCTGCCGCACATGGCGCCAATTTATGACGGCCATCCCTGGCTGCTCGGGCCGACTTGGGCCTTTGCGCAGGAGACCGCGGTTCATGCCTTGCGGCTGATGGCGTCTGGCCTGTTCGACCAATATCCGCGCCTGGCGGTCATTCTTGGCCATCTGGGGGAGGGCTTGCCGTATAATATGTGGCGCATCGACAATCGTAATGCGTGGGTCAAGGCGCCGCCGCGCTACCCGGCGAAAAAGAAACTGTGCGAGTATTTTCAGGCGAACTTTTACCTGACGACCTCGGGCAATTTCCGAACCCAGACCTTGATCGATGCCATGCTTGAGGTGGGCGCCGACCGCATCCTGTTCTCGACCGACTGGCCGTTCGAGAATGTCGATCACGCGGCTGACTGGTTCGACGGGACCAGTATCAGCGAAGCCGACCGGCTGAAGATTGGGCGGACCAACGCGGTCGCTTTGTTCAAGCTTGGTCTGCCGGCGTCGGCTTGACGGCCCGGGCGCGGGCTTTGCCTTTCGGAGGCGACTTTCCGCCTTTTGCCGTCGCGCTGGCGTCCGCTTTTGAAGCATTTCTGGCTTCGATTTTCGCTTCGATTTTAGAGGCGGTCGCGGCACGGCCGGCGGCTTCCAGGTTGTCGAAAACCTTGCGCAGCAGGTGCTTGAGCTGGACGACTTCGTCCTTGTTCAGGCCCGCCATGGCCTGCTTTTCGTAATAGAGCGCAAACGGCGCGACTTCCTCAATCAGCTCCAGGCCCTTTTCGGTCAGGGTCAGGCTGAGCGCCCGGCGATCGAGGCCCGAGCGCCGCCGTACGATAAGCTTGTTGCGTTGCATGACGACCAGGAGCCGGGACAAGGTCGACATATCGATGCTAGTCCGGTCGGCGAGTTCGCCGAGCCGGTGGTCGCCCTTGTGCCAAAGCTCGATCAACACACGCCACATCGGCAACGTGACGCCATAGGGTTCGACGTCACGGGAGAACATCAGGCCGATCTTCATACCGGCCCGATTGAGCAGGTAGGGCAAGAAATCTTGCAGGATCAGGCGCCGTGCCATGGAGGAGTCCCGTTGGTTTTCCCGGAATAGAGCAGGTCGGCTCCGCGCGCAATATTGTGAAGTGAATTCGCCGACGATTATCGCCGCAAGGGTTCGTAGCGGCCATAAGCCCCGCTCTGGAATATCAGCGGCGCAACGCTGTCGCGGACGTCCGCGTCCAGCGCCTCGCCGATGAAGACGGTATGCGTGCCGAAAGCGACACGGGACACAATTCGGCAAAACAGCGTGGCCTGAGCATCTGTGAAGTGACCGAAGCCGTCGCGCTCGATCCAGCCATGCCGGTCGAATTCGTCCGTGGAGGCCGGGCCGGCGAAAGCTTGGGATGCATCGGTCTGGCTCTCGTGCAGCACGTTGACGCAGAACAGATCGTTATCTTGCAGCGCGGCGTGGAAACGTGACAGACGATAGACGCAGACCAGCAGGGCGGGTGGCGTCATGCTGAGCGAGGTGACCGCGGTCGCGGTCATGGCGTGCCGACCGCCGTTCTTGATGGTGGAAATGACCGAGACGGTGGTCGCGAATCGTCGCATCGCCAGCCGGAACCGGGTCGGGACGTCGTCTGTTGGGACGGCCATGTCGTGCTCCATTATTTGCATATGATAATAAATTCGGGAGACTGTCGACGCAAGGCGCTTGTCCCGCGTATTGGCTGCATTAAATTTGCTGCGTTGCGGTATTGTTCAAATAATCATTTGCAAATGCAAATTAGTTGTTGCGGCCGGGAAGGCGTCGGCTAGGATTGCCTCGGGTTTGAGTCATTGCAGAAAACAGGTGGCCCATGACCGTGGCGGCGATTTCCGATCGTAAAGCCTCGCCTGACGTCGACGAATTGCTCAAGCGCGCTGAGGCCATTTCCGTCGTCGCGCGCGAGCGGGCGGTCGAGACCGAAAAGGCCCGGCGCGTTTCCGGCGCGCTGGTTGACATGATGCGCGATGCCGATCTCTTCAGGATCATGCAGCCGCGCGCTTATGGCGGCTATGAGCTTGGCTATGACGTGTTTGTCGAAGCGGTCGCGACGATCGCGGCGGGCGACGGATCGACCGGGTGGGTTTACAGCCTCGGCGCCGTCCACCAGTGGCTGATTGCATGTTATCCTGCGCAAGCCCAGCACGATGTCTGGGGAGACGACCCCGGTGCGATCGCGGCGGTGTCCTATGCCCCGACCGGTAAGGCCGAGCCGGCGCCGGGAGGCTTCCGGCTCAGCGGTCGCTGGAGCTTTGCCAGCGGCTGCGACAATGCCAAATGGGGCATTCTGGGCGGATTGATTCCCGTCGAAGGCGGGGTCAAGCCCGGCTTTTTTCTTGTGCCAAGTGCCGACTACACAATCGATGATGATTGGTACACGATGGGTCTGGCCGGGACCGGCAGCAAGACGCTGGTCGTGGATGGCGCATTCGTGCCGGCTCACCGTATCGCGACGTTTGCCGACCTTCTGACCGGTAACGGACCGGGCGCCGCCACCAACCTCAATCCGCTTTATCGTCAGCCGATGCTGGCCGTGGTGCCGCAGTGTCTGGTGGCTCCGGCGCTCGGTATGGCGCGCGGCGCCTTGCGGGCATTCCGTGATCAGGTCGGCGGGCGGACAACCCGGGGCGCTGTCGCCGGCGGCAATAACCGGATGGCGGAATTCGCAACGGTCCAGATGCGCGTCGCCGAGGCGACCGCGTCGATCGATGCGGCGCAACTGATGATTCATCGTGACCTGCGTGAAACCGCCGACACCGTTGCCCGCGGTCAGGCGGTGGACCTCGATATGCGGCTCCGCAACCGGTTGACCCATTCCTTTGCCACGCGCCTGCTGACGCAGGCGGTCGACGCCGTATTTTTAGCGGCGGGCGGCAGCGCCCTTGGCCTGCAACATCCGGTGCAGCGATTCTGGCGCGACATCCACGCGGCCAGTTCGCATATCAGCCTGAACTGGGACGCGGTCGGTTCGATGTACGGTCAACACGTCTTCGGCCTCGAACCGAAAGGTCAATACTGACGGCCGACGCCCGGTCGGGCGTGCGGTCTGATTGCGTAACGAAAAGAGCCGGCAAGGCTTGTTAAAAATATCGGCTATCAGGGAGAGAAAACATGCGTCGGATCGTAGGATGGCTTGCGGCTGCCAGTTTAATGTCCGTTGTTGCGACCGGCGCGGCCGCGCAACAGTTCACGATGAAGATTTCGTCGCCCACGATCAATGACGTGACTCAGCAATGGGCCAAGGAGTTTGCCGCCGGGTTGAAGGCGAGGGTTGGCGACAAGATCAAAGTCGAGTTCTATCCGGCGAGCCAGCTTGGCCAGATCCCGGCGACGGTCGAAGGCACGGCGATGGGCACCATCGAAGCGGTCGCGCCGGCCAGCGGCTTTCTCGTCGGTCTTGACCGGCGTTTTCAGGTTTTCGATGCGCCCGGCTTGTTCACCAGCCTCGAGGATGCCCAGAAGGTTTTTGCCGATCCGGCGGTGCGGGCGAAGCTGGCGGGCTTTGCCGGCGGCAAGGGAGTCGAGCCAATCGCGATTTATCCGCATGGCCCGGTGATGCTGCTGTCGCATAAGCCGATCCGCAAGGTGGCCGACTTCAAGGATCAGAAGATTCGCGTGCCGGGTGCTGCGCCCCTGCAAGTGGAGCCGTTCCGCAAGGTCGGCGCCTTGCCGGTATCGATGCCGTTGGGCGAGGTGCTGTCGGCGATGCAGAACCATACGATCGACGGTATGGTGGCGGCCGCGACCGTGTTCACGGCGTTCAAGTACTACGATCTCGCCAAGGGCATGACGCGCCTGCCTGGTTCCTATCTGATCGTGCCGGTAATGGCGAACAAGGCGTTCCTCAAGTCGCTCGGGCCGGAACTAGAAAAGGCGGTGCGCGAGGAAGCCTTCAAGGCGCAGCAGAAGGTCGAAGCCTTCGACCGCGACGATATCCAGAAGACATTCGGGGTCTGGAAGGCGCATGGCGGCGAGATCATCGAGCTGCCGGCCGATCAGCAGGCGGACTATTTGAAGCAGGTTGAATCGGTTCTGCCGGCGTTGATGAAGTCGTCGCCGAATTTGCAGGCGGATTACGAATTTCTTCACGCCGCCGCCGCGCGTCGCCAGTAGGGACGCGCTGTGACCGACCCTGACCGGGATACGCCGCCGGCGTCGAAAGATATCGTCGAGCGGGTCGGAGACCGTATCGTTATCGCGGTCGAGCGCTTGTTGGCGCTCGGCCTGATGGCGGCGATCGGCCTTGATTTTGTCAACGTGGTCGGGCGCTACACCGGCGGCTTTACCGTGTTGGGCGCGGACGAACTTGAGATCTATGCTCTGATCTGGATCGCGTTTCTTGGCGCCGCCGGCGTGAGCTGGCGGCGTCAGCATCTGCGCATGGATGTGCTGTATCACGGCAGTCCGCCCATGGCGCGTCGGTTTATTGCCGGCGTCGAGGCCGTGGCGATGTTTGTCGTCACCGGTTTTGTCGCGGTGCAGTCGTTCTCCTATGTCGCGAAGCTTTATGCGCTGGGGGTCCGCAGCGACATCGTCGGGGTGCCAATGTGGCTGCCGCATCTGGCGGTTGGTCTCTGTTTTGCCGCCATGGCGGTCATCGTCGCGCTGCGGGAGCTAAGGCTTGTGGTCCGTGCGTGGGGCGATGCCAGATCGGGTGCGTCATGACCTTCGCCCTTGGCATTTTGCCGCTGCTGCTGTTGTTGCTGGGTTTTCCGATTTTTCTGGTGTTGCTGACGTCGGTGACGGTAGCGCTCGTTTTTCTGATGCACATTCCGCTTGCCGCGCTGCATCAGAACCTGTTCGGTTCTGTTAATGCTTATGCTTTACTAGCGGTACCCTATTTTATTTTCGCCGGCGAGCTCATGGCCCGCGGCACCGTTGCCAGCCGATTGGTCGATTTTATCCAGGCTGGCGTCGGCTCGGTGCGCGGCAGTCTCGGGGTGACGGCGGTCGGGACAGCGACAATTTTCGGCGCCATATCTGGCATTAGTGCAGCAGCAGTAGCAACAATCGGCAAGGTGATGTACCCGTCGATGGTCGCCGCGGGCTATCCGAGAGCATTCTCGGCCGGTCTCATCACGGCGATGGGGGCCATCGATATCATCATCCCGCCGAGCATTCCGATGATCGTTTACGGCGCGGCGGCGCAGGAATCGGTGCCGCGGCTTTACGCGGCCGGCATCGTGCCCGGATTGCTGATCGCGCTATTGATTGGCGGTTATGTGGTGGTCCGAGCCTGGCGCGACGGGTTTGGCCAGGGCCAACCGTTCGATGGCCGGGCGTTCCTGCGGGCGACGCGGCGCGGTCTTTGGGCGCTCGGCGCGCCGGTCATTATCCTCGGTGGCATCTATGGTGGCGTCTTCTCGCCGACCGAAGCCGCCGCGGTGGCCTGCATTTATGCCGGCCTCGTCACCCGCTTCGTGTTCCGCGAACTGAGCGCGGGCGACATTGTCGAGGCCGCCGTCGCGACGGTGCGGTTTACCGCGCAAATTCTTATTATCGTATCCTGCGCCGGGGTTTTCGCGTGGCTATTGACGGTTAACCAGGTGCCAGCCCAGTTGGTCGCCGGCATCAAATACTTCGACGTATCGGCGTGGCAGTTTCTTTTGTTTGTAAACATTTTGCTGCTGGTGACCGGGTGCTTCCTTGACCCGCTGTCGTCGATATTGTTGCTAACGCCGCTACTGATCCCGGTGGCCAAGTCTCTCGGCGTCGACACGGTTCACTTCGGCATCGTCTTCATGGTCAATTTGGCGATTGGGTTGTTTCACCCGCCGTTCGGAATCAACATCTTTGTCGCCCAGTCCGTGCTCGGGATCGACATCAAGGTGATTTATAAAGGCATCATTCCTTTCGTCGTGCTGTATCTCGTGGCGCTTGCTTTGATAACATACGTGCCGGCGATTTCGTTATCGGGGGTCTGGTTGCTGTTGCGCGTTGGCTAGACCGATGCCCGGCATTGTTGCGAGGTGGTCGCATCGCAGGGTTTGCGGTGTGCGGATTTGCGCCGATCAGGTGTCCAGCACGATTGGATTGGTTGGTTTCAACGATAGCATGTGTGTTCGCAGGATTGAGACAAATCCGGCCAGTGCCGGCGGCAGGTGTGCGGTCCGGACATAGGCGAAGCCGAAGCCGACGCTCCAGAACGATCCCTTGACCTGAAGCGGTGTCAGACCGCGCAAGCGGGCTTGCGGTAAAACCAGCGATGGCATGCTGGCCAGATAGTCCGAACCTGACAGGAGCGAGAACACGGTTTCCAGGCTGTTGGCCTCCACCGCAAACCGCGGAAGGTCGAGTTCGCTCGCCGCGAAATAGGCCCCCAGGCGCGATCGCGCCATGTCGTCATTGGCGAAAGCGACCCAGCGGTAGCCCAGCAGGTCGCGCGGTTCGACCGCAGATACTTGGGCTAGAGGATGGTTTTGGGCGGCGATGATGACGTTGTTGATCTCTATCAGCCGTTCCGATTTTAAAGTCGGATGGCGGGGAAATTCTAGCGCTGTGCAAATCAAGTCGAGCTCTCCATTCAGCAAGGCGCCGAGAATGCTATCCATGCTGTTGATCGTCAGTTGGACGCCGACATTCGGTCTTTGCTGCTGGAAGGCCAGGATGGCGTTCGGCAAATAGCTTGTGCCGCTCGGTCCTGTGCCGATCCGCAGCAATCCGGTCTCGCCGCTCTTCATGGCGATCATTTCGGAATCGATATGGGCGAATTCCTGTTCGATCAGTCGCGCTCGCTCGGCCAGCATTCGGCCAAACGGCGTGAGTTCGAGTGCTTTCGAGCCGCGTTCGATCAACTTGACCCCGAAGCGGTCTTCCAACTGCTGCACGCTCCGGGTCAAGGCCGGCTGCGTCATGTTCAGCTTCTCGGCTGCGGCGGTGAAACTCTTTGATTCGACGACGGCGAGGAACTGACGCAATTGGCGGAATTCGATCTGCATGGCGGGCCGTTCGTAGGGGGCGCTGGATGCCGGAGCGAGGCAATTGGTCCTAGACGCTAGCATGGCTTTCGATAATGCCAAGTTTTGCATCATATTCCCACTAGTCCCGCGGGTGACGACGAACGGCCTGTTGAATTCTCATACTTAGCGCGCATGACGATATGCCCCGTCGGCATTGGACCCGGGCCGTCGAGGTCCGTTTAGTGCCAGTCAACAAGCACGGAATGATCGCGCCAGCAGGTGCGGTGGCGTGGCGGCGGTCAACCGCCGCGACAGGGAGAAGACGATGGCGGGCGCGCGCGAGCCGGAAACCGGGCTCGAATTCTACGATCTCAGTCAACCGTGGGGTTGCGGCACGCCGGTGTGGCCGGGTTACGAAGGCGTGCGGCTGGAACAGGGCGCTTACCACGCGCGTCATGGCACGCTGACGCAACGCTTCACGACGGTCATGCATGCTGCGACCCATGTGAATGCGCCTGTCCATCTGGTGCCGATGGCGCCGGACGTCGCTGATATTCCGGTAGACCGGTTCTTCGGCCCCGGCGTCGTATTATCGATCCCGAAAGGGAAATGGGAACTGATCGAAGCAAGCGACCTGGAAGCCGCCGGTGGCGCGGTCCGGGCCGGCGATATTGTCTTGATCGATACCGGCTGGCACCACCGCTGGTCGGATAGCTACGCTTATTTTGGCGAAGCGCCGGGCTTGGCACTGTCGGCGGCGCGCTGGTTGATCGACCGCAAGGTCAAGCTGGTCGGGGTCGATCTGCCGGCGATTGACCATCCGCTGGCGACGTCGCTCGGCTTGCATCGTAACGGGCCGATCGACAGGCGTGTCGTCGATAATTTCAAGCGCGAGACTGGCAAGGACCCGAAGTCAGAATTCCCCGAGTGGAATTCTGCACATCGTGCGCTCTTGGCCGCCGGCATTCCGACGGTTGAGGAAGCTGGCGGCGACATTGATGCTTTGGCCGGGAAGCGCGCTACTCTCTGCGCGATGCCGTGGCGGTGGGCGACCGGGGACGCTTCGATTGTCCGGTTGGTCGGCATTGTCGACACCGCCCGGTCCGATCGTGAACAAGATGGGGCTGCGCCGGTTCTGCACGATCTGACCCATCCGTGGGGCCACGATGCTTCGTTCTGGCCCGGCAAGAATCCGATCCACGATTTCCGGAGGCTTTATTACCACGCTCGGGACGGCATGTTCGTTCAGCAATTTACCACGGTGATGCATCGAGGCACCCATATGGACGCGCCGATCCATGTGCTCGAGAATATGCCGGATATCTCGCAATTCGCGCTTTCGCGCTTTTTCGGCACCGGCGTCGCGGTTTCGATCCCGAAGAAAAAGTGGGAAGTAATCACCGCGGAAGACCTGGAGAATGCGCGGCCGCGGATTGAGCCCGGCGATATCGTGATGATCAATACCGGTTATCACCGCATTTACGGAGACAACCCAGATTATTATGCCTATTCGCCTGGCCTCTATAAGGAGGCGGCGGAGTGGTTAGTCGAGCGCGGCGTCAAGATGGTTGGCATCGATGTCCAGGCGCTTGACCATCCGCTTGGCACTTACCTCGGGCCGCATGGACCTGGGCCGATCCAGCCGCATCTCAATGACGAATATCGTGCTGAGACGGGCCGCAACATTCTCGACGATTTTCCGTTGTGGGAGCCGGCGCACAAAACGTTGCTGAGCAATGGCATTCCCGGAATCGAGAATGTCGGCGGCGCGCTCGATGCGGTCACCGGAAAGCGCTGCACCTTCATGGCGTTCCCGTGGCGCTGGACCAACGGCGACGGTTCGGGTGTGCGCGTGATTGCGATCGACGAAACCAACGGCAAAGTAACGATAGAGGCGGGGGCATGAGCGGATTATTCGATGTTGCCGGGCGGTCCGTGGTGGTGACCGGTGCGACCGGTGCGCTGGGGAGGGCGGCATCATTGGCCCTGTCCTCGGTCGGGGCCAAGGTCACTTTGGCCGCTGGCTCGGCGAAAGACCTGGATGCCGTTGCCGAAGAAATTTCCGCGCGAGGCGGGAGTTGTGTGACCGTGCCGCGCCGGCCCGAAACGCTCGCCGACGCCGAGGCCATTTCGGCGGCCGCGGTCGAGGCCTTCGGTCGCATTGACGGTTTGGTCGTAGCCTCCGGCACCAACCTGCCGAAGATGATCGGTGATATGGCGACCGAGGAATGGGAGCAGGTGATGGACGCGAATGTCCGAGGCTCCTGGTTAATGTGCAAAAGTGTCGGTGCGCGCATGATCGCGCAGGGCGAAGGCGGCAAGGTCGTCCTGGTGTCCTCGGTTCGCGGCCGGTTGGGAACGGCGCGAGGCTATAGCGCCTATTGCCCGTCGAAATCCGCGGTCGACGGTCTGACGCGTTCCCTCGCCTGCGAATGGGGGCCACATAAGATCAACGTCAACGCGATTGGTCCGACTGTGTTTCGCTCGAAGCTGACCGAATGGATGTTCCGGGAAGACGAAAAGGGCAGCGCCTCGCGCATTCAATCGCTGCCCCGCATTCCGCTCGGCCGGCTTGGTGAGCCGGAGGATTTGGCGGGCATTCTGATTTACCTGATGGCGCCGGCGTCCGATTTTTGCACCGGCCAGGTGATTTATGTCGACGGCGGCTATACGGCGGGATGAAATGATGCAACCGATAAAGCCCGAAAAAATCACCGTCGTTGGCGCCGGTCTTATGGGGCACGGCATCGCGCAGGTCTTTGTCGATGCCGGCCATGCGGTGTCGATCTACGATCCCGATCCTGCGGTGTTGGCGCGGGTGCCTGACCGGGTTCGTGATATCTTTCGTCTGCTCGAGGCGGATCCTGCGCCGGTGGCGCTGATTTCGCTACAAGAACGGCTTGAGGATGCATTGGACGGAGCCAACTTCGTTATTGAGGCTGGCCCCGAACGTGTCTACGTCAAACGGGAGATATTCGCCGCGCTCGATGCGCTGACCGGACCTGACGTGGTGCTGGCCAGTAATACTTCGGCTATCCCGATCCGTGACATAGCAACCAAGGCCAGTAATCGTTCCCGTATTCTCGGTGCGCATTTCTGGAATCCGCCGCATTTCGTGCCGCTGGTGGAGGTCATTCAGTCGGACCAGACCGACATCAAATTTGTCCGGCGCACCATCGATCTGTTGGCCGCCGCCGGCATGTCGCCGGTTCATGTGAAGCGCGATATCCCGGGCTTTATCGGCAATCGCTTGCAACACGCGCTGAAACGCGAAGCGATCGCCTTGGTGGCGGCTGGGGTCTGTGACGCTGAAACGCTTGACCGGGTGGTGACCGAAGGGTTTGGTTCGCGGCTCGGCGTATTGGGGCCGCTTGAACAGTCCGACATGATCGGTCTGGGCCTCACGCTTGATGCGCACCGTGTGCTGATCGCAGATCTCGATCGGACGCCGGGTCCGCACCCGTTGCTTGAGAAGAAGGTGAACGCGGGCGAAACCGGCATGGCGGTTGGTCAGGGTTTTCGCCAGTGGACCCAGGAGCAGTCCGCCGCTGTGCGCAGGCGCTTTCAGGAGCATTTGGCCACTGAAGCCCGCAAGCGGCGGGGTGCGCGCCTTGCGGCCAGGGCCAAGGGTTGAACCATGGCGCTTGATCCCGGGACGCTCAATGAATTGTTGGCGACTGTGGCGCGGTTCGTCCGCGAGTGTTGTGTCCCGCTGGAGCGTCGGATTGCGGACGAGGATCGCATTCCGGATGAACTGGTCGCGGACATGCGGGCCTTGGGCCTGTTCGGGTTCGCGATCCCGGAAGTATATGGCGGTCTCGGCTTGAACATGGAGGAGGAGGTTCTCCTCGTGTTCGAATTGGCCAAGACCTCGCCGGCGATCCGCTCCGTCGTAGGTACGAATAACGGGATCGGCGCGCAGGCTCTGGTATTGGCCGGCAGCGAGGCGCAGAAGCAGCGATATTTGCCGCGGTTGGCGTCCGGCGAATTAATCAGTTCGTTCGCTTTGACCGAGCCGGAAGCCGGTTCAGACGCGGCGTCGCTAACGACCTTCGCGGCGCGATCCGGGGACGGCTTTATTTTGAACGGCACCAAGCGCTTTATCACCAACGGTCCGCAAGCCGGACTGTTTACGGTGTTTGCTCGAACCGACAAAGCCAAGCCGGGTGCCGATGGCATCTCGGCGTTCCTCGTCGAGGCCCCACGGCCAGGGCTTGATCGCGGCAAACCCGACCAAAAGATGGGCCAGCGCGGTGCTCATGTCTGTGACATCGTGTTCGACAATTGCGCGGTCGGTTCCGGGGCTTTGCTGGGCGCGGAGGGCGACGGCTTCAAGACCGCGATGAAGGTTCTGGATCGCGGCCGTCTGCATATCGCGGCGGTCTGTGTCGGCATTGCCGAACGGTTGCTGACGGATGCCGTTCGTTATGCGGTGGAACGGCGACAGTTCGGTCGCCCGATCGGCGAATTTCAGTTGATCCAGGCGATGCTGGCGGATTCGCGGGCCGAGAGCCTGGCGGCGCGCGCGATGGTTCAGGCGACCGCGCGGCGGCGCGACCAGGGTGAGGCGATTGCCGCAGAGGCCGCCTGTTGCAAGATGTTCGCCAGTGAAATGGTGGGGCGGGTGGCCGATCGCGCCGTGCAGATTTTCGGCGGCGCCGGCTATATCGCCGATCATGGCATCGAACGGTTCTATCGCGACGTTCGCCTCTTTCGATTGTACGAGGGCACGACGCAAATCCAGCAACTGGTGATTGCCCGCGATTTACTGAAGGAGGCGCGCGGGTAATTCGGATGGCGTCGTGACATCCGGGGTAACCGGAGGCGACGCGCAATGCAAAATCGGCCACAATTGCAAAGGGGAGAACGCTTATGAAACGCACTTATATCGGACTGGGCCTCGGCTTTGGCCTGCTGCTCGGATTGGCGGTCATCGCGCCGCAGCCGGCTTCTGCAGCGCCGGTGACGTTGAAATTCAGCACGATGGAATCGCCGAACGGGCCGCTTACCAAGTGCTTCATGATTCCGATGCTCGACGACATGGTCGCCGAATCCAAGGGCAAGCTGGAAATCCAGAAGTTTATGGGCGGCACTGCTTTCGCTAATCCACTGCTCCAATACCAGCAGGTTGCGCAAGGCGTGATGGATATGTCGCAGGGCGTGCTGAGCTATACGCCCGGGCAATTTTCCCTGACCGAAGTGGCCACCATGCCGTTCCTGATTGACGACGCCAAAGTCGCCGCGATCGCACTCAATCGCCTGGCGCCGACTTATCTGGCGGCGGAATTCAAGGACGTGCATTTGCTTGCGGTGCTTGTGACCCCACCGCTCTATATTCATATGCGTGGTGACGAGACCAGTCTTGATGCGCTCAAAGGCAAGCGTATTCGGGCGACGGGCGTCGGCGCGATCAATTTGTTCAAGAAGCTCGGGATTACACCGGTCGCCATGCCGGCGCCGGCGATCTACGAGAACTTGCAAAAGGGCGTCATTGACGGTGCGATCTCGGAATATACCGCTTTGCAGGCGTTCCGGATCGGCGAAGTCACTCACACCCATATCCAGGCCAATGTGAGTTCGGCCCTGTTGTTCCTTGGCATGAGCAAGGCCGCATACGCCGGTTTGCCGTCGGACCTGAAAGCCTTGATTGACAACCGCTTCACGGGTCCGGCTGTGGCGGCGCGGGCTGCCGGCTGCTGGGATACGATTGGCAAGGGTGTCGCCGCCGAGTTGAAAGCCAAGGGCCATCAATTCGTAGCTTTCAGCCCGGCCGACCGGGCCAAGGCGGCGCCGATCGCCAAACAGGTGACTGACGACTACATCGCCGGCCTCGAAGCCAAAGGCAAAAAGGCGCGGGCCTTTTACGATGCGCTGGTCGCCGAAATGGCCAAGGTGAAAGCCGAAGGCGCCAAGCTCTAAACGCTCATCCGTCGCGACAGGAGGGGCCGGCATGGCGCCCATCACCATTGGCTTGCTTGGCGTCCTTGGATTGATCGTCATTGCCGGCCTGCGAGCCCCGATCGGCCTGGCCTTGATTGTCACCGGCTTCGGCGGCTTGTGGGCCTTGCTTGGCCTGCATACCGCGCTGTTCGTCGCCGGCAACGCACCGATTACGGCGATGCAGAGTTATACCCTCTCGGTGTTGCCGCTATTCGTGCTGATGGGCACGGTGGCGGTGAAGGGCGGCCTCGCGGAAGCGCTCTATCGCGCGGCCTATGCCTTCATCGGCCATCGTCGCGGCGGACTGGCCATGGCCAGCATCATGGCTTGCGGCGGGTTTGGTTCGATCTGCGGCAGCAGCGTGGCCACGGTCAGTACGCTCGGTCGCGTCGCGATACCGGAGATGATGCGTTACGGCTATTCGAAACGCTTGGCGGCGGGTTCGCTCGCCGCCGGCGGGACGTTGGGCATCCTGATCCCGCCCTCGGTGGCGATGATCATTTATTCGATGGTCACCCAGACGTCGCTCGGCCGGCTGTTCGCGGCCGGGCTCATCCCCGGCATCCTCGCAACGGCGCTATATTGCGCCGCGACCGCGGTCTGGATGCGGTTCAATCCGGCGATGGGGCCGGCCGGCGCGCGCACCGCCTGGGCGGATCGGTGGCGCGCCTTGCGCAGCATCTGGGGCATTGTCCTCCTTTTCGCCATCGTGATGGGCGGCATCTTCTCCGGCATCTTTTCGCCCACCGAAGGTGCATCGGTCGGCGCGTTTGGCGCTATCGTCATCGGCGCCGTGCAAGGCGGCCTCAGCCTGCGGGGGCTATACGATGCGGTGGTCGAGGCAATTCAGACCTCGGTGATGATCCTGTTCGCGGTGATCGGCATCTCGGTATTCGAATATTTTCTCCAGGCCGCCCAGGTGCCGCAAGGCGTCGACAGCTTCATCCGGGCGCTCAACTGGGGGCCGACCGGGGCGATGATCATGATCCTGGCGGTGCTGATCCTGCTCGGCTGCTTTCTCGACTCGATCGCCATTCTGTTCATCGTGACCCCGGTGATCTATCCGATCGTCATCAGTTACGGTTACGACGCGATCTGGTTCGGCATCATCATGGTGATGATCGTCGAGTTCGGCCTTATCACGCCGCCGTTCGGCATGAACGTCTTCGTGTTGAGCAAGGTCGTGCCCGGCATCACCACGGGCGACGCGTTCAGCGGCGTCGGGCCCTATATTCTCGCCGATTTCGTGCGCATCGGCATCCTGTTGCTGGTTCCGCAACTGGTGCTGTGGCTGCCCAACCTGCTCTATAACTGAGGTGGACCATGAATGTCCTGTCCAGGGCCTTGTCCCGGCTGGCTTACGGCCTGGCGCTGCTCGCCGGTGCGGCCTTGCTTTACATGATGATGCTGACGGTGACCGATATCGTCGGCCGCTCGTTCGGCTTGTTCACCATCAATTCCGGCATCGAGCAGTCCGAGCTTCTGATGGTGGTCGTCTGCTTCTTCGGCCTGGCGCGCTGTGTGCAGCTCGAAGGGCATATCGTGGTCGACGTTGCGACCGGACATCTGCCGGATCGCGTCAATCGCCTGATCGATGCCTTCTGGCATCTGGTCATGGCGGCGGTGGTGGCTTTGCTCGGCTATCTCGTGATGAGCAACGGAATCGCGCTTGACCGGACCGGTAGCGCCACCGAATTGCTGCATCTCACGCCACTGATCGGGCATAGCATCGCCGCTATTGGCCTCGGCGTGACGATGGTGCTGGCGCTGTCTTTGGCGCTCGACGGCATACGGCGCGGCGGTCGCGCCGCTGATCCACAGAAATGAGGCGATCGACGTGACCAGACCCGTCATTATCACCTGTGCACTGACCGGCGGCAGCGAACTGACCGGCAGGAACAAGGCCGTGCCAGTAACGCCGCGGCAGATCGCGGATTCGGCGATCGAGGCGGCCAAAGCGGGCGCGGCGATCGCCCATATCCACGTTCGCGATCCGGAGACTGCGCGCGCCAGCATGAAGCTGGAGCTCTATACCGAAGTGGTCGAGCGGATCCGCGACTCGGGCGTCGATATGTTGATCAACCTCACCACCGGAGCCGGCGCCAGTTTCATCCCCGGGGTCGAGGACCCGCGCGTTCCCGAGCCGCGTTCGAGCCTTAGTTCCTGGCAAAAGCGCGTCGCCCATATTGTCACGCTGAGACCGGATATTTGCACGCTCGATATCGGCAGCATGAATTTCGGCGAGGTCGTATTCATGAACACGCCGGCGCATCTGCGTGAGATGGCGCGCGTTGTCAGGGATGCCGGCGTCAAGCCTGAACTTGAAGTATTCGACCTCGGCCATATTGCATTGGCCAAGAAGCTTTGCGCCGACGGTTTGATCGCCGGTTCGCCCTTGTTTCAGCTTTGTCTCGGCATCAATTGGGGCGCGCCGGCGACGCCGGAAATCATGTTGGCGATGCGCGACCAATTGCCGGCCGGCGCGCTGTGGGCCGGCTTCGGCATCGGTCCGGCTCAATTTCCGATGGTGGCGCTGGCGGTGCAATTGGGTGGCCATGTCCGGGTTGGTCTTGAAGATAATCTCTATCTCAGCCGCGGCGTGCTCGCGCCCAGCAACGCAGCGCTGGTCGAGAAGGCGGTCCAGATTGTCGATTTGATGGGCGCCGAGGCCGCGACGCCGGCACAGGCGCGCGACATTCTGCGGTTGCAAGGCCGATCTTCCCCGGCGGAGCTTTTATCGGTGCGGGACCAGGGCAGCGCCGCATGACCGGGCGGCCGCCAAACTTCCTGTTCATTATGTGTGACCAACTGCGCTGGGACTATCTCGCCTGCGCCGGTCATCCTTACATTAGAACGCCGCATATCGATGCGCTGGCCCGGCGCGGGACGTCGTTCAGCCGTGCTTTCGTGCAATCCCCGGTCTGCGGTCCGTCGCGGATGTCCTATTACACCGGGCGCACCGTCCATTCGCATGGCGCGTCGTGGAACGGGATCGCTCTGCCGGTCGGCGAGTGGACGATGGGCGACTATCTCAAACCGGCCGGTTATCGCGTGGCGCTGGCCGGCAAGACCCATATGCGCGGCGATGTCGAGGGCATGAACCGGCTGGGCATTGCCCGAGATAGCGAAATCGGTCTGTTTCTCAACGAAGGCGGCTTTGAGGCCTTCGACCGTGACGATGGCATTCACACCAGACAGACCATGGCGCGGGCCGGCACGCCACGTTACAATGACTGGCTGCGTTCTCTGGGCTACAATAGCGATAATCCCTGGCATGATTATGCCAATTCGGTGGATGCCGAAGACGGCAGCGTTATTTCCGGCTGGGAGCTGCGCAGTGCGCGCTATGCCGCGCGGGTACCGGAAGAACATTCCGAAACCGCCTATATCACCGACCGTGCCATCGAATTCGTCGCCGGCGGCGGGGACCAGCCTTGGCTCCTGCATCTGTCCTATATCAAGCCGCATTGGCCATATGTCGCGCCGGCGCCTTATCACGCGCGTTATGGCCGTGACGCCGTCGTGCCGGCGGTCCGCACCGACGCCGAACGCGCCGATGCCCATCCGGTCTATCGCGTCTTCATGGCGATGAACGCCAGCCAGGCGTTTTCACGCGACGAGGTGCGTGAAACAGTGGTGCCGGTCTACATGGGTCTGATCGAGCAGATCGATCATCACGTCGGCCGGATGCTGACCTTTCTGGAACGGAGCGGGCAAGCGGACAACACCGTTGTCGTGTTCACCTCGGACCACGGCGATTACCTGGGCGATCATTGGCTCGGCGAGAAGGAACTGTTCCATGACGCTTCGGTGCGGGTTCCCCTGATCGTTTACGATCCACGTCCTGCCGCCGACGGCGGGCGCGGCAGAACCGTGGATGCGTTGGTGGAAGCCATCGATATTTTACCCACCTTCATGGATATGGCGGGATTGCCTGTTGAGCGTCAGCGTCTGGAAGGCCGGTCGCTGGTTGGACATATTCAGGGTCGTTCGCCGCCGGACTGGCGCACCGCCGCGTTCTCGGAGCTCGACTACAGTCATTATGCCGCGCGGCCGGCGCTCGGTCTCGGGCCAAACGATGCGCGTATTTTCATGCTGCGCACCGCTACGCATAAATATCTGCATTATCTCGGGTTTCCGCCGCAGCTCTTCGATCTCGCGGACGACCCCGATGAGTTGATCGACCTCGGTCGCAGTCCGGCTCACGCTGCCATCCGCGCCGACCTCGAGGCGCGGCTCTTTGATCGGCTGGCGCGGCGGCGTTATCGGGTGACGGCGAGCGATGCGGCGGTGGACGCCCGAACCCACAAAGAAGAGGACGTCGGAATTTTTATCGGGCGGTGGTCTTTGCCCTGATTTACCGATGAAGGCCGCCCGGATGACGCGGTCTTATAGCCGCGTCGCCTCGTTTGCGCGTGGCGGTGCCTGAGCGACTTGAAATCGCATGTCGGGTTTTGACGTGGACGGTCGCGGGAAAGCCGATCCCGGTTAGCATGAGCACGACAATGCCGATGCTGCCGGGCGGGGCGGTCGTCTAGCGTGAAATGACCTGTCGTTCAGTTGAGATACCCTGCGATATCGTTGCGGCGGCGAATTTGACGCTGGCGATATATTCATTCATTCGGACGTCGCCGGTTTTGCGCGGGATTGAAACCAGACTGATGCCGGCAATGACCTGGCCGCCGCGCGAAATGGGCGCGGCCAAGCCGATGCGGCCCTGGGCAACTTCCGAATCCGTCAGTGCATAGCCTGCGCGCTTGATGGCGCGAAACTGCTCCTTGAAGGTTTTCCAGTCGGATACCTTCAGCGTCTTCTTGATCGTCTCTTCATTGTCGAGATAGGCGCTTTTCAAGGTGCGGTCGGGCAGGTTGGCCAGGATGACCTTGGAGGTCGCGCCAAGGAACATCGGCATGGCGACGCCGCGTTCGTAGCTGGTGGCCTCGTGCGGTTCGGCGCCTTGCACTTCGTGGACGCACATCACGCAATCCTTGAAGCGACGACACAGGATCACCGTCGCGTGCTGGCTGGTGCGCGCCAGCAGATCTTTCATGACCGGCTCGGCGACCCGGATGAGCAGGTCGTCCTGACGTAGCAAACGGTCGTAGCGGATGAAGCCGGGGCCTAGCGTATAGCCGGCGCCGGTCACCGGATCGAGGAGACCTGCCTGCACCAGACCGCGGACGTGGCGATAAGTCGTGCTGGTCGGAATGCCGAGCGCCGCGCCGATATCTTCCACCGTCCAGACGGTCCGGCCTTGTTCGTAGAGTTGCAGGATAGCGAGAAGCGGGTGTGGACGGCTCATGGATCGGATCGACCGGGGTGATTTGGTGGGCAAGGCAAGGCTATAATATTAGCAGCTAATCAGAATAAGCCAAATTCTCACTAATCGAGAAATGTGTTGCGACTGGGCGGGCAGCCTGCAATAATTCGCCCTGCCGGCTGATCGTGTCCGTTTTCGACAGGCGTTCCAACGCGGAGAATCGCAATGAAATCAATCATTCGTGGCTTAGGCTTGCTATGCGCTATCGCTGTCGTGTCCGTTGCCCCGGTTCGGGCGCAGCAGCCGACCGAGATTCGTTTGGCTACTCTGGCGCCGAGCGCGCTGCTTTGGCTGCATGCGATCGCCAACGACCAGGGCTTCTACAAAGAGCGCAATATCGTCGTGAAGGATCTGCGGGCGGGCTCGAGCCCGGCGCTGTTGCAGGCCGTATCGTCCGGCAGCGTTGAAGCGGGCGTATCGCTCGGTGACGTCGTGATGCGCGCGATCGACAAGGGCGCTCCGGTCGTCATCTCGGGCGCGGTGCTGGAAAAGGCGATCCTTCAACTGGTCGGTGGCAAAGGCGTCACCGCGATTTCGCAGCTCAAGGGCACGACCGTGACCGCTGGCGCGGTGCAGGGCGGCACGGCGAATCTGTTGCGCTATCAGCTCAAGCGCGGCGGCGTCGATCCGAACGATGTGAAAATGGTGTCGCTGACCAATTCCAAGGACCGCGTCGTTGCGCTCGGCAACGGGCAGGTGAAAGGCGCCTTGTTGATCGCGCCGTTCGATACCTTGGCCGTTCGCGACGGCATGAAGATACTCGACACGTACAAGGACTATTACGTCGAGACGCCGCTGATCCTGAACAAGGACTGGGCCGCCAAGAACAGGACCGCCGCAATCGGTTTGACCAAGGCGCTGCAAAAGGCCGCCAACTGGATCTACGATCCGAAGAACAAGCAGAAGGCCATCGATATTCTGGCGGCCTATACCAAGACGCCGGCCGATATCTGTGCCGCATCGTACAAGTTCATCATCGAGGAACAGAAGGCTATCGGCCACAATCTCGAAGTGCCGGCAGCCGGCCTCGAGAACATTACCAAGATCGAAGCCGATGTCGGCAATGCGAGCGACAAGTTCCCGCCGTTCCAGCTGTCGAAATATTACGACCCCAGCTATCTGAACGCCAAGTAGGCCCAAGTCGGGCGAACATAAAGGTCGATGCCGGTGAACCCGAACGACGATCGCCTTCCCGTGACGCTGCTGACAGGCTTTCTCGGAAGCGGCAAGACGACGCTGCTGAACGCCTGGCTCCGGTCGCCGGAACTCGCCAATGCCGCGGTGATCGTCAACGAGTTCGGCGAGATCGGCATCGACCATGCGCTGATTGCGTCCAGCAGCGACAACACGATCGAGCTGTCGACCGGTTGTCTCTGCTGCACGGTACGCGGCGATCTGGTTGACACCTTGCGCGAGCTGATCGTGTCGCGCGAGAAGGGCGAGGTTCGGGCTTTCGATCGGGTCATTATCGAAACCACCGGTCTGGCCGATCCGGCGCCCGTCATTCAGGCCCTGATGACCTTCCCGGTGTCGCGCCGGTTCAGGCTGCATCAGGTGGTCACCACGGTCGATGCCGTCAATGGCGCGCGGACCCTGGCCGAGCATCCGGAATCGGTGAAGCAGGCCGCGGTGGCGGACGAGATCGTCATCACCAAGACCGACATCGACGCAGCATCGGCCGATCGGATCGTGGCCGAACTCAAGCGGCTCAATCCGGGCGCGCGGTTGCATGCGTCGTCGCTCGACAAGATGCCGGCGCCTTCGGACCTGGCGACGATCGATATTTACGATCCGGCGACCAAGACGCCGGACGTCGCGCGGTGGCTGCAGGCCGAGCAGCATGCGCAAGGCGACGAGGGCGGCCACGGCGGCCATCACCACCACCATCACACGCACGACATCAATCGGCACAGTGCCGCGATCGCATCCTTCGTGCTGGATTTCGACAAGCCGCTGCAATGGGAGCATGTCGCCAATTGGCTCGATGCCCTGGTGCTCGGGCACGGCGAGGACCTGCTGCGCGTCAAGGGCATTCTAGACATCGCGGGCCGTGAGCGTCCGATCGTGGTGCAGGCGGTCCAGAGCCTGTTTCACCCGCCTTTCGAACTGCCGGTCTGGCCCGAGGGTGCGCATAAATCGCGCATCGTCTTCATCACCCGCAACATGTCGCGCGCTTTCGTCGAGGAAGTGCTGGCGACCATCCAGCAGCGGGCGCCGTCCGGCGCCTCGGCTGCCTAGAACGAATAATCGGCTTCGGATTTTCAGGAGAAAGTGACGACGATGGACAGTGTTATTCGCAATGGCCGTTTGATTACCGCGACGGGCCAGAGCTACGGCTCGATTGGCATCAAGGACGGTTTGATCGCCGGTGTCTACGCCACCGGTCAGGAGCCGCAGGCCAGGGAAGTGATCGATGCCGGCGGTCTGGCGGTCATTCCGGGCGTGATCGACATGCATTCGCATCACCGCGAGGGCAGTGAGCCGGGCTTCGAATACAAGGATACGATCTACACATCGACCCAACAATGCGCCGCCGGCGGTGTGACGACTTCGGTCGCGATGCCGAATGTAACGCCGCCGCCGAATTCGCTGGCGCTGCTGAAGAAGCAGTTCGCGATCTACGAGCGCGATGCCGTCGTCGACTGGAACTTCAACCCGGCGCCGACGATCGAGGATCAGATCCCGTTGATGGCGGATCAGGGCATTGCCGCCTTCAAGATCTTCATGGTGGTCGATACCGGCCGCAGTTATCCGCACATGCCGGGCATCGGCGTCCACGATCACGGCAAGATTCTCGAGATCATGCAGCATTGCGCGAAGGTCAATGTGCCGCTGATGGTGCATCCGCACGATCAGGCGCTGATGGATGTGATCGAGAAGGGCTTCTGGGAGCGCCAGCAGCGCGATGCGCTGGCTTACGCCAAGGCCTATGCCGCGCACGACGGCGTCATCTGGGAAACCGCGATCGCCACCTTGCTGCGCTTGCAGCGGGCGGCCGGCTGCCACCTGCATATTCTGCACACCCAGACCGCCGGCAGCGTCGAGCTGATCCGCAAGGCCAAGGCCGCCGGCCAGCGCGTGACCTGCGAGATCAATCCCTGGGCGCTGTTCCTGGGCTGCGACTGGTCGGCGATCCAGCGGCTCGGCTCCTACGCCTTGTCGTACTGGGTGCCGGAAAAGAACGTGCCCAGCCTCTGGGAAGGTCTTAACGACGGCACCATCGACATCGTCGCCACCGACCACGCGCCGCATACCCGCGAGGAAAAGGAAATCGGCTGGACCGATGGCTGGAAGGCGCACACCGGCACGCCGTCGACCCAGTTCTATCTCAGCATGTTCCTGACCGCCGCGCAGGAGGGCAAGATTCCGCTCGAGCGGGTGATCGAGGCGACGTCGACGGCGCCGGCGCGTATCTTCGGCATCGAGAAGAAGGGCGATCTCGTGCCGGGGCACCATGCCGATCTTGTGCTGGTCGACCTCGAGCGTGAATATGAAATCCGCGACGCCGACGTGCTGAGCCTCACCGGCTGGAGCCCCTATGCCGGGCGCAAGGTGAAGGGCAAGCCGGTCCGGACCATCGTCCGCGGCAAGACCGTGTACAAGGATGGCGTGGTCGTCGGTGAAAAGGGCTGGGGCAAGCAGGCGCGCGCCCAGTATCCGGGCTGATCCAGAGAGCGAAAGGCTTTCCCGTGCGACCGATATTCGACTTCCTCGAACAGGACACGCGGCTGGCGTCGCTGCTGCGTGTCCTGTTGTCGGCGATCTGCGTGCTGGTGCTCTGGCAGGTCGTGTCGCTGTTCGTCACCAACCGGCTGCTGCTGGTGCCGCCGGCCGATGTCGCGGTCGCGCTGTTTCATGAAATTCAGAATGGCGATTTGTGGACCAACGCGGTTGCGACCGTGACAGCCGTAGTGTCGTCGTTCCTGGTGTCGGTTGCCATCGGCATCGTCATCGGTCTGGCGCTGGCGTCGAGCCGGCTGCTGTCGCTGACCGGCGGTCCGGTGCTGAGCGCGTTGAATTCGGTGCCGATCATCGCGCTGGCGCCGTTGTTCGTCGCGTGGCTCGGGCTCGGCTTTGCCTCGAAGTTCGTGTTGGTGCTGATGGTTGCGGTGTTTCCGGTGGTGGTTACCACCGAGGCCGGCTTGCGGGCGGCGGATAAGCCGCTGATCGAGGCGGCGCGCTCGTTCAACGCGACCAAGTTGCAGATATTCACCACGGTGACCTTTCCTTACGCGTTGCCGTTCATCGTCAGCGGCGTGCGCGTGGCCTGGGCGCGGGCGCTTGTCGGTATCGTGGTCGCCGAGTTTTTCGGCTCGTTTGCCGGCTTCGGCTTCGCCATTCTGTCGGCGAGCCAGACTTTCGATACGGCGCGTGTCCTTGGCTACGTCTTTGTGTTGGGCGCGATGGGGTTGATCGGCAGCGTGTCCTTTGCCGCGCTCGAGCGTCATTTGGCCCCGTGGAGGCAGGAATGACCGCTTTGCTTCGCGTCGACAACGTCGACAAGATCTTCTCACGTCGTGGCAAGACCGCGGTCGAAGCGCTGCGCGGCATTAATTTCAGCATCGAAGAGGGCGAGTTCGTCTCCATCGTTGGCGCCAGCGGCAGCGGAAAATCGACTCTGCTGCGTATCATCGACGGTCTGTTGGAGCCGACCAAAGGGGCCGTGTTTGTCGACGATGCCCGGGTTGAAAAGCCGGGGCGCGACCGCGCCATGGTGTTTCAGCAGGATTCGCTGTTGCCGTGGAAGACGGTGATCGAGAACGTCGCCTATGGACTGACCCTGGCGAAGAGCCCATGGCCGCAGGCGTCGAAAGTCGCCGAGCGTTTTGTTGCCATGACCGGTTTGGCCGGGTTTGAAAGTCATTATCCGCATCAGCTTTCCGGGGGCATGCGTCAACGGGTCAATGTCGCGCGCGCCCTGGCGGTCGATCCGCGCATCCTGTTGCTCGATGAGCCGTTCGCGGCGCTCGATGCACAGACCCGCGAAATCATGCAGACGGAATTGCTCAAGATCTGGCAGGAGAGCCGCAAGACGGTGCTGCTGATTACGCACCAGATCGACGAGGCCGTTTTCCTGTCGGATCGCGTGATTATTTTCAGCGCGAGGCCGGGTACAGTGCGCGAGGAGATCAAGATCGATCTGCCGCGCCCGCGCGACCTTGAACTCAAGCGGACACCGGAATTCGTCGGTCTTGTCGATCATATCTGGAAGTTGATCGAAGCCGAGGTCCGGCTGGGCGTGACCGCCAGCGAGGGATGACCTGCGCGGCGATCCCACCGTCCTGCGTGGGCGGTCAAGCGTTGCGGTTCAACGACGGCGGAACCGACTTCGCGCAAAGTCCGAGGCTATCGTTAGATCGTTAGCGCTCCGGTAACCCGATTTCGACCAGGGCGTTCTTGATGTCTTTGGCCGCGTCGAGAAAAACCGGGCTGGCATTCTTTGTCGGCAGCGAAATATTCTTCGCCGTCGAGCCCGGTCGTAGCTGCATGCCTTGGGCCAGCGCTGCCTTTGCTTCGGCGGTGTGGCCGAGGCGTTGATAGGCGGCGGCAAGCAGCATGAATGTGCGGCCGCTGCCGGGGGTAATCGCCAGCGAGCGCTTCAGCCACGGCACCGCGTCTTCGTAGCGATGCATGACCGCGAGCGTGAGACCGGCGCCGAGCAGCCAGGTCCAGCGCGACACCTGCGGGGTATCGTAGCGGTCGGCTTGCTTGAAGGCGTTCAGTGCGTCGTCGAAACGTCCGAGTTGAACCTGGACCAGGCCTGTGTGGTATAGCGCTAAGCCGTTCCACGGATCGAAGCTCAACACACGCGCGCAAGCGACCAGGCTCGAGACGAATTGATTTGTTGTCGCCAGAAAGCGGCAATAAGCCTCGAGTGCGGGTATATAAGCGGGCCGGTTCTTGAGGGCATGCTCAAGCGTCGATTTGGCCTTTGTCTCGGCGACGGCCGCGTCCGCCGGGCTGTACCAGACGAGTTGAATGCCGCGCAGTTGAAGCGAAGCAAGTGCGATGGCGAGGTCGGCGTTGTCGCGGTCGTCGGCCAGCGCCTTTTCCAGCATCGTCTGGGCGGCGGAAAACCGCTCCCGCGATGTTTGATTTATCGACGCGATGGCCTGGCCGATGACGACCTTGGCGGCGCCTTGCGTGGTGTCCTGGGCAGCCGAGGTCGGGCGCGGGCCGGAGTCGAGAAGTTCGTTAAGCCGTAGGGCCAGCGGATGACCGAGCGCTGCCGCCAGCCGCGACTGCGTGAGTTGGGGATCGGCGTCGTCCACCTCGACCGCGGGAGATTCAATGGGCACCACGGTTCCGGTCGCCGTCTGGATCAACCGGGTCTCCAGCGTCCAAGCATGGTCGCGGTCGCGCAAATCGGCATTGACGACATAATCCGCCTGTTGGTTTGTCGTCGTGGCTTTGCGATCGGCCGTCGTCTTTGGCGGCAGCACGACCCTGATGCCGTCGATCCTGGCGAGGCCGTCGATCAGGCGATCGGTCGCGCCGGTCGCGATTTTTTCGGCGGCACCGTTGGACGTCGCGACGTTGATCGGCATCACCATGATGCTCGGCAGGGCCGGTTGTGGCGAAAGCCGCGGGCTTAAAAACGGGATGGCGATAGCCGCGAAGGCACCGAGACCGAAGACCGGCACAAGGGTCAGCGGCAGGCGCTTCGGTTGGCGAAAGAGTTGTGTCGGGGCGGGTTCTGCGGTCGGCGGCGTTTGCGTCGCGGCGGTGGGGCCATCCGGCGTCGCCGTCCTGGCCGCTTCCGGAGCCGGCTGAGTGTCGGTTAATCCGGCGGACACGTCGGCTTCAAAAATATAGCCGCGGCCCGACACCAGCTTCACAAGCGTTCGGTCTTCGTCGCCGAGGGCGGCCCGGATCTCACGGATGCATTGGAACAGGCCGTCTTCGCCGATACGGACGTTGGGCCAGATGGCCGCCATCAGCTCCTGTTTGCTGATCACCCGCCGTGGGTTCTCCGCGAACAGGCATAGCATGTCGAAGGTTTTCGGCCGCAGCTTGATCGTTCCGCCGTCAGGACCGAGCAGCGAAGCGCGTTGCCGGTCAAGCGTAAAACCGGTAAAGCGGAACAAGTTCCCTCCGTAAGTCGGTCCTTCGAGCCGCGAGACGATAGCATGCGGGTCAGGCAAAGTCACCGCTTGCCGGCCTGAGGAGCTTGGCGTGGGATACAGCAGGGATGTCGATAGCGCCCCGGTTAGCCAGACGCCCACTAGTCCCTGGGTTGCTCATTTAAGCTCTCCGGCAGCGCACTTTTCGCCGGGTCGAAGTGCTGCACGCAAAGGCGGAATTTTGCGTGAGTGCGTGAGTGAAGCGTCAGGTCGTGGTCGACGAGTGGCGCGACACGTTGGGCATGGCCTTTGATGAAGATCCTTCGGATTTTCTCTGTATACAATTCACTTTGATCGCGGTCGAACGCGGCCCGGGCAACAGGTTTGTCGCATCCGGCGACTGTTGCGCGATGCGCAGATTCACGCGGTGCGCGCGGCGACTTTCGGCATTACCTCGCGCATCATCCGCTCCATCGACGCGTGCACCAGCGGTTGCGCCATCAGCCCGAAATTTTGCAGCGCCGAGACATGGCGCACGCCCATATCGTGCAGCGCGACCAGCTTGTCGACGACGGTGTCGACCGAGCCGAACAAGTGCAGGCCGTTACGCATGGCGTCGTCATAGGTCGATTTTCTGGCATAAAGCCGGGTGTCGACGTAAAGATTGAAGGCGGTCTCGGCATTGCGGCGGGCTTGCTCGTCGCTTGCGGCGACATGGGTGTGTAGCGTCACGACGGCATCGTCCTCGACTGGAACGTCGCCGTGCTCGTCGCGACCGCGCCGATAGTCGGCGACAAGGTTGCCGATATCATCGAAGTTATCGACCGAGGCATAGGGCACGCACATCAGATTGTGACCTTGCTTGCCGACGTGATAGGCGGCTTCGCGCCGCAGCACCGCGACATAGACGGGCACCTTGCCCTGCAACGGGCGGACATTGAGCGCGACTGCGTCGATGCTTTGGAATTTTCCCTTGCTGGTGACCCGCTCGCCGGCAAGCAGCCGGCGTATCACAGCCAGGTTTTCGTCGAAGCGGTCACGCTTTTCCGCGGGATCGACGGCAAAGCCGGCGAACTCGTGTGACAGGTAGCCGGAGCCGACGCCATAGACCAGCCGTCCGCCCGACAGGATATCGACCATGGCGTAGTTTTCGGCGACCGTTAGCGGATTGTGAAAGGTCAGGATCGAAATGGCCGTGCCGAGCCGTAGCCTTGTCGTGCGTTGCGCCAGAGAAGCGAGCATGACCGCGGGATTGGGCACGACGCCATATTCGTGGAAATGGTGTTCGGCGACCCAGAAGGTATCGTAGCCGATCCGGTCGGCGAGTTCGGCCTGGGCGATGACTTCACTATAGAGCTGTTGGATACTGCGCGGGCCGGCGGGATAGTGATCCTGCACCGAGAAAATTGACATCCGCATGGCGTGTACGCTCCTGTTAGCTCAGGCCGGTGGCGAAGTCCCATACCTGGGCCGGCGTCTGCCAATGGGCGTTGTGAGCGGCGCCGGCAAGGACGCGCGCCGCCGGGTCGATACGGCGCATCTGCTCGAGCGTGACCATCGGATCGTGTTCGCCGGCTGCCAGACGCAGCGGCGCCGTTGACAGCCGAAGAATGTGTTCGATCGATGGGCCTACCGCGCCATAGGCGCGCGGGTCCATGGCGGCCCGCCATTGATCGCCGTTGCCGGTGATGCCGGAGGCCGCCATGTCGGAAGCCGGGTCGACGAGGCCGAACAGACCGGAGGTTTTCAAAAAGCGGTCGATGGCTTCGGCGCGGGTCGCGAACGCGCGGGCGGGGCGCTGCGCCAGGTCCCGCGCCTTGGCCTCTTCGTCCGCGCTCCAGACGAGTTTGACGCCGAAGGCCGCGACTGTCGCGACCCTCGGACCGAACCAGCCGGTGCCGACCAATGCTGCGACGACGCCGCCGAACGAATGGCCGACCAGTGTAACGCTGCCATCCGGTTCGTCGGCGATCAGCGCCGCGATATCGGCGGCATGCGTTGCGTAGCCATAAGGGGCTTCATGCGGGGAGCGGCCATGACCGCGCAGGTCGGGCGCCAGCCATCGTCCCGGCCAATGCCGGTCGGCGATGGCTGTCATCGGTCGCCATACATCGCGATTGGCGCCGAGCCCGTGCAGCAGCACCAGCAAAGGGCCTTCGCTGCCGCCTTGCGCGATCGAAAGCCTGGACGTTACAGAGGGGCCAGGTGTCATCGGCACGTCCGGTTGTCGTGTTCACAGCCCAAGATAGGCCTCGCGGATACGCGGGTCGTCGGCCAGGGCCGTGCTCGATCCGGTGAGCACAATGCGGCCGGTTTCCAGCACATAGGCGCGATCGGCGATCGCCAGCGCCGCGTTGACGTTCTGCTCGACCAGCAGGATGGTGACGCCGTCCTTGCGCAAGTTCGCCACCGTATCGAGAATCTGGTCGACCAGCACCGGTGCCAGCCCCATCGACGGTTCGTCGAGCAGCAATAGACGCGGGTCGCTCATCAGCGCCCGTCCCATCGCCAGCATCTGTTGTTGGCCGCCCGACAGATTGCCGGCTGACTGCGCGCGGCGCTCGGCCAAGGCTGGAAACAAATTGTAGATACGGTCGAGCGCGCGCGAGGTATCGGCCGCGTGCCGGCGGAAAGCGCCGAGCCGCAGATTGTCGTCGACCGATAACGGGCCGAAGACCTGGCGTGCTTCCGGCACCTGGGCGATGCCGCGCGCGACACGGACATGCGCGGGTAGCCGGTCGATCGGCTGATCGTCGA
Organism: Rhodopseudomonas sp.; assembly: GCA_016124795.1. GTDB lineage: Bacteria > Pseudomonadota > Alphaproteobacteria > Rhizobiales > Xanthobacteraceae > Pseudolabrys. The sequence continues at coordinate 143,150 of WGNB01000003.1, read as the reverse complement.
ACAGAATGCGGCCGCGCGTCAGCGGCAGGATGCCGGAAATGACCCGCATCAGCGTGGTCTTGCCGGCGCCATTGCTGCCGACCAGCGACACGATCTCGCCGGCGCCGACCTCGAGCGAGACGCCATGCAGAACCTCGATCCGGCCATAGCAGCTGACGACGTCTTCAATCCTGAGCACGGGCGGCCTCTCGTTGTCCGTGCCGACCGAGATAGGCGGCGATGACTTGCTCGTTGTTGCGCACGTCGGCGGCCGAGCCCTGCGCGATGGTGCGCCCCCGATCGAGTACATGAATGCGATGCGAGATTTTCATCACCAGCTTCATGTCGTGCTCGACCAGGACGACGGCGACGCCGCTGGCCGCGATCTTCTGAATCACATTGTCGATTTCCTCGGTTTCGACCGGGTTGCAGCCCGCCGCCGGTTCGTCGAGCAGCAACAGCTTGGGTTCGGTCGCCAGCGCCCGCGCGATTTCCAGCCGGCGCAGCGCGCCATAGGGCAGGCTGCCGGCGGTGCGGTCGGCAAGGTCGGACAGATCGACAAAGGCCAGCAGGTTCTCGGCCTTGGCGCGGGTGGCGCGGTTCTGCGCCAGGACCGACGGCAAGGTGAACAGATGGGCGAGTACGTTGCGCCGTTCGTGCAGATGGCGGCCGACCATGATGTTTTCGGCGACCGTCATGCGAAAGAACACCTGAAGGTTCTGGAACGTGCGCGACAGTCCGCGGCGCGCCAGCCGGTCGGGCGGCAGCCCGGTGACGTCTTCGCCGTTGAGCCGGACGCGGCCCTGGCGCGGCGGGTAAAGCCCGGAGATGACGTTGAACAAAGTGGTCTTGCCGGCGCCGTTAGGACCGATGATGGCAAAGATCTCGGCCGGCTTGACCTCGAACGATACGTCGGCGAGCGCGGTGACGCCGCCGAAGGTGATGCCAAGCCCCTCGACCGCCAGCATGCTCACGACCGCCTCCATCGCAACAAGCCGGCCAGCGACGGCACGATACCGGCGGGCAGGAAGATCATGACGACGATCATGATCAGGCCGAGCGCGATATGCTCGTAGTCCTGGAAGACGGTGAGCACCTGCGGTAGCAGCACCAGCAGCGCGGCGCCGACAATGCCGCCGAAGGTCGAGCCCAGCCCGCCCAGCACCGCCATGGTGACGAATTCGATCGAGCGCAGGAAGCCGGCGGTCTCCGGTGTGACCAGACCGTCGAACATCGCCAGATAGGCGCCGGCGACGGCGGCATAGACCGCAGACAGCACGAAGGCGATCAGCTTGTAGCGCGCGACATCGATGCCGAGCACTTGCGCGGCGGTTTCGCTGTCGTGAATCGCGCGCAGCGCTCGCCCGGTCGGGCTGGCGATGACGTTGGCGGCGACCCAGGCGCCGATCACCAGCGACACACCGGAAATCCAGTACCAGGTGCGCGCGCCGGACATGCGAAAGCCGAACAGATCGAGATGCGGCACCGGCATGCCATCCGGTCCGCCGGTCCAGGCCGATTCATTGGCGAAGACCATCGCGAACAACAGCCCCATGCCGAGCGTCGCGACCGCCAGGTAATGTCCGCGCAGCCGCAGGATCGGCCGGCCGACCAGAAAGGCGATCAGCCCGGCAATGGCCGCGCCTGCGATCAAGGCCAGCCAAGCCGGCAAGCCAAGATAGGTTGGGCCGATCGCAACCGCGTAGGCGCCGACGCCGAAAAAGCCGGCATGGCCGAGGCTGACCTGACCGGCATAGCCGATCAGCAGATTGAGGCCGACGACGACCAGCGCGAAGATGCCGATCAGCGCCGCGATGCGCAGATAAAACAGCGATGGCAGCGCCAGCGGCAACACCGCGACCAGGATCGCCAAAGCCAGAACGCCGGCATAAGGGCCTTCAAGAAACCGCCGCATGATCTAGACGCGCTCCATGCCGCCGCGGCCGAACAGGCCTTGCGGCATCAGGAACAACACGCCGAGAATGACCAGAAAGGCGACGGCGTCCTTGTAGCTCGACGAGATGTAACCGGCACTGAAAGCTTCCAGCAGGCCGACGGTCAGGCCGCCGACGACGGCGCCGAGTGGATTGCCCATGCTGCCCAGCATGGCCGCAGCGAAGCCTTTCAACGCCAGTAGGGTGCCGGAGTCGTATGAGGTCAGCGTGATCGGTGTCATCAGAATGCCACCGAGTGCGCCGATCGCGGCGGACACGCCGAACGACAATCCCACCACGGCATTGGTGTTGATGCCGACCAGGCGTGCGGCGAGCCGGTTGGCGGCGGTTGCCAGGATCGCCTTGCCGGACAGGGTGCGGGTGAGAAAATACCAGAGTGCGATGACGATGGCGCCGGCGCCGGCCAGCACGATCAGGCTTTGCGGCAGCAACGCGGCGCCGCCGATCATCAGCGGTTTGCTGCCGGCAAAGGGCGGCAACGAATGGAAACTCTTGTCGAAGGTCAGGCTGGCGCCGCCGCGCAGCAGGATCGACGCGCCGATGGTGATGATGATCAATGTGACGGGCGAGGCGCCGCGGGCAGGTTCAATCGCCAGCCGGTAAAGCGCCAGCCCGACGATAATCGCGACGACTAACGCGATCAGAGCGGCCAGCGGCAATGGCACGCCGGCGGCATGGGTGAACACGGTGACCATGCCGCCCAGCATGACGAATTCGCCCTGGGCGAAATTGATCACGCCGGAGGCGTTGTAGATCAGGGTAAAGCCGAGCGCGACCAGCGCATAGATCGCGCCGACGGTCAGGCCGGAAAAAGCGAATTGCAGAAACTCGGCCATGCTCGATGCTCGGTCAATCAGCGCGACAATGCCGCCTCATCGCATGGGACATATCGCTTGCGCGATGCGGATCACCATGAGGCGAGAGAAGGGCCCTCATCCCGAGGCGGGCGCCGGAGCGCCCGTCTCGAAGGACGAGGGCGGGAACAACAGATCGGAAAGCCGGACGATCCTAGTTCGCCAGCGTCCAGTCGCCGTTCTTGATTTCCAGCATCCGGAACGCCGTCAGGTCGAGGCCGAGATGGTCCTTCGCCGACATGTTGACGACGCCACCGGTGCCGACGAAGCCCTTGGTCTTTTCGATTTCGTCGCGCACCTTGGCCTTGTCGGCGCTGCCGGCGCGCTTCATCGCATCGACCAGGATCATCAGGGCGTCGTAAGCGTGGCCGCCGAAGGTCGAGACCTCCTGGCCGGTCTTCTTCTCGTAAGTGGTCTTGTAGCCTTCGACGACCTTCTTTTGCGGATCGCTGGCCGGCAGCTTGTCGGCCACCAGCAGGGCCGCCGCCGGCAACCGGACGCCATTGGCGGCGTCGCCAGCCAGCTTGATGTACTGCTTGGAGGCTACGCCGTGGCTTTCATAGAGCGGCACCTTGATGCCGAGCTGGCGGTAGTTGCGCGTCACGATCGCCGGGCCCTGGCCGAAGCCGGGATTGACGACCGCCTGCACGCCGGCGGCGTTCTTGATGTTGGTGAGCTGCGGCGTCATGTCGTTGTCGTTCGGTCCGTAGGATTCCTCGTGAACAATCTGGATGCCATACTGACCGGCGACTTTATGGCATTCGGCGCTCATCGATTTGCCAAAACCGCCGGTGCCGGAGATCAGCGCGATCTTGGTTTGATTGTGCTTCTTGAGGTCCTCAAAGATCTTTTCGCAGGCCATGGTGTCGGTATGCGGCGTCTTGAACACCCATTTGCGCACCGGCTGAATGACCTGGATGGCGCCGGCCAGTGAGATCAACGGGACGCCGGCGTCTTCGAAGACCGGCATGATGGCGAGCGTGGCGCCGGTGGTCGAGTCGCCGATGACGGCGTCGACCTGATCCTGTTCGATCAGGCGGGTGGCAAAGGTCTTGGCCTTGTTGGGATTGCCGCCGCTGTCATAGACGGTGAGCTTGATCTTCTGGCCGTTGACGCCGCCGGCGGCATTGATCTGATCGACGTACATTTCCAGGGTTTTCTTTTCGGGATCGCCCAGGAACGAGGCCGGGCCGGTGACGGCCAGGATCGAACCGATCTTGATATCGGCATATGCCGTGCTGGCGGCGGTCAGGAATGCGGCCGCGGCCAGCATGCTCGGCAAAGTCATTCGCAGGTGTCGTTTCATCGTATCCTCCCGTGGTGGATTAAGACCGTCTTGATGCGGTCGTTACGCCGCGCGTTGGCGGCGGGTCGTGGCGATGCGGAATCGGTTGGCGACGAAAGCCGCATCGGTCAGGCACGCGTTGCCGGCGGGATTGGCGCCGCTTACGTGGTAGTCGCTGAAGGCGGCGGACTGGTTGACATAGACGCCGCCGGTGAGATTGACCGACAAGGCCACGCCGGCGCGGGCGAAGGCATCGGCGCCCTGGTCGATGACGGCGTCGTCGGTGGCGTAGAGCGAGGCGGTGATTGCGCCCTTGCGCTGTGCCGAATGGGCGGCGCGTTCGATCGAGTCGGCTGTCGATGCCGTCTTGATGATGAAGCTGATCGGCCCGAAGCGTTCTTCGCCCCAGGCGGTCTCGTCGGCGGCGTCGACCGCCAGCACCAATGGACTGGCGGTGCGGGCCTGCGGGTATCCGGCGGCCGGGGCGGGGCCAGAGTCGCGTATGATTTTGCCCAGCTTGCGCGCGGCGGCAACGCGCGCCTGGGTCGCGTCGCTCTGGATCGCGCCCAGAATGCCGGTGGCGCGATCGGGATCGCCAAGCAATTTGTCGATGGCGGTTGCGATGCCGGCGGCGACGTCGTCGAAGCTTTTGTGGCCTTCATTGGTGGCGATGCCACCGGTCGGCACGAAGATGTTTTGCGGCGCGGTGCACATCTGTCCGGAATAAAGCGACAGCGAAAAGGCGATATTGCCGCACAGGCCGCGGAAGTCGTCGGTCGAATCGATAACGATCGGGTTGATGCCGGCTTCCTCGGTGAACACCAGATCGGTCCCGGCGTTGGCACGCAGCCACGCACCGAACGCCGGTCCGCCCGTGAAGTCGACGATGGCGATGTCGGGGCGCGTCGCCAGGTCCTTGGCGATCGGCGCCGCCGGGTCGTCGGCGGCCAGCATTAGCACGTTCGGGTCGAAGCCTGCTTCCTTCAGGACGCCGCGCGCGATTTGCACGCTAAGCGCCAGCGGGAGGATGGCGCCGGGGTGCGGTTTGACGATGACGCTATTGCCGGTCGCCAGGCTGGCGAAGATTCCGGGATAGCCGTTCCATGTCGGGAAGGTGGCGCAACCGATGACCAGCGCGACACCGCGCGGCACGATGCGCCATGTTTTGTCGAGCACCAACGGCTCGCCTTTGCCTTGCGGTTTGGTCCATTCCGCTGTCCGCGGTATGCGCGTCATTTCGTCATAGGCGTAAGCGACGGCTTCCAATCCGCGATCCTGCGCGTGGGGGCCGCCGGCCTGGAACGCCATCATGAAGGCCTGGCCGGTGGTGTGCATTACCGTGTGGGCGATTAGAAAGCTCTGGCGGTTCAGCCGGTGCAGGGTTTCCAGACAGACGCCGATCCGGTCCTCGATGCTGGCCGTGGCCCAGGCCTTGCCGGCGCGTTGCGACGCGGCGACCAGTGTATCGGGCGACGCGCTCGGATAGGTGATGTCGAGCGCCATGCCGAACGGCGAAACCTCATGCCCAACGCGGCTCTCGGCCGGCTGATCGAGTTCGAACGGTTTGCCGAGCATCGCCTTGAAAGCGGCTTCGCCGTCGGCCTTGGCGGTTTCGCCGTAGATCTTGCCGCTGGCGGCCTCGGGGAACGCGCTCCAATAGACCCGCGTGCGGCAGGCGTCGACGGCCCGTTCAAGCAGGGCGCGGTGCGCTTCGAAGAAGCGGCTCATGGCATTTCCTCCCGGCGGATCGCGATCGTTCCGGTGACACCGGCAAACCTGGTCGGTCCGCCTGAAGCCGCCGCGCCGCGTTGACACCTCTATCCAGTCCGGCCTATTAATTAGCCGACCGACCGGTCAGTCAAGTATTATTCGGCCAAGGCGCTCCGCTTCGTTTGGAGATCGAGAAGCGCCAGCCGGGAGGACGTGCCATGGACGAGCCATCGATTCTCGTCGACAAACGCGGCGGCTACCACGCGGTGACGCTGAATCGGCCGCAACGGCTGAATTCCTTTACCGAATCCATGCATCGGGCCTTGATGGCCGCATTGAACGATGCGGAAACCGATCCGAAATGTCGCGCTTTGTTGCTAACCGGCGCCGGGCGCGGCTTTTGCGCCGGTCAGGATCTCAGCGATTTGCCAAGCGGCGACGTCGACGTGGATCTCGGCGCGACGGTCGAAGCCTTCTACAACCCACTTGTTCACAAGCTGCGCGCGCTGCCGTTTCCGGTGGTTGCCGCGGTCAACGGCATTGCCGCCGGAGCCGGCGCCAATATCGCGCTTGCCTGCGATATCGTGCTCGCGGCACGAAGTGCGAAGTTCGTGCAGTCCTTTGCCAAGATCGGTCTGGTGCCGGATTCCGGCGGGACCTGGTTATTGCCCCGTCTGGTCGGCGCGGCGCGCGCCCGCGCACTGTCACTCTTGGCCGAACCGCTGTCGGCCGAGCAGGCCGCCGATTGGGGGCTGATCTGGAAAGCGGTCGACGACGACAAGCTGCTCGCCGACGCCGGCAAGATGTGCGCGGATTTCGCGGACGGTCCGACCTTCGGCCTGGCGCAGATCAAGCGTGCCCTCGATGCCGCCGAAACCAACGATTTCGCCGCGCAGCTTGACCTGGAACGCGACCTTCAGCGCATCGCCGGCCGTTCGCCCGACTACAAGGAAGGCGTTCAAGCCTTCATCGCCAAGCGCGCGCCGCTTTTCACCGGCCGCAAGGAGGATTGAGTGAACGCCGACGAACTCGCACAAGCTTGCGCCCAGGCGATGTGGGCCGACGACGCCGCCAGCCGCGGCCTGGGCATCGAGCTTATTGCCGTCGGTCCGGGCCGCGCGGAAGTGGCGATGACGGTTGCCGAGCGCCACGTCAACGGCCACAAGATCTGCCACGGCGGCTTCATCTTCACGCTGTCCGATTCGGCCTTCGCCTTTGCCTGCAATACCTATAACCAGCGCACTGTCGCCCAGCATTGCGCGATCACGTTTCTGGTCGCCGGCAAGCTGGGCGATCGGCTGACCGCGCGCGCGGTCGAGCGGCAACGCGCCGGACGCTCCGGCATTTACGACATCACGGTGACGCGGCAGGATGGCAAGGTGATTGCCGAATTTCGCGGTCACTCGCGGACGATCGAAGGTGAACTCGTTCCCGGTCAAGACAAGCGCGGCCTCGAAGCCGCCACACGATGATCGCCGGGTGAGGGAGGAAAAACATGCTCGACAAATCCTATCGGCCCTATGGGCTCGACCGTATCGAAACCGCGTCGCGCGATGAGATCGCGGCGCTGCAAACCGAGCGCCTGAAATGGTCGCTGAGCCATGCTTATGAAAATGTGGCTGCCTACCGGAAGAAATTCGACGATGCCGGCGTGCATCCGCGCGATTTCAGGACGCTTGAAGACCTCGGCAAATTTCCGTTCACCGCCAAACAGGACCTGCGCGATAATTATCCGTTCGGCATGTTCGCCGTGCCGCAGGAGAAGGTGGCCCGCATCCATGCTTCCTCCGGCACGACCGGCAAGCCGACGGTCGTTGGCTACACCCTGAGGGATATCGAGACCTGGGCGGGCGTGATGGCGCGCTCGATCCGGGCATCGGGTGGCCGGCCGGGCATGAAAGTGCATGTTTCCTATGGCTACGGTCTGTTCACCGGTGGACTGGGCGCGCATTACGGCGCCGAGAAGCTTGGCTGCACCGTGATCCCGGTGTCCGGCGGCATGACCGAGCGACAGGTTTCGCTGATCTCGGATTTCAAGCCGGAAATCATCATGGTGACTCCGTCTTATATGCTCGCGATCCTCGATGAATTTCGCGCCAAGAACATCGATCCGCGCTCGTGTTCGCTCGAGATCGGTATCTTCGGCGCCGAGCCCTGGACCAATTCGATGCGCAAGGAGATCGAAGAGACCTTCGATATGGACGCAGTCGACATTTACGGTCTATCGGAAGTGATGGGGCCGGGCGTCGCCAATGAATGCGTCGAGACCAAGGACGGGCTCCATATCTGGGAAGATCATTTCTATCCGGAGATCATCGATCCGGTGAGCGGCAAGGTGCTGCCGGATGGCGAAATGGGTGAACTGGTCTTTACTTCGCTGACCAAGGAAGCGATGCCGGTGATCCGCTACCGCACCCGCGACCTGACCCGGTTGTTGCCCGGCACCGCGCGCAGCATGCGGCGGATGGAGAAGGTGACCGGCCGTTCCGACGACATGATGATCGTGCGCGGCATCAACGTGTTCCCGACCCAGTTCGAGGAGCAACTTTTGCGCTGCGACGGTCTCGCGCCGCACTTCTATATTGAACTGTTCCGCGAACAGCGGCTCGACGCCGTTCGGCTGCACGTCGAAGCCCGGGCCGATCACGCCGATGACGCCTCGCGCACGGCCCAGGCGGCCCTGCTTAAGTCTCATATCCGCAATGTTGTCGGTATCGGCGTCGAGGTGGCGGTTGCCGATCCAGGTGCTATTGAAAGGTCGATGGGAAAGGCGCGCCGGATCGTCGATAAGCGACCGAAGGCCTAACCCGCGACGGTGAACTGGCGCGGCCGGATTTTCGGCTTTGCCCTGGGTAAGGAAGAGGATTTCTGATGGCGCGTCCGAGGGCGGCCGACTACGACGGTAAACGGCAGGCGATCCTGGACGGTTCCGCCGCGGTATTTGCCAAATACGGCTACGACCGTGCTTCGATGGCGCAGGTTGCCAAGGCTTGCAGCGTATCGAAGGCGTTGCTGTATCATTACTACAAGAACAAGGCGGCGCTGCTGTTCGATATCCTGCGCGACCATTTGCAGGAATTGATCGAGGCGGTGGCGGTGGTGGATCGCGAACTGGCACCGCAGCAGCGGCTGCGGGCGCTGGTCGGCGCCTTGCTCGAGGCTTACCGCGACGCCGACAACGAGCACAAGATTCAGCTCAACGAGCTCGGCAAGTTGCCCCCGAAGCGCAAGAAGCTATTGACCGACATGGAGCGCGAACTGGTGCGCGTGTTCGCCGAGGCAATCGCCGCGGTCAATCCGGCACTGAATGGCGACCGGGCGTTGCTCAAGCCGGTGACCATGTCGCTGTTCGGGATGATCAATTGGCATTACATGTGGTTTCGCGACGGCAAACCGTTGACGCGCGAGGATTACGCCAATCTGGTCACGACGCTGCTCGTCGAGGGGGCGGCGGCGCTGACGCCGGCACAGACGGTCAAGTTGATGGCGCGCGGCTGACCCCCGCGGTCGGCCTTATACGTCATCGTAGTCGAGGACGACCTTGGCCGTCACCGGATGGGCCTGACAGGTCAGGACGTAACCGGCTTCGATCTCCCACGGCTCCAGTGAGTAATTGAGGTCCATCGTGACCTCGCCCTCGGTCACCTTGGCGCGGCAGGTACAGCACATACCGGCGTGACACGAATAGGGCATTTCCAGCCCCGCTCGCAGCCCGGCGTCGACGATCGTTTCGCCGGCGCGGACCGGGACGGAATGACGGGCGCCGTTGAGCAGGATGTCGGCAGTCGTGTCGCGGGCGTCGGCCGCCTTGGCCGTTGTCGTTGCGCGTGGCGCGACCGCAACGCCGTCGGTGGAAAAGTATTCGACATGGATTCGGCTCTCCGGCAAGCCCCGTTCAAGCAACGCCGCTTTGCCATTCTCGATCAGCGCGCCCGGACCGCACAAGAAGGCGTGATCGATCCCGCCCGCCGGTAAAGTCTTCAACAGCTTTGCGATCTTGTCCGGATCGATGCGGCCGTCGAGCAGGGCGATCTCCTGCGGTTCGCGCGACAACACATGATGGACGGTAAAACGGGAGAGGAAACGGTCCTTCAGGTCTTCCAGTGCTTCCCGGAAGATGATGCTCTGCGTGGTGCGATTGCCGTAGATCAAAACGACGCGGCTCAGCGGTTCATGGGTAAGTATGGCGCGCATGATCGACATCATCGGGGTGATGCCGGAACCGGCGACAATCGCGACGTACGTGCGCGCCGCCTGCGGGTCGAGCGCGATGCCGAACCGGCCTTGCGGTGTCATCACATCGATTTCGTCGCCGGCCTTGATGGCGTCATTGGCCAGGGTCGAGAACGCGCCGCCCTCGACCTTCTTGACCGCGATGCGAAGTTCGCCGTCGTCGGGCGTGGTGCAGATCGAATAGGAGCGCCGCACCTCGGCGCCGTTGATACGGGTACGCATCGTGACGTGCTGGCCCGGTGTGAAGCGATAAACCTCGGCCAGTTCGCGCGGCACGGCGAATGCGATAGATACTGCCTCCGGCGTCTCGCGCCGAACGTCGGCAATCTTCAGGGGGTGGAATTCGACCGCCATGGTGACCTCAGATACATTTGAAATAGTCGAACGGCTCGGCGCAGGCCTTGCAGCGCCACAAGGCTTTGCAGGCGGTCGAGCCGAATTCGGAAATTAGTGCGGTATCGGATGAGCCGCAGTGCGGACAAGCGACCGATTGGTCACCGAACAGCGCGCGTCTTCCGCTTTTGACGGCCGGCGGGGCTATACCGTAAGCCTTGAGTTTGGCTTTTCCTTCGTCGGTCATCCAGTCGGTGGTCCAGGCCGGCGACAGCACCGTCGTCACTTTCGGCTTGGCAAAGCCGGCGTTTTCCAGCGCGACCTCGATCTCCAGCGCGATCATGTTCATCGCCGGGCAGCCGGAATAGGTTGGCGTAATGACCGCCTCGACCGTGCCGTTATCGATTTTGATGTCGCGCAGGATGCCGAGATCGGCAATGCCGAGCACTGGAATTTCCGGGTCGCAGACAGTTGCCGCCGCGGCCCAGGCCCGTTCGCGCAGATCGTGATCGGGAACGGTGGCCGTCATTGCGTTCACCAGGTTGCGCCGGGATAGGCGCGCTGGAGAAATTGCAGTTCCGACAGGATGTGGCCGAGATGCTCGCTGTGGCGTCCGACGCGCCCGCCGCTTTGCATGTAACCGTTATCGGGTCGGCTGAGGGTGGCTTCGCTGAGCACTTCGCTAATTGTCTTGTCCCAGCGTGCCCGCAAGGTCGCCGGATCGACCGCCACGCCGGCTTCGACCAATGCGCGTTCGATCTCGTCGCATTCGAACATTTCGCCGGTGTAGGGCCACAATTCGTCGACGGCGGCTTGCGCGCGGGCGTGACTTTCATCGGTGCCGTCACCGAGCCGGATCGTCCATTCGGCGCTGTGTCGCAAATGATAAGCCATCTCTTTCGCCGCCTTGGCGGCGACAGCCGCGAGCGTGGCATCGCTGGAGTGTGTCAAGGTCTCGAAATAGGGATGGGCGAAGGCGGCATAAAGCAATTGCCGAACCATGGTCGTGGCGAAGTCGCCGTTCGGCTGTTCGACCAGCAGGATATTGCGGTAGTCTCCGGCGTCGCGCAGATAGGCGAGCGCATCCTCATCGCGGCCCTTGCCTTCGATCTCGCCGGCATAGCTGTACAGCGAGCGGGCCTGGCCGATCAGGTCGAGCCCCATATTGCCGAAGGCGAGGTCTTCCTCGATCACCGGCGAATGTCCCACCCATTCGGATAGACGATGGCCGAGGATCAGCGCCGTGTCGGCAAGCCGCAGCGTGTAGTGGAGCAGGGGCGTATCGGTCATGGTTACATGTGTCCGACTTCGTCGGGGATTTCGTAAAAGGTCGGATGGCGGTAGATCTTGGTCGCGGTCGGCTCGAACATCATGTCCTTGTCGGCCGGGTCGGAAGCCGTGATCGAAGCCGACGGCACCACCCAGACCGACAGGCCTTCGCCGCGCCGGGTATAAGTGTCGCGGGCGGCGTGCAGCGCCATCGTGGCGTCGACCGCGTGCACGCTGCCGACATGGCGGTGCGCCAGTCCGTTGCGCGTGCGGATGAAGACTTCCCAAAGCGGCCAGCTCTTGTCGGTCATGGCGGCGTTCCCTTTCGGTGTGTCTATTCGGCCGCGATCGACATCGCGGCGCGTTGTTGACGCTTTCGGGCATAGGCGTTGGCGGCTTCGCGGACCCAACCGCCGGCTTCGTGAGCGGCGCGGCGCTGTGCCATGCGCTGCCGGTTGCAGGGACCGTTGCCGGCGACGACCTGTTTGAACTCGACCCAGTCGATGTCGCCGTAGTCCCAGTGGCCGGTGGTGTCGTTGAACTTGAGCGCGGGGTCGGGGAAGGTCAGGCCGAGGAAATGACCTTGCGGGATGGTGGCGTCGATGAACTTCTGCCGCAGCTCGTCATTGGTGAAGCGCTTGATCTTCCAGCGCATCGCGCTTTCGGTATGCTGGCTGTCCTTATCGGGCGGGCCGAACATCATCAGCACCGGCCACCACCATCGATCCAAGGCTTCCTGCGCCATCGCCTTTTGTGCCGGCGTTCCTTTGCAGAGCGCCAGCATGATTTCGTAGCCCTGGCGCTGGTGGAAGCTCTCTTCCTTGCAGACCCGCACCATGGCGCGGGCATAGGGTCCATAGCTGCATCGGCACAGCGGGATCTGGTTCATGATTGCGGCGCCGTCGACGAGCCAGCCGATGATGCCGATATCGGCCCAGCTCAGGGTCGGATAATTGAAGATCGAGGAATATTTGGCGGCGCCGGAGAGTAGCTGGTCTTCCATCTCCTCGCGCGAGGTGCCGAGCGTTTCGGCGGCCGCGTAGAGATAGGCGCCGTGCCCGCCTTCGTCCTGCACCTTGGCGAGCAGGGCGGCTTTGCGCTTCAGCGACGGTGCGCGGGTGATCCAGTTGCCTTCCGGCAGCATGCCGACGATTTCCGAATGGGCATGTTGGGCGATCTGGCGCGTCAGCGTGCGCCGGTAGGCCGCCGGCATCCAGTCGTTGGGCTCGATTTTCTCTTCGGCATCGATCCGCGCCTGGAAGCGAGCTTCGGCTTGCGGGTCTTCCTTGGCCGTATGTGCGGCGGAGTCCTGGCTATTGAGAGCTTGGGTGTACATCGCCGTTTCCTCGCTGCCGATGTTGAATCGGCCTTGAATTATTGGACCTATTTTATGTTACAGAAAAATACTAAGTCAAATAATTTCGTAACATATCGATGCGGGCAGGCGCGTGTGCTGAAGCGGGATAGCCGCACAAATCGCGCTATTCGGATCGGAAGCGGGTGGCGAAAGCGGGGTCCGGGGCCGGAATTGGCCCATCCCGGTCCTCGGCCGTGGCGTCGAGGAAGGTTTCGGACGCCGTTACCAGCGCGCGGTAGACCCGTGCGGTCAACTGGCGCGCCGCCGTTCCGGGCCAGTTTTCGGGCAGCAGCGCGGCCGGCAAACCGGGATCGCGCAGCACGATGCGGCGAAACTCGTGGATCAGAAGGACGCGCGCCACCAGTGCATCAGGCCCCGTCACGCGATCGGCGGTCGCCAATGCCGCGTCGAGCGGCCCGAAGTGGGCCATGAAGGCGCGATAGGCCTGCGCGATGGGCTCGAGTTTCCAGGCCGCCATAGCCAACCCGTTCAGGCGGTCGCCTTCCCGGGTGTGCAAGAGAAAGAGGCCCTCGGTATCCGGGAGTGGCGGCACCGGGTCGGCATAGGCGACGTAAGTCATCGCCGAGAGTGCCGCAAAGCCCGCCTGTTCCAGCAGGGGGCGTATCGTCGGGCGATCGCCGATGTTGGGGCCGAGCAGCGCCAGTCGCAGCCTTCCGTCAAATTGCGGCGTGTGCGCGAAATAGATCCGCTCCGTCGCTGCGTTGAAGCTGCCTTCCTCTCGCCGTGTCAGTCGATAATAGCTGTTGCGGCCGATTTTTTCCCGCGTCAACCAGCCGTCGGCGGTCAGCCGAGACATCGCGGTGCGGACATGCCCGGCATCGACATGAAATAGCGCCATGATCTGGCTGAGCGATCCGAGCCACAGGCTGCCGCCGCGCGGCACGATGGCATCGCCGTAGAGCGTGATAATGAGAGACCATGCGCGGACTGGCCGCCTGGCATTGAACTGGTCAAGCAGTCTGGCGACAACGGCGGAAACCGGTGGGGGCGGAGGTTGACGTCGCAGCGCTTGCTCCTGAGTGTGCCGATTTCGCCCCGGGCATGTTTCCGACTCGTCATACGGCTTCTCGTCGGCGGCGGCAATCCGATAATTGATTGATAATTTGAGATAATTCTCGTTGGTCGACGGTGGAGCGGTGCGTTCCGGCGGTGTCCTTCGTCATGATGCATGAAGGCGACAAGTATCGGTCCTGCATGTCGCATCCCGCGCCGCGCGTTACGAAAATGTCGGTATCGATGGCGCGTTACCGACCGGGTTTTCTTGCATTGCCTTCGGCGTACCGTGCGCCAGCGCACTTGGGTAACAAATAGGCATGCCAACGATCGGGGCCCGTTTGTTATGCGAACGCCTCAATCTTCGGCAACGGACGTCATTCGCTCTTCGTCTGGCGGTCAGCAAAAAGACTGGCTGTCGACGGGAGCGACTGCGATTGTTGATTTCGTCCGCATACTGATGGATTCGTCCGATCTTGGCATAGAACTTGGATAGCTCCTGGCACGATAAGCCGCGAGAGCCTTATGTCCTCGATTGCCTTCAGATCTGTCTGCAAACGTTACGGCGACGTCGATGCCGTGAAGCACCTCGATCTCTCGTGCGAGAGCGGCGAGATGCTGGCTTTGCTGGGGCCGTCCGGTTGCGGCAAAAGCACGACGCTGAAGATGGCGGCCGGGATTGAAGACGTCACGGCTGGCGAGATCTTTTTCGGTGAACGACCGGTGACGAATTTGCGTCCCGGCGAGCGCAACATCGCCATGGTATTCGAGGACTACGCGCTCTATCCGCAAATGACCGTGTGGGAGAATGTCGCCTTTCCGTTGAAGGTGCGCGGTCTTTACGGTCAGCCGGCAGCGCAGCGTATTGGCGAGGTACTGCAACTTCTGGGGTTGCGACAACTTGCCGACCGCGACGTGAAGGGTCTGTCGGGCGGCGCGCAGCAGCGCGTCGCGATCGGCCGCGCCTTGGTGCGCGACCCTGAAGTCATTTTGTTTGACGAGCCGCTGTCGCATCTCGACGCCGATCAGAAGGTGCAATTGCGCGCCGAGATCAAGCGCCTGCAAAAGATTCGGCAGGTGACATCCATCCTGGTCACGCACGATCAGACCGAGGCGATCGCAATGGCCGACCGCGTCGCCGTGATGAACCACGGCGTGCTGCAACAGGTCGGTGCGCCGCAGGATCTTTATCGCCACCCGGCCAATTTATTCGTCGCCAACTTCATCGGCGAGCCGCCGATGAATCTGCTCGAAGCGGAGATTGGCGAGGGCGGGCGGTTGCAGGGTGACAATTGGTCCGTCGTGCTCGACGACAGGCGCTCCGGCATGCTGGCTGGCTGTCGCGGCGAGACCGTGGTGGTCGGCATCCGGCCCGAGCATATTGCGATCCTGCCGCCCGAACAAAGCGGCGACGCTCGCGGTGCGGTCGCTTATCGCGAACCGCGCGGCGACGCCGACGTAATCACCGTGAGCGTCAGCGACGGCACCAAACTGATCGCGGAAATCCCCGGTCCCTCGCGATGGCGGGCCGGCGATATGGCCGTTCTTCAGTTTTCGGCCGACCGGCTGCATATCTTCGACCCGGAAAATGGCCGCAATCTCGAGGTTGCGCCGTGAACGCGCCGCTGAAGACCAGCCTTGCGGCTCGTTCCGCCGAGGCGTCGAACGGCGCCGGGCTGGCGATCCGCCATGTTTCGAAAAGCTTTCATGCCCCGGTGCTTGCCGACATCAATCTTGAAGTCGGTCCCGGTGAGGTGCTGGCGTTAACCGGGCCGTCGGGGGCCGGCAAGACGACATTGTGCCGGATCCTGGCCGGGCTCGAGCGCGCCGATAGCGGTGCCTTGTCGCTGGACGGCGCCGATCTGGCGGCGGTGCCGGCCGGCCGGCGGCGTGTCGCCTTCATGTTCGAATCCTATGCGCTTTATCCGCATATGACCGTCCGCCAGAACGTGCTGTCGCCTTTGCTCGCCGCTGCTTCCAACAGCCGCGCTGTGGGTGCCTCGTCGCACGAGGCGATCGATGGCATGTTGGATTTGCTGGAAATTCAGCGATTGAGCGAACGCTTGCCGGGTGCGCTGTCCGGTGGCCAGAAGCAGAGGGTCGCGCTGGCGCGGGCCTTGATTCAGGCGCCGGCGCTTCTTCTGCTTGACGAGCCGATTTCCCATCTCGATGCCAAGCTGCGCCATAAATTGCGCGGAGAAATCCGCAGGCGGCTGGCGGCGCAGACGGCCCCGGTGCTGTGGTCGACGCCCGATGGCATGGAAGCCTTGTCGGTGGGCGACCGGGTGGCGGTGATCGCCGGCGGCAGGATCGAACAGGTCGGAACGCCGGAAGATATCTGGCTGCGTCCCGCCAGCCTTCAGGTGGCGCGCCTGATGGGCGATCCGCCGATCAATCTGCTGCCCGGCAAGCTGCACGCCGAAAACGACACGACCTTCTTTCAGCATCTTAGTTCCAGGATCGCGCTGCCGGCAGCGCTCGTGAAAGCCGCTGAAGCCGCGACTGACAATGCGGTCACCTTGGGCGTGCGGCCCAACGCCGTCGCGCTGGTGGCCGTCGACGCCGCCGGCGCCTTGCCGGCGGAGCTCTATTCCAACGAACCGTTCGGCAAGCACGCCATCGTTACGGTCGACCTCGGCGGCCTGCTGCTCAAGGTGAAAACTTCGATGCAGGACGCCGCGCGCGCCGGCGAGCAGATCGGTCGCCCGCTCGGTCTGTCGTTCTTGTCCGAAGGATTGATGTTGTTCGATAGCGCGACCGGCCGGGCCTTGCCCGGTGCGGAAGCCCCCAAATCCAACTTGAAGCCTGACTTATAGCCCGACTTTGAGCCCATGGCCGGATGACAAGGAGAAGTGCGATGAAGAAGAGATCGTGGAGTGTGGCCGCTACGTTGGCGGCTTCGGCGATAATTGCGTCAGGTTACGGCGCTTCGGCGCAAGACTCGTTCTACGCCAAGGCGGCCGCGCCGTACAAAGGCACGACCATTCGCGTCCTCGACGAGATCACGCCGTTGCAGGAAACGCTTTCGAAGATCGTGCCGGAATTCGAGAAGGAGACCGGGATCGTCGTGAAGTGGGAATTGCTCAACCACTTCGAGGTCATCAACAAGGGCCAGGCCGATATGTTGTCGGGCCGCGGTTATTATGACGCGGTGATGCTGCATGGCTTCCAGGTTGGGCCGATGTTGTCCGCTGGCGTCATTCGTCCGGTCGACGATCTGGTCAAGAATCCGAAACTGGCGAACCCGAAGCTCGACACCGCCGACTTCATCCCGAAGCCTTACAAGACGCTGGCTTTCGCCAACGGCAAGCAGCTCGGCTTCGTGAACTGGAACTATAACCAGATTTACTGGGCCCGTGCCGACCTGTTGAACGATCCGACGGAGAAGGCCGCTTTCAAGGCAAAATACGGTTACGATCTGGCGCCGGCCAAGACGTTCAAGCAGATGCTCGACATTGCCGAATTCTTCACCCGCAAGAAGGGGGCGATGCTGGCCGGCAAGCCGCTGGAGAGCGATTTCTACGGGGTTGTGCTGGAAGGCATCAAAGGCGGGTCGACCTTTGGCACCTTGTGGCGCGATTTCATCCAGAACTATGGCGGCGACATCATGGACGCCGAGGGCCACCCGACGTTTAACAGCCCGCAAGTGATCGAAGCCTTGAAGATGTGGGCGGCGCTGTGGAAATTCGCGCCTCCCGGTATTGCCGAATATTCGCTGGTCGATGTGCCGACCGTCATGGGCAAGGGCATTGCGGCGCAGACGCTCGCCTGGTCCGACTTCGTTCTCGGCGTCGATAAGCCCGGTGGCTCGCCTTACGCCGGCAAATTTGTCTACGGCCCGATCCCGGTGAAGGAAGGCTTCAAAGGCGGTCGTTTCGCGGAAGCCGAACCGTCGATCACCGTGATCAGCACCGGCAGCAAACATCCCGAAGCCACCTTCCTGTTCCTGGAATGGCTGGTCGACAAGAAGCAGCAGGACAAACTGGTTGCGCTGGGTCAGGGCGGCGTTCCGATCCGGGAAACTTCCTGGGCGCTGCCGGCGATCAAGGGCAGCTCGAACAAGAGCCTGTACGCGGCCATGAAATCGACGCTCGACGTTGCCGCCGCCAAGCCGCGGATGCCGAAGTTCTATGAGATCTACGACGCGCTCAGCGGCATCGCGCAGGAAGTCGGTCTCGGCAAGCTTTCGCCGGAAGACGGCGCCAAGAAGGGCCAGGAAGCCATGCTGAAGCTCTGCACCAAGTGCCTGATGTAGCGCCTGCGCTCCCGATCCGACCTGTCGTCCCCGGCGCCGTCTGCGCCGGGGACGATACCCCGAATTCCTAACGCTCAGGATACCATGACGACTGTCAGCGATGCCGTACCGGTCGATATGCATGGCGCTCTGCCGGCGCCGCGCGAACGCTTTTGGTATCCTTACCTCCTGATCGCGCCGTCGATGATCACGCTGACCGTGGTGTCGCTGATCCCGTTCATCTACACGGTCTATCTCAGCCTGCATGCCGCCAAATTCGGTCGCGTTACCGAGTTCATTGGGGTTGACAACTACATCCAACTGCTAACCGACGGCCGGTTCTGGAACTCGATTGGCATTGCGTTGGTCTTCGTCGGCATCGCGGTGCCGATCGAATTCATGCTCGGACTGGCCGGTGCGCTAGTCCTGAATCAACAGATTCGCGGTCGTTCAATCCTGATCCCGCTGCTGTTCATGCCGACCATGATGGCGCCGATCGTCGTCGGGCTGCTGTGGAAGATCATGCTGGCCGGTTCCTGGGGCTTCATTTCTTACAACGTGCTGGAGCGCTTTCACCTGATCGGCCAGACCTCGGTCTTCGCGTCGCCCGATCTGGCGCTCTATGCCTTGATTTTCGTCGATATCTGGCAATGGACGCCGTTCATGATGCTGGCATTCTTCGCCGGCCTTCAGGCACTGCCGCTTGGACCCTATCGCGCCGCCGCAGTCGACGGCGCCAATGGGGTTCAAATATTCTTCAACATCACATTACCGATGCTGACGCCGTTGCTGGTCGTGATCGGGCTATTGCGCTTCATCGACGCCTTCAAGGTGTTCGATACCGTCTTTGTCCTGACCGGAGGCGGCCCGGGCATCGCGACCGAGACGCCCAGCATTCTCGCCAACAAGATGACGTTCGAATTCTGGAATATCGGCGAGGCGTCGGCACTGGCGGTGCTGGTCTGGATCGCTTTTTTTGCCTTCTGCAACATCTTTTATCAGGTCGCCAAAAAGCGCCTGAACGCATTTTGAGGCCGGGCATGTCCGACGTGAGCAATACCAAGGGCACGACCGGCGGTTTGATCTGGACCGGAACGGTGGTCGCCTACGCAGCGGTCGTGCTGTTTCCGATCTTCTGGATGGCGTTGATGATGTTCATGCCGAACGACGCCATGTTCGCGCGGCCGACGGTCTGGACATTTACGCCGACTTTGGCGCATTTCGAATACGTCATCGAACAGGGTTTTTACTGGAACCTGGTGACGTCCTTTCTGCTGTGTCTGGTTTCCACCGCGTTGGTGGTCGTGATCGGAACGCCGGCGGCCTATGCCTTCGCGCGGTTCGAGATGAAGCTCAAGGACGACCTGTTTCTCTTCATCCTCGCAACCCGCATGGCGCCGCCAGTCTGCCTGGTCATTCCGTTCTATTTCATTTTCGCAAAGGTTGGCCTGCTCGATACCTTCGCGGGGCTGACGCTGGCCTATATGACGTTCAATCTGTCGTTTTACGTCTGGGTGTTGCGCAGTTTCTGCCGCGATCTGCCGGTCGAGCTGGAGGAGGCGGCCGCGTTGGAAGGCTGGTCGCGCGCGCAGATTTTTCGCCGCGTCGTCTTCCCGCTGCTGCGCAACGGTATCGTCGCGACGGCCGTGCTGTGTTTCATCTTCGCATGGAATGAGTTTTTGTTCGCCTTCATGCTGGGTGGCGAGACGGTGCAAACTCTGCCGGTCTCAATTCCCAAGCTGATTACCAGTCAGGGCGTGCGCTGGGGCGAGATGGCCGTGGTTGGTATTACCGCGCTGCTGCCGGTGCTGACGGCAGTGTTCATTCTGCAGCGTCATATCGTACGCGGGCTGACGTTGGGCGCGGTCAAGGGCTGAGGACAGGTTATGGATCATTATTTGACGTCGACACCCGGCAACGTACATTGGGGATTGTGGGACGGTTCGTTAAAGCCGGTGCTGCGGATTGCGTCCGGCGATCGCGTGACCATCGAGACGCTGTCGGGCGAGCCAGAGGATATGCCGGATCCGGCACTCGGCTTCAGCGAAGTGCCAGGCCAAAAAGAGGTGTTTGCGAGCACGCTTCGCGGTCCCGGCCCGCATTTCCTGACCGGACCGATTTACGTCGAGGGCTGCGAACCGGGTGACGTTCTTGAGGTGCGCGTCGTCGATATTGCGCTGCGCGCCGATTGGGGCTGGAACATCCAGATGCCGTTTCTCGGCACCTTGCCAGAGGATTTCCCGGAAAAGCGGCGGATTCACATTGCGCTCGATCGGGCGCGTAACATTGCGACGATGCCGTGGGGGCAGGAACTCGCGTTGGCGCCGTTCTTCGGCAATTTCGGCGTCGCGCCGGCCGCCTCTTGGGGGCGGCTATCGTCAAAAGAGCCGCGCCAGTTTGGTGGCAATATGGACAACAAGGAACTCGGCGCCGGTACGACGACATATTTCCCGGTCTTTGAGAGAGGCGCGTTGTTTTCCGCCGGCGATGGTCACGGATTGCAGGGCGATGGCGAGGTCTGCCTGACCGCGATCGAGACCGCGCTGACCGGCACATTTGAATTCCATGTTCGCAAGGATATGAAGCTGACCGCGCCACGGGCCGAGACCGCCGACGCATGGATTACCATGGGGTTCGACGAGGATCTCGACGACGCCGCCAAACAAGCCTTGCGTGACATGATCGCGCTGATCCGCGAGTTCTCGGGGCTGAGTGCGCAGGACGCCTATACGCTGTGTTCGCTGGCCGCAGATCTGCGCGTCACCCAACTGGTCGATGGCAATAAAGGCATCCATTGCGTGCTGGCCAAGACTTCCTTACCGAAGCGTTGATCGCGAAAGGGGACCGACAATGACTGCCTTGAAAACGATAGCCTCGGGTTGGTCGGCGACCGAACGGCGCGCCCGGATCGAACTTGCTGCCGCCTATCGCATCGCGGCCCTGGAGGGCATGGACGACGGCGTTTTCAACCATTTCTCGCTCGCGGTGCCGGGCGAAGAGGGCCGCTTTCTGTTGAAGCCGTTTGGCCCTTTGTTCGACGAGGTGACGGCGTCCGGTCTGATCAAGGTGGATCTCGAGGGCAACATCGTCGCCGGAGAGGGTATCTGGGAGCCGACCGCGTTTCATATTCATTCCCGGGTTCACCGCGCGGTGCCACGTGCTCGCTGCGTTATGCACACCCATATGCCCTATGCGACAGCGTTGACCTGTCTCACCGAGATGGGGATCCTTCCGATCAACCAGAGCTCGATGCGCTTCGTGCGGCGCTTTGCGACGCTCGAAAGCTATGGCGGACTTGCGCTCGACGCCGCCGAAGGCGACCGTATCGTCGCGGCGTTTCAGGAAAAGGATGTTTTGCTGATGGCCAACCATGGCGTCATGGTGATTGGCGAGGATGTCGCGCGCTGCATGTATGATTTGCATTACATTGAAGTCGCGGCGCGTGACCAATGGCTCGCCATGTCCGCTAACCGGCCACTGCGAATGATATCCGAGGAAGTGATTGAACGGGCCGCCCGCCAGATGGTCGATGAACGGGAAATGGCCGCTGACGTTCACCTGGCCGCGATGATGCGTCGTCTCGATAGCAGGAATCCCGGCTACGATGCTTGAATCGAGTGAGCGATGATGCGTGACACGCTGTTGTTCTACAGCGCATTCGACGACCCCATCGCGTGGCGTTCTGCCTTGCAGGCGGAGTTGCCGGACCTCGATGTGCGGATTCATCCGGATATCGGCGACCCGGAAGCCGTCAACTATGCGTTGGTCTGGAAGCCGCCGCAGGGGTTCTTTGCGGGGTTCCGCAATCTCAAGCTGGTTACCAACCTCGGCGCCGGCATCGACTCGCTGGTGGGGCGTGACGATCTGCCGCCCGTTCCGATCTCGCGTCTGTCGGACCCGGGGATGGTCGCGCTGATGGCGAGTTATGTCCTGTTCGCCGTTATCCGTTATGCGCGCGATATACCGGCATTCGAGCAGGCGCAGCGCCGCCACGAATGGCGCTATATCCATCCGCGCGCCTTGTCGGCGGTCAAGGTCGGCGTGCTGGGTCTCGGCGAACTGGGAGCGCCGGCGGCGTTGGCTTTGGCGCGCGCCGGTTTCGACGTGCGCGGCTGGGCGCGCTCGCCGAAGGATTTGCCCGGTGTCGCCTGCGTCAGCGGGCGCGCGGCGTTGGACGGCTTTCTCGCGGACAATGAAATTATCGTCGTGATGTTGCCCTTGACGCCGGAAACCGATGGTTTGCTCGGCGCGCGCGAACTTGCGCTGTTGCCCGCGGGGGCCAAGCTGATCAACGTATCGCGCGGCGCCGTGGTGGACGAAACGGCGATGATCGACGGCCTGCGTAGCGGTCGGCTCGGCGGGGCGACGCTCGATGTCTTTGCGGTCGAACCGCTGCCGCGCGACCATGTGTTGTGGGGCATGGAGAACGTTCTCATCACGCCGCATCTTGCCAGTATCACCGTACCTGAAGCGGCGGCGCGCGATGTCGCTGAGAGCATTCGCCGCGTGCGGGTCGGGCAGCCGCCGCTTCACCGCACCGATCCGGCGCGCGGCTACTAGATGGAAAACGAAGAATGACGCCGAGCGAGGCATCTTGCCGAAGTCAGGACTCAGTCGCGTGAATGGTGCGTTGTTTGAACTTCGGCCGGCGTGGCGATCGATCGGCCTGATCGGTAATGCCGTCGTTATCACATCGGCGTGGCGCGCGATTTGCTTCCGTCGGTGATCGACAACGATGTTGGTTGAGGGCGTCATGCGCCGGGGCGTGACGCAAGGTTGCAACAAGGTCTTCGGAGCAAGACCGTGGATAAAGGTGGGTGGTCCAGGGATGTGCCTTCGCGGACTGGCGGTGGGTCAGTCCGGCCGTGCGGCGGCGGGACCGTCGCGCTGAAATGACGTCATGTGGCGTCCTGATTGATTGCCCCGGATGGGCACAAAACGGGAGTACTGAAGATGAAACGCATAGTTGCGTCCTTGGCGGTGTTGTCGACGCTATGGAGCGTGCCGGCGCTGGCCGCCGACAAGCTGGTGATTTCGAGCTGGGGCGGTAGCTGGAAGGAATTGATTGCCCAGACCGCGGCCAAGAAATTCACCGCCGAGACCGGTGTTCCGGTCGAGTTCATTACCGGCGGCACTATCGACCGACTGACCAAGGCCAAATTGGCCAAGGCGTCGCCGGAAAGCGATATCACCTTTACGACCGCGCATGTCGGCTGGCTTTACGCCAATGACGGCCTGTATGAGACGCTCGATCTCTCCAAGATTCCCAACGCGTCTCATCTGGTCAAGCAGGCCAGGATCAGTCCCTATCACGTTGGAAGTTGGGCTTACGTCTACACCATCGTCTATCGCCCGGATCTG
The DNA here is from genome assembly GCA_016124795.1 of Rhodopseudomonas sp. Taxonomy (GTDB): domain Bacteria; phylum Pseudomonadota; class Alphaproteobacteria; order Rhizobiales; family Xanthobacteraceae; genus Pseudolabrys. Next base: position 119,566 of record WGNB01000003.1, on the reverse strand, counting down.
GTTCCGGCCGGAATGACGTTTTCGAGCTGGCAGGATTTGTGGGATCCGAAACTGAAAGGCAAGATCTCGGCGCCGGATTTCGACGCCAGCCACTTGATCGCGGTCGCGGCCAAGCTCGAGGGCGGCGATCCGGCGCACTGGGAAAAGGGTGAAGCCAAGCTCAAGGCGCTCAAGCCGAACTTTCGTGCGTTCTATTCCAATGACGCCCAATCGCAGCAGTTGATGCAGACCGGCGAAGCGCCGGTTCAGGTCATGCTGTCGATGAATGCCTATTACATCAAGAGCCAGGGCGTGAATGTGGATGTTGCGATCCCGAAGGAGGGCGCGGTGCTTGGTGTCGATACCGTCGGTATCATGAAGGGCAGCAAGCACACCGATCTCGCATACAAATTTATCAACGCGTTGCTCGATCCCGAGGTCCAGGCGCAGATCGCGGACAAGAAGAAGGGTAGCCCTGTCATCGACAATGCCAAGCTCGATCCGGCTGTCGCCAAGCTGCCAGGCGTATTCACCACGGCGGATCAATGGGACAAGCAGTCTCTGGTGATCGACAACAAGCTGCGGGCGGAAAAGACCGCCGAGTGGCGCAAGTGGTTTACCGAAAACGTCATCAACTGATGGCGCCGGCTCCGGGCCGACGTTTCGCCCGGTCCGGAGCCGTTACCATCGGTCGAAACATAGTGGTTACTGAAGGCAGGTTCAAACAATGAAGACGCAGCGCCGGCCGTTTTTCGGTCTGTTCGCGACGCCGGGTGTGCTGGTGGCGCTGTTGTTCGCCGGCGCCATGGTGATGGTGCTGCAATTCAGCGTCCGGTTACAGATTCCTGGGTCGCTGGATGTCGGTGGCTTCACATTCCGCAATTTCACCGCCATGCTGCATCCGCTCTATGCGCGGGTATTTCTCGATACGCTGTGGCTATGCGTGCTCACCGCGGTGTTCAGTCTTGTGCTGGGTTATCCGCTGGCATATGCGCTGGTGCGGTCGCGTCGTGTTGCCGTCAAATCGGCTATCCTCATCATTACAGTCACGCCATTGTTTCTTGGTGAGGTGGTGCGGACCTATTCCTGGGTCGTCGTTCTCGGCAATAACGGATTCATCAACTCTCTTTTGCTCGATTTCCAAGTGATTGCGCAGCCGTTGCGCATTCTCTTTACGTTGACCGGCGTAACGATTGTTCTGGTGCATGTGACCTTGCCGGTAGTGACCATTATGCTGGCCGCGGCGATTGCCCACATCGACACGGCTTACGAAAAGGCGGCGGAGAGTCTCGGTGCCCGCCCGGTTCGCGTCTTTTTCACCGTGACGTTGCCGCTGTCGGGGCCTGGCATTGTTGCCGGTCTGGCCACGGCTTTTGCCTGGACATTCAGCGCTTTCGCGACGCCGCAACTGATCGGCGGCGGCAAGGTCAATATGATATCCAATCTGGTCTATCAGCTCGGATTCGGGAATTTCAATTTTCCGTTTGCGGCGAGCCTGTCAGTTGCCGGTCTGGCGCTGACCTTTGCATCGATTGCCGTCTTGCGCCTTGCGCTGCGTCCGCTCGAGAAGGTTGGGCCCTGACGATGGCGCAGCCTCGCTCTGGCCGCTTGCTCTTCTGGTGTGGCCGTCTTGTCGTCGTTGCGGTGCTTGGTTTCATGATCTTGCCGGCCGTGGTCGTCGGTATCGCGGCTTTCAATGCGAAAGCGCTGCTGTCGTTCCCGCCGCAGCAGCTGTCGTTGCGCTGGTTTGTGAATGTCTTCACTTATGAGGACTTCCAGGTGGGGTTCCGGAACGGCTTGCTGGTGACGGTCGCGGCTTCGTCAATTGCCTTGGTAACCGGTGCTGCCTTCGCCTTCGTGCTAGACCGTTATACCTTCAATGCCAAACGGGTCGTGGAAGGGCTGCTGCTGGCGCCGCTGGTGGTGCCGCATTTCACGGTCGGCTTGGGATTTCTCATTCTCGCTGCGCAGATCGACATGAGCCGTGGTTACGGCGTTGTCATTCTGGCGCACGTTGTTTTGGTCCTGCCATTTGTTCTGCGCAGCGTGCAGATTTCATTGAGTAATCTCAATCCGAAGCTCGAATTGGCGGCGGCGAGCCTGGGTGCGCGACCCGGTCGTGTGCTGCTGACCGTGACGGCGCCATTGCTGCTGCCCGGTCTGTTTAGCGGTTGGCTATTCGCGGCGATTTTGTCGTTTAACGAGTTCACGGCGTCGCTGTTTGTCACCAGCCAGCAGACTCAGACGCTGCCAGTGGCGATGTACAACTACGTGCGGGAATATGCCGATCCGACAATGGCGGCCTTGTCGGTTCTGTATATCGTCGCGACGGCGACTTTGTTGGCGGTTGCCAATCGGTACCTGGGGTTAGGAAAGGTTTTGAATGTCGAGCATACCCGTTGACGCCGAGACTAAGGTTGGGGCGGCGCCTGATCTGGCTGCGGCCGCTAGAGCGCAGGACCTCGCTGTTCGGCTAGATGGCGTGACCAAGCGGTTTGGCAATACGGTTGCGTTGAATGATGCCTGGCTTCAGGTGCGGCGCGGCGAATTTTTGACGTTGCTGGGGCCGTCCGGCTGCGGCAAGACGACCATGCTCAATCTGGTAGCCGGCTTCCTGTTTCCGGATAATGGCGAGGTGTTCATCGATGGCGCGCTGGTCACCGATGTTCCGACCTATGAGCGCGAGATCGGCATTGTCTTCCAGAATTATGCGTTGTTTCCGCATATGACGGTCGCCAGCAATGTCGGTTACGGTCTGAAGGCGCGTGGTGTGGCGCAGCGGGAGATCGCCGAGCGGGTCACGGAAATTCTGGCGATGATGAAGCTGGCCGGGCTGGAAGATCGCAAACCGGGTCAGTTGTCGGGCGGTCAGCAGCAGCGCGTGGCTTTGGCGCGTGCGCTGGTGATTCGGCCCAAGGTTCTGCTGTTGGATGAGCCGTTTTCGGCCCTCGACAAGAATCTACGCAGTGCCATGCAGATCGAGGTCAAGGAGATACAGCGCAAGCTGGGCGTGACCACAATTTTCGTCACCCACGACCAGAGTGAAGCGCTCAGCCTCTCCGACCGGATTGCGGTCGTTTCGGAGGGCAAGATCCGTCAGATCGGCACGCCACAGGAGATCTATCGGCGGCCGGCCAACCGGTTTATCGCGTCGTTTATTGGCGAAGTCAGTGTGCTGAGGGCGCGGCTGGAGCGGATTGAGAAGAGTGAGGCTGTGGTGCAGGTTGGTGCGGCGTCGATCACGGTGCCGGCCGGACCGTTGGCGGGGCAATCCCCCGGGATTACCGTCGATCTTTTCGTTCGACCCGAACAGTTGTGCCTGGCGTCCGGCGATGTGGCGCTCGAGGGCCAGGTCGCGACGACTGTATACCAAGGGGACCACGTCGATCTTTATATCGACGCGCCGGCCGCCGCCTCGACCCGCATTCTGATGCGGCTTCCAAGTCACGACCGTGTACCGGGCGCGGGCGCTACGATTGGGCTCGCGATCGGCGGGCACGATGCGACGGCCTTCCCAGCCGTTGAATCTTAGGGTGCCGCCGTGCCCTGCGGGCGCAGATATTGCGTCGCCGGTGGGGGCGCGCATTTTCGCGACGTGGCCGCGCCGAGGTTGCGTTATCGATATGCCGAAGTGGCTGACTGACGCCATTCGCTGGTAAGCGGCGGCTGGGAGCCGCCGGACAATTTCCATAGCTCCGCTGGAGCAAGTCATAATGCACATTCGGTCAGGCCGCCGGATCGGTCAGGGCGGTTGTCCGGCACCGCTCGTGGCTTGCGGCCTCGGCCCATGACCCGAACTCCTTAAACGGGCACCCGACTTGAAATTGCAAAAAGCCATTGCCGCGCCATGGTCGGGTATCTAATGGTATTGCCACGGGATGCCGGTTGCGAGCTTCGTGCCGGCCAAACAAGTGGCTTTAGCTATATCTGTTGAGATGCCGGTCATGCTTGAGCGCCGGTATCGGGCGAATGCGGGGATTTGGAATTATGAAGAAGGCGCGTGTGATCTGGTCGAGGCCGGGTTTTCTGGTTCGACGCCTTCACCAGATTCATATGGCGATCTTTTTGAAGGAATGCGCGGCCGAGCAGGTGACGCCAATTCAGTGGGGCATTCTTACACTGGTGAGCGCGTCATCAGGTATCGGCCATGTGGAAATCGCCGATGAACTCGGGCTTGACCGATCGAATGTCGCCAACGTGGTCGACCGGTTGACGCGTCGGGGGCTGCTGAAACAAACCATCAATGAAAAGGATCGCCGCAAGAAAGCGGTGCACATTGCGCCGGCCGGCCGCAAGCTGATGAAGGCCTTCGAGGCCAAGGCCCGACGCGCTCAACGCCGGCTGCTGGAAGTGCTCAGCGACGAAGAGCGTCACACGTTCATGACGCTGCTGGAGCGTCTCGTCGATCATAATAACGAATTCAGCCGCGCGCCGATCCGTTTCGAGGATTAGCGCGCGGCCGATTGTGTGCTGAAGTGGCTTATAGCGATCAGGCCGGCAGCGGCTTGCCGCGAGTCTCCGGCAGGAAGAATACCGAGACGATACCCACGACATAGATTGTCGCCAGAACCATTGCCGCCGGGCCGAAGCCGCCGAACTTCACGATCATCGTACCGGCAAGCAGCGGGCCGAGGAAAGCGATGAAGCGCGGTGCGTTGAAGGCGAAGGCCAGCGCGGTCGCTCGCATGCGGGTCGGATAGAGTTCCGGCAGCCAGACGGGCATCCACGTATACTGACCGTTGCTGAAGAAGGCGTTCACGCCCGCGAGCACTAGCAACATTCTCAAGTCATGGGTCCAGAAGAATAGGACCGGCGTCAAGGCCAGCGCCAGCACCATGTAAGCCAGGGTCACCGGCTTGCGGCCGAAGGCGTCGGCGAGGAAGCCGAGGCTGATATAACCCAGGATCGAGCCGACGGTATAGGACATGCCGGCGTAGCTTGCCCACTGCGCCGGCACCAAGCCGGATTTCGCGGCCAGACCGCCGATGAAGGGCGGCACCCAGGTCGAGATGCCCCAGAATCCAACGGTGGTGGTGAGCGACATCAGGAAGACGACAATGGTCTGGCGACGGATGGTCGGCTCGCTAAACAAGTCGACCAGCGTGAAACGCGCCAGCTTCTCGTCCGAAGAATCCAGGGTGTTGCCGGCCCGTTTATGGGCCAGGGCCGCTTGCCGCTTTTCATTCGATTTTTCCCAAAGATGCGACTCCGGGATTGAACGGCGGATCCACAAGGTCAGCAAAGCGGGCAAGACACCAAGGATGTACATGTAGCGCCAGGCATCCGGGCCAAAGTCGCTGATGAACAGCCAGGCGAAGGAGGCAATGAAAAAGCCGATGCCGAGGCCACTTTGCATCAGGCCGGCGCCTTTGCCGCGAGCATTGTCGGGCCAGAGTTCGGCCATCATCGACGAACCGGTCGCCCATTCCGAGCCGATCGTGACGCCGACCAGGAAGCGCAGGACGGCGAACGAAATCCAGTCGAACGAGAAAGCGCTGAGGCCGGTGGCGATCGAGTAGGCGATGATCGCATAGATCATCATCCGTTTGCGGCCAATATAATCGGCCAGCACGCCGCCGATCATGCCGCCGACGCCCCAGCCGAACAGGGTGATGGCAATCACCGCACCGGCGAAGGCCGGAATCTGGGCATATTCCGATTTGTCGAGCAGGCTGCGCAGCGCCGGGCCGACCGTGAGGATCAGGGCGTAAGTTTCAAAGCCGTCGAACAGCCATCCCAGATTCGAAGCGGTCAGCGTGTTCCATTGGGTGCGCGATAGTGATCGATACCAAGGGGTATCGGATTGCGTGGTTGCCGTGGTCATTTCATCCCCCTGTTGAATTTATGCGGTAACGGTTTTGCGTTTGGTGGCCGCGAGTTTTACGGCCCTTATGATTTCCGGATAGGTCGCGCAGCGGCAAAGATTGCCGGCGAGGTAGTGGCGGATCTGGTCGTCGTCCGGCGCCGGGTGGGCGTCGAGCAGTTGCTTGGTCATCAGGATGAAGCCCGAGGTGCAAAAGCCGCACTGGAATGCGCCGGCTTCGATGAAGGCTTCCTGCACCGGATCGAGCGCCACGCCGTCGGCCACGCCCTCAATGGTGTCAACGGCGGTGCCATCGGCGAAGGAGGCGAGGTATAGGCATCCCGAGACGCTCTTCCCGTCGACCAAGACCGTGCAACAGCCGCACAGACCCTGAGCGCAGCTCTCGCGGGCGCCGTTGAGATTGAACTGGTTCTGCAACAGTTCGACCAGCGTGTGGTGTGGCGCGACCTCGGCGGTCACCGGGCGCCCGTTCAAGGTGAAGTGGATTGTCTTATTGGCGGTGCTCATATCAATCCTCGAGCGGCTCGTTACGGGCAGCGCACATGGCGCGGTAGACTTTTTCGGGCGTGATCGGCAGCGTCGTGATGCGGACGCCGACGGCGTCTTCGATCGCGTTGGCGTATGCCGGCGAAACGCCGAAGGTGCCGGATTCGCCGACGCCCTTGGCGCCGAAGGGGCCGTTATGCTGGTTGGCGTCGACCACGACATTGGTCATCGTCGGCGGCAGATCGGCAAAGCCCGGGATCTTGTAATCGGCGAACGAGGCATTGGTGCATTGCCCGCCCTCGAACTCCATCTTCTCGGTGGTGGTGAAGCCGAGTTGCATGATCGCGGCGCCCGACAGTTGCGATTCGACGATTTTCGGGTTGATGGCGCGGCCGACGTCGGCGACGTTGATCATCTTGGTGATCTTGACGTGGCCGGTTTCGGTGTCGACTTCCAGCTCGATGCCGGTCGCGCCGACCATCCAGAAGGGCGTGACATTGGCCGACTGGCCGGTGCCCTGGTGCGGCGAGGTGTAGTCCGGAATGTAGCTGCCGGTACCGACGATGGTGCCGGCCTGCATCTTGTATTTGCGGACGAACAATTCGCGGATCGGCACATTGCTGCCGGGTGCTACGCCGACTTCGGTGGCCAGCGCGGCTAGCTTGGCGCGGGCGTCTTCGGCGGCGAGCCGTACCGCGTGACCCATGTGGAACGTCGAGCGCGAGCCGAGCGTGGCCATGTCGTAAGGCGTGACATCGGTGTCGGAGTGCACGACGCGGACGGTTTCGGCCGGGATGTTAAGCACTTCAGCGACCAACTGGGCCATGGCCGTGTCCGACCCCTGGCCCATATCGACAGTGCCGCAGAACAGGGTGCAACTGCCGTCGGCCGCGACGTTGACGACGGCAACCGAGGTGGTCGGCGAGATCGAGGCTTTGAAGCCGACGGCGATGGCGCGGCCTCGCTTGATCGTGCCGGAGCCGCGATCGAACGGCGCGTCCCAGTTCATCAGTTCGGCGGCGCGCTCCAGGCAGGCATCCGCCCCCATGTCGCGGACCACGGTACCGGTGGCCTGTTCGCGGCCGTCGCGCAGCAGGTTCTTGCGGCGGAAGGCGACGGGATCGATTTTGAGTTCGCGCGCGATCAGATCGGTATGGCTCTCATAGGCCCAGACAAGTTGCGGAATGCCGAAGCCGCGCAGCGCGCCGGCCGGCGGCAGGTTGGTGTAAAGCGCATAGGAGTCGATCTTGACGTTTTCGATGTCGTAGGGACCGGGCGCCGTGAAACCGGATTTCTGGGTGATGCGCGGGCCGATGTCGGCGTAAGCGCCGCCGTTCCACCAGACTTCGCATTCGCGGCCGGTGACGCGACCGTCCTTGCTGACGGCGCTTTTGATGCGGAAAGTGCTGGCGTGCTTGGTCAGCGTATAGAACTGCTCTTCCATGGTCAGTGCCAGCTTGACCGGCCGCATGGTGATCAGCGACAGCGCGGCGACCAGCGCTTCCAGCTTAATGTAGAGCTTGCCGCCGAAGCCGCCGCCGAGGAACGGCACCCGTACGCGGACGCGGTTTTCGACCCAGCCGAGCAGGCGAGCGATTTCCAGGCGGACGAATGACGGGCTCTGCGATGCCGTATGGATGGTCATCGTATTGCCGTCGGTCTCGGCGACCGAGACGTAAGGTTCGAGCGGGACATGCAGCACCTGCTGGGTGCGGAAAGTGTGCTCGAAGACATGATCGGCTTCGGCGAAAGCCTTGGCCGGATCGCCGTGCACCAGCTGGAAGTCGAGCGCAAGGTTGGTGTCGCGCACGCCATGCAGATGCTTGAGGTCGGGGAAGGTGCCGGCCGGCTTGAGTTGTTCGTGAACGACGGTTTTCGATTTCAGCGCTTCGACTTCGTCGAACACTGCCGGCAGTTCTTCGTAGTCGACCACCACGAGACGCGCGGCCTGTTCCGCGACATGTGGATCGCTGGCCAGCACGGCGGCAACCGGCTCGCCGACGAAGTGGACCTTGCCGATGGCCAGGATCGGCTGATCGTGGAAGGCCGGCCCGTAATAGGGCACCGGGATGACCTTCAGAACGTCCTCGCTGGTGACGATGCGGTGGACGCCAGGTACCTTGAGCGCTTCTTCGACGTCGATGCTCTTGATCCGGCCATGGGCGACGGTGCTGCGGACCAGCTTGACCGACAGCATGCCGGGCAAACGAAGATTATGGACGTATTCGACGCGGCCGGTGACCTTGGAAGTCGCTTCCAGCCGCGGAATGGAGCGGCCGACCTGACCGCCGGGTGTGGGGGTTATCGCGTTCATTGGGTGATGCCTCCGTCGATGGCCTGCCGCAGCGCGCGTTCGACAAAAACCCGGACGAGTTGCCGCTTGTAGGGAACCGAGCCTTGTGAATCGCCGATCAATTCGACCGCCGATGCCGCTGCTTCGCCGGCGTCCTTGAACAATTTGTCGTTGGCCGGCGGACCGACCAGCAGCGCGCTGGCCTGTTCGACCCGTTGCGCGCGTTCGGTCGCCGCGCTGATAACGACATGGGCTTCGCTGAGGCCGTCACGGTTGCCGGCGACCGAGACGGCGACGCCCAGCGCCGGCCAGTCATGGGCGGCGCGGGTCGTGCATTTCAGGTAGACTGATCGCTTGCCGTTTTGCGGCGGGATGATGAGTTCGGCGATCAGTTCGTTCTTGGCGAGTTGGGTTTCGTAATAGCCGGTGAGCAGGTCGGCGACCGGAATCGTCCGTTCGCTGTCGGGGCCGATGACGCGCACTTTGGCGCCAAGGGAAATCAGGACCGGCGGCAAGTCCATATGCGGGTCGCCGTGGGCGAGGCATCCGCCGATGGTCGCGACGTTGCGCACCCGGACGTTCGAGAGCACCTGCATGGTCCGGGTAATCACGGGCAGGTGCTTGTGAATGTCGGCCGAATGCTCAAGCGACGCCAGCGGGGCGAGGGCGCCGATATTGAAGCTGCCGTCGCTGTTGACGGTGATTGTCGAGTATCGCGGTTCGACCGACCGCAGGCTGACCAGACGGCTCGGTTGAAAGACACCGGCTTTCATCATCAGCATCAACGCGGTGCCGCCGCCGAGCGGTCGGATCGTCGGGTCGTCTGCGTCCAATAAAGCCGTCGCGTCCCGTAGCGACTTCGGCTCTAGCATTTCAAATGGGATCATGATGCGGCCCCGGAAGGGTTGGTTTCGAACTTCTCGCGCAAGCGGCCGGCGAATTGCTTTTCCATTTCCTTGGCCTTGGCCTTCAAGACCGGTTGGCCAAGGCTGCCGAGCTTGCCGGTGATGGCGGCTTCGATCTCGTATTCGATCCGGGTGTCGTCGCCGACCTGGGTCAGCCGCGTCAGCGAACTGGCCGTGATCCGACCGACGATGCCAAGCGGTGTGCCCTCGATACGGGCTTCCATCTCGCTCGGCGCGACCTTCTTGGTGATCTCGATCGACAGCTTGAAGCGGAATTTCATGTAGGCGACGCGGGTTTCAAAGACCGCGTCGTAGTGGGTGGGATCGATTTCGGTCAGTTCCTGTACGCCATCGACGCAGGAGGCAAAGAAGCGCGCGTCCTGCACGGCGTCGAAGACGGCCTCACGCGGCGCGCGGACGGAAAGTTCGCCGGTTATTTTCATTCGGCTATCGTCCCTTCACATTGACTGCTTCAGCAGGTGTTTGAGTTCGGCGGCGATCCGGTCCGGAACCTCCAGCGGAATCAGATGACGCGCTTTTTCGATAACGATCATGCGGGAGTTTTTGATCCCGTCGTGCATCACTTTCGCCATGGCCGGTGTTGCGGCGTAATCTTCCTCGCCAACCACGACGGTGGTCGGGCAGGCGATGCGGGAAAGCAATCCGCGCAGATCGGTGGTGCCCAGCATCCGGCAGGTTTCGGCATAGGCCGGCAGATCATTGGCCAGGAAGATGTCGACGCATTGCTGCACGACTTCCGGATTGTCGGCGCGGAACTTGTCGCCGAACCAGCGGGTCACCTGAAACTCGATAAGTCCCTTGAGGCCTTCGGCGAGCGCTTTTTCGGCTCGGCCGGCCCAGGCGGCGGGGGCATCGGGACCATACCACGCCGTGGTGTCGATGAGACCGAGTCCGTTTGTGCGTTGCACAAAGTCAGCGCCGAAGGCCAAAGCAACGCAGCCGCCCATCGAGGCGCCAGCAACGGCAGCCGATGGCCAACCGACATGATCCATCAAATCGGCCAGATCGCGGCCAAATAGTGTTGCGGTGTAAGGGCCGGAAGGCTTGTCGGACGCGCCGTGGCCGCGGCAATCGTAAATCAGCACTGAGGCCGTATCGGCCAAACGTTCTGCGACCGGCAGCCAGAAACGATGGTCCATCGCCAGCGAATGGACGAGGGCGATGCGAGGGGCATCCTTGTCGGCCTGCATGAGCCGATAGGCGATGCGATTGCCGTCGGCGGTCGGCGCCTGCCCTGTGGTCGTGCTCAACGCTTCCTCCTGTGACGGCTCCGATCCGGCTTGGCGGAGTTCGGATGCTTTTCGATCGCCCCTTTAGCCATAGAAATTGCCCACGGCAGAGTCAATCCCTCAGTATACTCCCTATTTTTCCGTAAGGGCGCCGGCAGAAATTCCTGCTTGATGAGGCTGCGGCTGGCCGCCGCCGACTGTCGCCCTACCCATGAAACTTATTGAGGCTATGCGTCGAGATATATCATTTGCCTGCCGATGATCGATGTTGGATGAGCGTTGCTATCGTTTCGCAAAAAATAGAAATGCATTCTCGGTAGGAACGCGCATGAAATCGGATACGCCTGTTCGCCCTAACGCCGATGTGGAATTGGGATGGGGGAGCGATGTCGCCGCCGCGATGGTGCGCAAGATCGGCCTGAAGTATCTGGCGTTAAATCCCGGCGCGAGCTATCGCGGCTTTCACGACAGTCTGGTCAATTATCTCGGCAACGATGCGCCGCGTATGTTGCTGTGCCTGCATGAAGACCACGTTGTTTCAATTGCGCATGGATACGCCAAGGCCACCGACGAGCCGATGGGGGCGGTGCTGCACAGCAATGTCGGTTTGCTCCACGGTTCGATGGGCATTTTTAACGCTTATTGCGACCGGATGCCGATGGTCGTGATTGGCGCCACGGGGCCTGTCGCACCGGAGAAGCGGCGGCCCTGGATCGACTGGATTCACACTGCCAAGGACCAGGGCGCTCTGATCCGCGACTTCGTCAAATGGGATGACGAACCGCGATCGCCCGAGGGAATTGTCGAGGCTTTTATCAGGGGCATGCAGATCACGAGCGTCGAGCCGCGCTCGCCGGTTTATATCTGCCTCGACGCTGGCTTGCAGGAGGAGAAACTTGCCCGGCCGATTGAACTGCCGGACATGGCCCGTTATCCGAAACTGGCGTCGCCGCGGGCCCATGACGATGTGATCGAAGCCGTCGCCGAAACCCTGATCGCGGCGGAACGGCCTCTGCTGTTGATCGGACGGGGATCGCGTAGTCAGGCGACCTGGGATCGGCGTGTGCGGCTGGCCGAGTTGCTCGGTGCTTCGGTCCTCACCTCGATTCGCGAGCGGGCTGCGTTTCCAACCGACCATCCTTTGCTGGCGGCACCACCGTCGTTCTGGCTGGCTGCCGAAGGTAAGGCCGCGATCGGTCAGGCGGACGCCATCCTGAGCCTGGATTGGGTCGATCTGAACGGTCTGTTCCAGCAGGTGACCCGCAGGACCTCACATTTGGCTGCCAAGGTCACTCATGTCTCGCTCGATGCGGCACTGCATCGTGGCTGGAGCATGGATTATTTCGGCGTGCCGCCGGCCGACGTCAACGTACAGTCCGGTCCCGATTCATTCGTCGAGCACTTGCTACCGGTGATCGAACGCAAGCTTGCCGGCAAAGTGAAGTGGTCGGGCGATGTCCGCAACAAGACGCGGGCGGCGGTCTATAGCGTCAACGCGGCGAAGGAGATTGCGCCGCGCGATATCGAAGTCGCGTTGCAGAAGCTTCGGGCCGGTTATGAGATCAGCATGGCGCATGTGACCATCGGCTGGTCGGGCAGCGCCTACCATTTCCATGGGCCGCTGGATTTCCTTGGCCATGACGGTGGAGCGGGTCTTGCCGCCGGACCCGGCTTGACGGTTGGCGCTGCGTTGGCGCTGCTCGATTCCGGGCGGACTGTGGTCTCGGTTCTGGGCGATGGCGACTTTCTTCAGGGCGTCACCGCGTTATGGACTGCGGCGCGTTATCAACTGCCGGCGCTGTTTATCGTTTCCAACAATCGCTCGAATTTCAACGACGAGATTCATCAGGAAGCCGTGGCGAAAGTGCGTGGCCGGCCGGTCGAGAACCGCTGGATCGGTCAGCGCATTGATGATCCCGCGCCGGACCTGGCCGGGCTTGCGCGCGCGCAAGGCGTCGAGGCGGAAGGTCCGATCCAGACCGTTCCCGAGCTGGAAGACGCCATCCGGCGCGGTCTTGAAATCGTCGCCGCTGGAAAACCCTATCTGATCGATGCGCATGTGACACCGGGCTATTCGAGTCCGCCGCTATCGCGCGGCGAGTGATTCCCCGGCAGGAGCTCCAGTTTCACCCGAGCACCCACATAAAAAGGGTGCCGTCACCAGAGGAGGGCTACCTATGATACGATCGATAACCCGACGGCGCGCACTGGCTCTTTCCGCTGCATCCGCCGCCACGTTGGCCGGGGCGGGGCCGCTATGGGCGGAAGACTATCCGAGCCGAACGATCACGCTGATTGTGCCCTATAGTCCCGGCGGTGGCACCGATATTGCCGCCCGGATGGTGGCAGCCGGACTGTCCGATATCCTCAAGCAGACCGTGGTTGTTTTGAACAAGCCGGGCGCCGGATCGATCATCGGCGCGCAATATGTCCAGAAGGCGGCTCCGGACGGTTATACGCTGTTGTTCACCGCCTGCGACGGCATGGTGATGGACCCGGCGATCTATGAAAATCTGCCTTACGATACTTTGACCGATTTCAGCCCGATCACCGATATTGTCACATTCCCGTTGCTCGTCGTGGTCAAGGCCAATTCGCCGTTCAAGACCATTCAGGATCTCGTGACTTATGCCAACGCCCATCCGGAGAAGGCCAATTATGCGTCGTCTTCAAGCGTGTTCTGGTTGGGAACCGAATTGTTCTCGCAGAAAGCTGGCCTTAAGCTGACGCGGGTGCCCTATAAAGGCGCGGGCAATATGGTGCTGGCCGTGATGTCTGGCGACGTGCTGTTTGCCCTGCCGAGCCCGCCGCCGGTGATCGGCCAGATGAAATCGGGTACAATCCGAATTCTGGCAACGACTGCGCCGCAGCGCCTCGCTGATTTGCCTGATGTTCCGACAATGGCGGAAGCGGGTGTGCCCGGTGTCGTCGTGACCGATTGGAGCGGGATGTGGGCGCCGCCGAAAACGCCGGCCCCGATCATTGCGACCTTGAACAAGGCGGTGCGTCAGGTGCTGACGACGCCGGAATTCCAGGATAAGGCCAAAAAGCTCAATCTGGGTGTGGTCGGAGACAGTCCGGAAGGGGTTAAGCAGAAGATGATCGCCGACCTCAAGATGTGGAAGGTCGTCGCCAAGCAGGCGAACATCTCGATGAAGCTGTAGTGCCATAGGAGGCGGCAACGCGCCGCTGGAGTTTTCAGGCGGCTGCAATATCGGCAGCCGCCTTTTTTGTCCGGTTCCCGGATGTTTGAATGTCGGCGTTGACATCGAAATTCAGGTTTCACCCGAGCCAGCGGTCGGCCATGGAAAAAGCGCCGGCCTCCGTTTGTGGTGGGGGAGGTCGGTGCGCTGGTCGAAGGCGTCGGGCTATTCCGGCTTGATGCCCGCTTCCTTGATCAGTGACGTCCACTTTACGAGTTCAGTGGCCACGAATTTCTTGAACTCGGCTGGATCACTCCAGTAGACCTCGATGCCGGATTTAGCGAAGCGGTCCTTGATTTCCTCGGTTTCGAGGGCGGCATGGACTTGCTTGGCGATCGTCGTGACGACATCGGGCGGCATGTCGGCGGGCCCGAACAGGCCGGCCCAGGCCAACAGGTCGAAGCCCGGCATGACCGTTTCGTCGAGGGTCGGGACGTCGGGCAGCAGCTTGCTTCGCTGTTTGGTGAGAACGGCAAGCGGCACCATGTTGTGCGCCTTGATCTGCGGTAAAGCGGTGTTCATGTCGGGGATCATCACTTGAATTTGGCCGCCGATCAGGTCGGTGATCCCGATAGGATTGCTGCGGTAGGGCACCCTGACGATATTGATCTTGGTGCGGAACTTCAGCGTTTCGCCGGTGATCTGGCCGGTGCTGTTACCGTGACCGTAAGACAGCTTGCCCGGATTTTCCTTGGCCTTGGCGACCAGTTCCGCCATCGAATGGATGCCGGTCTTGTTGTTGGCGACCACGATCGAGGGGAAGCTGCCGATCCGCGCGATCGGCGTAAAATCCTTGATCGGATCGTAGGGCACGTGCTTGAACAGGCCGGGTGCCGCCGAGTGCGTCGAGTTCGTCGTCAACAGCAAGGTGTAGCCGTCCGGAGCGGCCCGAGCGACTGCGTTGGCCGCAATCATGCCGCCGGCGCCGGATCTGTTCTCGACGATGACGGTTTGATGCAGCTTGTCCGAGATGAATTTAGCGATGACGCGGGCGGTTGCATCGGTGACGCTGCCAGCGGCAAACGGCGTCACGATCGTGATCGGTTTGGACGGATAGCTGTCGGCGTGGGCCGGTGTCAGGGCGGTCGTCGCCGCTAATAGCACTGTTCCTAGCGCGAGCCTGCGTCCGAGCTGCGGCCATCGGCCGCCCAATAGTTGACGTCGCTTCATTTTATCTCTCCCTGCTTTTTTGTTGGATCAGTTCGGTTGTTCCGAATTCTTATGGATTGATGGCCCTGCGGAATGCCGCACGCGCCTCGGCGCTATGCAGGTGCGGATAGTTCTTTGGAGGCGCTACTCCCGCGGTAACTTTGAGGTCGACAAAGACAGGCCCTTGCTGCGCGAGAAGTGCCGGCAGTTTTGTCTCAAGATCGTGGAGTTCGCCGATACGGTGGCTGGCGCGATAACCGGCCGATGTGGCGAGACCGGCAAAATCGATGATGCCCTGGCCGGGGATCGGATGGCCGCCATTCGCCTCGTAGCTGCCGTTTTCGCAGACGAAATGATAGAGGTTTGGCGGCGCTGTCGCGGCAATGGTCGCGAGCGTCCCGAGATTCATCAGCAGGCTGCCATCGCCGTCGAGGACCACGACGCGGCGTGTCGGCCGGCCGAGCGCCAGGCCGAGGCCATGCGAGGAGGCGAGCCCCATGACGCCGACCGCGACATAGTTAAGCGGATCGTCCGGGCGGGCCACCAGCCATTCGAATGCCGATGTATAGGTCGCAACGACGATGTCCCCGGCGAGGTGGCGCGCCAGGATGCGAAAGGCCTCGTCGCGCTTCATGGCTGCGGACTCCGCCCGATCAGAAGCGCGACCGGACGCGAGTCCCGATAGGCATTCAAAATTGCCGGTGTGATCCTTTCGACATCGTCATCGTTGTCGATCAGGGCGTGGTCAATTCCGAGTACGTCGAGGATCGGTTCGACGATCTTGACGCCGAACTTGTCGGACCGTGACGGTGGGCGTCCGGATTCCTTTTCCAGCAAGCCGATCATCATGCAGATCGGCAGCCGATATTCGACGCCGATGCAGCGGATGGCGTTGATCGAATCGAGAAAGCCGGTGTTCTGAATCAGGATCAGCGATTTCGTGTTGCAGGCCCACAAGCCCGCGCTGATGCCGATGGTTTCATCTTCCTTGCTGACGCGGATCAGCCTTAATTCCTTGTCGTTGGCCAATGGCCTTAACAGGCCGTCGCTGGTCGTGATGTCTGGTACCGACAGAACGAAGCTGACGCCGCTGGCTTTGACCGCGGCCAGGATTCTACTCCCTGACAATGTGTTTTGGCCATCGGCCATCGGCACGTCTCGCGGTTGTCTTGATGAGGCTTCACCTGCCGGCCGCGCGCGGCCTCTGCAGCGGAGAGAAATATAATTCGCAAGTGACCAGACCTGATTTCAGGCGGCAATCGAATTAAATTCATTCAGAACATGAAATGCGCTCATGGATGCCGTTACTGGCACCCATCGCCATCCCGCGCGCTATCCGCCCTTCACACCATTGGGAAATTGATTGCTGATATCGAGGTTGAAGACCCGTTTGGCGTTAAGGCCGAGGATGTTACGCTTGGACTGTTCCTTGAGGAACGGCAGGTCCCAGATGGTGCTCGGCAGATCCATGTCCCAGTGCGGATAGTCAGACGAATAGAGCAATTGCGTGTCGGCGTTGATCATCTTGAAGGTGAGTTCGAGCGCTTCCTGGTTGTTCACCATTTCCATAGGCTGCGTTGTATAGAACATATCGCGCATGTACTCGCTCGGCAGTCGCTTGAGCGCCGGTGCTTCTGAAGTCCGCATCCGGAAATCGTTGTCGAGACGTTGCATCAGCCAGGGAATCCAGGCGAGGCCCGACTCAATCCAGATCACCTTGAGCTTGGGGAAACGCTCGGGCAGTCCGTTGACGACCCAGTTTGCACAATGGACGGCGTTGAAAAACGTGAAGCCAACAGCATGCGCGGTGATGAACCGGTTGCTCAAGGACGTTAGTTGGTCGTTCCAGTGATAGGACGCGTGAAACGATAGCGGCAGGCCGGCTTCCTCGAGGAAAGCATAGGTCTTCATATAGGCGTTTTCGTAAACCGGCTTGTAGCGCGTCGACACCACCATGAAACCGATGACGCCAGGCTTGCCGGCGAATTCATTGACGGTCCGATAGGTCGCTTCCGGATCGTTGAATGGAAGATAGAGCATCGAACGCAGCCGCGGGTTTGACGGCAGGATGACTTCAGTAATCCAGCGGTTATAGGCCCGCGCCAGGGCAACCTCGACTTCGGCCTGCGGGTGCAGCCCGAGAAACAGCATCGGGGTCGGAAACAGACAGGCATAGTCGACGCTGAGTGCGTTCATCCAGCGCAGCGTTTGTTCGACTTCGCGGTGGCCGCCGGTCTCCTCGATCTTCTCGCCTTTACGGGTCAGGTAGCGGGTGACGCGACCGCCGACATCCTGATAGCCGGGCTGGTCGTACAGCATGGCCGCCGGACCCTTGTATTTATAGGTATTCAACGCGATATGGCGCAGCGCCGGGTCGTCGATGAATTCCAGAATCGGTTCAAAATTGTCGGTTTCGTAGTGGTGGCAGTCGACGTCGACGATCAGGACGTCGTCGAGCCCGCGCGCGTCGGCCTGTTTGCGCGCGTTTCCGAGATGATGGCTGGTGTTATAGCCTTCGATATGAAGGTCGTAAGCGGGGTCGCTGGAACGGATGCGCATCGAATGCCTCTTAACGGGTGCCCGAAAAGCTCTGCCACATGCCAAGCTCGAACAGCTCGAGGTTGGCACCTTTCAGCAGGCCGGAAGTGGTGACCATGATGCTTGTGGCGCTGATATCGGCGGTGTTGCCGCAGGGCGTGATTCGGTCGCCGGCGTCGATCTTTTGGGCGTAAAGCCGGACGCAGGCTTTGAAGAGCCCCTGCAAGGCCGCGTCGGGCAGGCATTCACCCGCGCCACGGTCGACCAAGGCGTCAATGAGGCCGGCAGTATCGTCCATGCGTTCAACGAGGTTCTCGACCTCGCGCCGAAGCGCTTCGACGTCGATATCGGCCGGTGCGATTGTCTGTGCGTTAGATCGCGACATAGATGCCACCGTCACGTTCGATCACGGGATATCGCTTCAGTGCGAGTTTGCCGTCACCGGCGCAACGCCCCGTCGCGATATTGAACTCCCAGCCGTGCCAAGGGCAGACGATATGCAGCACATCGGCATTGAACCGCATGCCACGATAGGTCTTATCGGCGTCGATGATTTCTTCGACCTTATGGACGACTAGGCCTTCGCAAACCGGGCCGCCCTGATGCGGACAGACATTGAGAAAGGCATGCAGCGCGCCGCCGGCGCGAAGGACGCCGATCTGGTCGGCGCCGTTGGCAATCAGCTTGCGTCCGCCTTCGACAAGTTCGGCGGCGTTGCAGACGAACAGTTCCGACATCGCTCGGTGCTCTTCCCTGTTGAGTGTCTGTCTGGGTCAGACTTCGGGAGGATGTATCGGCAACGGCGCGCCGGGAGGCAAAGCATAAAATATTGGACATGACATGAGAAATATTGATACCTTGATGTTCGCTCGTCCCCGAACCGGTCAAAGCCACGATTCATGCGGAAGCCGTTGCCTTCCATTATGTGCTTGCGTGCTTTCGAAGCGGCGGCCCGGCACCAGAGCTTCACCCGCGCGGCGTCCGAATTGAATCTGACGCAGACCGCGGTCAGTCACCAGATCAAGAATCTCGAAGACCTCCTGCAAATTCCGCTTTTTACGCGGCATCGCAACGCTATCCGGCTGACCGACGTCGGACATGAATATTTGACATCCGTGCGCAGCGCGATCACCCAGATCACGGCGGCGACCGATCGGGTACTCGACGGCAATCGCGGCAATGTGCTGACGGTGGCGTGTCTCACCGCGTTTGCCGTTAAATGTCTGTTTCCGCGGCTCAAGGATTTCCGGCGAATGTACCCGGACATCCTGTTGCGGATCGGAACCGTGGTGTCGTTCGATCTGCTGCAACACCATGATTACGACGTCGCGATTCGTTACGGCACCGGCGACTGGCGTGGCTTTGAGGCCCATAAGATCGCTGAAGAGGAAGTGTTTCCGGTTTGCAGCCCGCGATTGCTCAAGACGGGTCTGAAGCTGCGCAGGCCGCAGGATCTGCGGAAACACACCGTGATCCGCACGTCATCTTTCGCATTGCGGGACGAGTGGCCGATGTGGCTGGAGCAGGCCGGTGTGCCCGATCTTGAGTTCGAGGATGAGATTGCTTGCGATCTGCTGTTTCCGTCGATCCAGGCGGCGGTCGATGGACTAGGCGTCGTGATGGGACGTACTGCCGTTGTAGCGGCAGATCTGGCGTCCGGCGTTCTGGTCGAGCCGTTCTCGGTGCGTCTGCCGTCGCTGGCAGGCTATCACGTCGTGTCGTCGCTTGAACGGGCGGAAATGCCGATGGTAAAGGCATTCCGCGATTGGGTCATGCATCGATTATAAGCCCAGGTTGGGGCTGTCGGTGCCGTATAAGTCGGTATTATCCGTATCGGGAGTGTTTGCTTTGATTGAAGGAATTGTCGCGATTAATCCGGAAGCCGTGGCCAAGCCGGGCGGTCATTACAGCCATGCCGTGGTGGGCGGCGGCTTTGTGTTCGTGTCCGGGCAGTTGCCGATTGCCGCCGACGGCAGCAAGCTGAATGAAGCGCCATTCGAAAGTCAGGCGCGGCAGGCGCTCGAGAATGTCAAGGTCGCGCTGGTGGCCGCCGGTAGTTCGGTCGATCGGTTGACGCAAGTGCGGGTCTATGTTGCTGACATAAACGATTGGCCGGTCTTCAATGCGATCTACGCCGAGTGGGCAGGCATCGCGCGGCCGGCGCGGGCGGTGGTGCCAGCGCCCGGACTGCATTTCGGTTTCAAGATCGAAGTCGAAGCGATCGCTTTGGCGACAGGTTGAGACACAGGTTGCTGAAGTTATCCTCAGCGGTCTGGTCGAATGAGGCGTTTGCCGCTAACGGCTCCCGGCCAGTCCGTGCATCCAGGCGGTCAGGAAAGCCCATGCCTTGCTGGGCGTTACGGCATTGACGCCATCTGACTGATGACAGAGGCGAGAACAATATTGTCGTCCGGCTCTGCGGTACCGGATCAGGCCGAATTTTCCTTGGCAGTAACGACAAGCATTGCGAGAACGTTGAGGGGCGGACGTTGCGGTCATGAACGGCTGAACTCATTCCAAATGTGAGAGCAAGAAAAGCATGATGAAACGGGTGCTGGCCTGGCCTTGGCGAAAGGTCGCTAGGCCGGCCGGCACTCGCAAGCAGTCATTGCAAGCGGTCGGCGGCGGGCCTCAGGTAGGTCGGATCGTCTGTTGGATGAGATCGACGGTCATCCGTGCAGTGATGCCGGCGAGCGTCCAGCCGAGATGGCCGTGCCCGGTGTTATAGAACACCCGCTGTCGCCGGCTGGTGCGGACCGTCGGCATCATGGTCGGCATCATTGGGCGTAAGCCGCTCCATGGAATCACGCTGTCGGTATCGACATCCGGGAAAAGCCGGCGCGTCCAGGCGATCAGAGGGCGGACCCGATCGTCGCGAATATCTCGATTGAAATCGTTGAATTCGGCGGTGCCGGCGACACGGAACCGGTCCGGTCCAAGGCGGCTGGTGACGATCTTGGCATCGTCGTCGAGGATGCTGACCCAGGGCGCGGCGGTGCGGGACACGGCGTCCGCCAGATTAACCGTGATCGAGTAGCCTTTGACCGGGTAGATGTTGAGCCGGTCGCCGAGGTCGCGCGCGAGTTTGCGGCTGGCGACACCCGCGCATATCACAACGCCATCGGCCTCGACGATATCGCGTGGACCGGGGCAGGGCCCGGCTGTCGTGGCAAGCCGAACGCCGGTTTGGTCGCCATCGATCGTCAGCACGGTGCGGTCGGATAAGAGCCGGACTCCGTGCCGCTCGCAGGCGCGGGCAAGGCCGCGAGTAAATTTGTGAATGTCGCCGGTTGAGTCCGATTCTGTAAAGAAGCCGCCGTGGAAGCGCTCTTGCAACGCGGGCTCGATGCTCCGGATTTCCGTATCCGATACGGCGCGCCGATCCAGTCCGCCCTGGCTCAAGAGGTTGTTGACGACACAGGCGTGATCGTAGTCGTCCTTGTTGCGGTAGACATGCAGAATGCCGCGTTTCTCGTGGTCGAAGTCTATATTTTCGCGCTCCGCCATCGCGAACAATTCTTCGCGGGCCGCGATCGCAAGCCGGGCAGTCGCGATTGTGTTGGCTTTGTAGTGGCGGATGTTCCAGAAAAATTCGGCCATCCATGACAGCTTGTGCCAATTGGGCTTGGGATTGACGAGGAGCGGCGCGTCGTTGCGCAGCATCCAGGAAAGGCCCTTGAGCACGGTCGGCCAGCGATTCCACACTTCGGCATTGCTGGCGGAAAGTTGCCCGCCATTGGCGAACGACGTCTCCATGGCGGGATAGCGCTGCTGCTCGATGAGGCTGACCTGATAGCCTTCCTGCGATAGCAAATAGGCTGTAGTGACGCCGGTAATGCCGGCGCCGATTACGGCGATATGGTGAGGCACGATACTGCTCCGCGATAGGGTCACATTTGTTCCGTCGATGACGGAACGTCGATCCCCATCTGTCCGCGGTACCTGAGAGTTTGCGCATGGCTTGTCACGAACGAGCCACGCTTTCCCCTTCGGTGGGCATGACGCCGGTCAGGCGTCGTGCCGCTCTCCAGATTGTCCAGCCGTGCGGTCTTTGTGCCTGAGAGTTTCCTGGGGGGGTGCTCCTTCGGCGCCAACGCACGTGCGTTGATCTCTCCCGCACGACCTTGTGGACATTGGCATCATTGGCCCACGTGCTCGGAGTCGCAAGGTCAAACTTTGCGCAGGCGGAGCTCTTGTCGATGTTTTTAGTCAGCCGCTCATGATGGCGATAGCGTGCTTCATCAAAGGCGTTTGAGCGGTTCGGGCGGCGCGGCGGCCCGGCCGACCGCTCAGCAAAGCAGCCATCCGGCGAAATTTTGCACCCATTTTGCCCAAACAATGAGCTATATAGCTCTTGTGCTCTGTAGTCGTGCGGGTGCAGTCTGGCGTCGTCGACTTCAGGTTCGCGCAGGACAGGGCCGATTGACCATGCAGGGGAGTGCCATCGCCGTGACAGACGTCGGTCGTTCCGTCGCGCTCCAGACCATCGTCGATGCGTTCGGCGACGCGCAGCAACCGGGTCTGTCGAAGACCGCGCAGCTTTACAACGCTATCGCCAGGATGATCGCCGCTGGACGGATCCGGGACGGGGAGAAGCTGCCTGGCGAGCGTGACCTGTGCGCGGCTTTGGGTATCAGTCTGGGCACGGCGCAGAAGTCGCTGAACCTGCTGATGCGCGACGGCGAGGTTGAGCGTCAGCACGGTAAAGGGACTTTTGCCCGAGGAACACGGCGAGCACTTAGCCAACTCTGGCATTATCGTTTCCGCGATCCGCGGAGCGGTGCGCTTTTGCCGGTCTACGCCAAATTGGTCGGTCGTGAGCAGGTCGACGGCGATGCGGATATCATCAGAGCTTTGGGCACGGATGGCGGCGGCTTCGTGCAGATCCGGCGCCTCGTTAATATCGACGACCGTTTTTCATGCTGGAGCGAGATGTATTTCGGTATGGCGCGGTTCAAGCGGTTGCTCAGACTGCCGAAGTCGACGGTGGAAAGCGTCAACCTCAAGCAAGTGCTCAGCGACGAGTTCGACGCGCCGACGCTCGCAGTCGATCAGACGGCGAAGGTGATGAAGCCGCCGGTGGATGTCGCCAAGGCGATCGGAGTGGCGGCGCGTGTGACCTGCATGCGCCTGCAAATTCTCGCTACCAGTCGCCGGCGCGAGCCGATTACGTTTCAAAGGATCTATGTGCCGCCGGTCGATTGCGAACTGGAGCTGGTGGACGCGCCGCTGGAGAATACCCGTTCGTTAGCGGCATAGAAAAATTCGAGGCCTGTGTGCCGTCGCGGTACGCCGGCCGAGGAGCGAGAAGAGACCAGACGACCGACTTTCAACCGGGTGTGATCGTGCCGGACGAGAACCATCCCAATTCAGTGGAGGCTTTTATGGCGTATTCAGTATCCAGGCGAAGCGCGGTTGGCCAGGGCCAACCGTCCCGGCGTGGCTTTCTCGCACGCACCAGCGTGGCGCTGGCATTCGTTTTTCCCGCACTTTTGTCCTTTGGCAGCGTGCCGTCAGTCGCGCAGACAGCCGATATTCCAAGCCTGACGATGAAATTCGGCCATCCCTACAACGAAAAGCATCCTTTGGCCCAAGCCGCCGCGATGTTCGCCAAAATCATCGGCGATAAGACTGCCGGAAAAATCAAGATTTCGGTCTATCCGAACAGCACGATCGGCGATGCACGGGCATTGATCGAGAGCATGCAAATCGGCGCCGTCGACATGGCGCTTGCGCCGACAACCAATGCCGCGTCGTTTTATCACCCACTTGATCTGTTCTATCTGCCGTTTCTATTTCGCGATGCCGAGCACGCCTATCATGTCGCCGACGGTCCAGTTGGGCAGGAGCTTTACGCCGGCTTGCTTAAGAAGGTCGGGATCCGCACCCTCGCCATGTACGAGAGCGGCTTTCGGACCATTACGACTCGCAAGACTCCCGTGCACATGCCCGACGACATGAAGGGCGTTAAGTTCCGCGTGGTGAACAATCCGCTTAACGTCGCGACCTTCAAGGCGCTCGGCGCAAACCCGACGCCGATGCCGCTCAGTGAGGTGTTCACCGGCCTTCAGCAGGGCACGGTCGACGGCCAGGACAACCCGGTCGGTAATGTCGTCGCCTTCGGTTTCGACAAGGTCCAGAGCTACATTACCCTGTCCCATCATCAGTGGGCCGGCATTATGGTGCTGATCAGCGAGAAGACCTGGGCCAAGTTGCCGCCGGCTGTCCAGACGATGTTCAAGGATGCCGCGCTCGAAACCCAGGCTTGGGAACGCAAGGAGCTAAACAAAAGCGACGAGGACTATCTGAAACAAATGAAGGCCCATGGCATGACGGTGATCGATCTTACCGACGCGCAAAAGCAGGCTTTCCAGGAGAAGATGCAGGGCGTCTGGGATCAGTACCGCAGCAAGATCGGCGAAAAGCTGATTAAAGACGCTGTTGCTACCAAATAGGCGGCCACGCCTTCGGCGCGGGATGTCGTATCCCGATGTCCCGCGCCGATTGCCCGTGAATTGTCCTCGGATGCGGAAACGCAGTCATGAACCTGATCCGGAAGTCTTTGAACCTATCGGAACATATCCTAGGCGCGCTCTCTGTGGCGGCGTTCGCCGTCATGGTGGTGCTTGCGGCGATGGCGGTGTTCTTCCGTTTCGTCGTCAACAGTTCGCTGGCGTTTCCCGAGGAAGTCGTGCGCTATCTGTTCGTTTGGTCGGTATTCCTCGGGGCGGCGGTGGCGTTGCGCCACAATATGCATGCCGCGGTCGAGATGTTCGTCGATTGGCTGCCACTGAGGCTAAAGCGGCCGGTGCTGGCGCTGGCTAATGGGCTATGCATCGTGTTTTTCGCCATTCTAATTGTCTACGGCGTTCGCATCGTGACGCTGGTCTACCCCCAGCAGTCGCCCGCCCTCGAGATTTCCATGAGCTACGTCTATGCGGCGGTCCCGGTCGGGGCGTTTTTCATGTTGATTTATTCACTCGAAGCGCTGTTGCCGGATGCCGAGGCTCGGCTGACCGCGGCGTCGGGCACGATCGAGCCCAGCCAGGCGGATGGCTGAGATGTATCCCATGGAACGCCGTGGAGCACCCTTGTCATGAGCGCCACCGTCATCTTCGTCTCGTTACTGGTTCTTCTGTTGATCCGCGTGCCGATCGCAGTAAGTCTCGGGCTTGCCTGTGTCATTGGCATGGCCGCTGGCGGCATCAGTTTCGAAATCATCGTGCAGCAGATGGTGACGACCAACGATTCGTTTCCATTGCTGGCGATCCCGTTTTTCATTCTGGCTGGCGAAATCATGTCAATTGGCGGCATGTCGCGTCGGCTGGTCGGCTTTGCCGGCGCCTTGGTCGGCCATATGCGCGGCGGTCTGGGTGCGGTGGCGGTCGTCAGTTCCGGATTCTTCGCGGCTCTATCGGGCTCGAACGCCGCCACGGTCGCAGCCATCGGCGGTGTAATGAATGGGCCGATGGAGGAACGTGGTTATCGCCCGTCCTATACCGCCGCGACCATCGCCGCTGCCGGCGTGCCGGGCATGATCATCCCACCCAGCATCTTGATGATTCTCTATGGCGTGGTGACCGGCGTTTCGATCGGCGATCTTTTTATTGCGGGCTTTTTGCCCGGCATCCTGATCTGTCTCAGCATTCTTGCCACCAACTGGTATCTGAGCCGTTACGAGAACGTTGAAGCATCCGACTTCGCCGGCTTGCGTCACATCTACGTCAGCTTCAAGCGCGCCTTCTGGCCGCTGATGATGCCAGTGATCATATTGTCCGGCATCTACGGCGGCATCTTTACGCCCACGGAAGCTGCGGTGGTCGCCGTCCTGTACGGCCTGATCGTCGGGATTTTCTATCGCGAACTGACCTTGAAGGCCTTGTACAAGGCTTTCCTCAAGGCGGTTCTGTCGTCGGCAATCGTGATGTTTATTATGAACAATGCCGGGGTTTTCGCCTGGCTGCTGACGATCGAGCAAATCCCACAGAACATATCGCATTATCTCGCGGTAACTGCGGGTAATCAGGTCGTCTATATTCTGTTTGTTAATATCCTGCTGTTGCTGGCCGGTTGCATCATGAATGCAGCGGCGGCAATCGTCATTCTGACGTCGATTCTCTATCCCGCGGCTGTCTCGTTCGGCGTGGATCCTGTGCTGCTTGGCGTTATCATGGCGGTAAACCTGTCGATCGGGACGGTGACGCCGCCGCTCGGCGTAGATCTGTTCATTGCGTCAGCTATCACCAAGGTCCCGCTCGAGCGGATCGTCGTGGCCATCGCGCCCTATATCGGCGTGATGATAATCGATCTGATGATCATTTCCTATTACCCGCCGTTATCGAGCGTGCTTATCCATCTCATCAAGTAGAAGAGAGTGCTGCAATGAACAAGAATGCCGGACCGCTTCAGGGCGAGGAGCGTCCTTGGGAGGCGATGAACAGCGGCACAATCCGTGCCGCGATCGCGCCCGAGCTGCTTGGAACCGCGACGATATCGCCGACCGGCTCCTTCGAGGCGGGCTCATATGCGACTTTTACACTGGTCTACACTGCCGGCTTCTATGGCATTGATGATTCCGGTTCGATGCGGATCTGCTTTCGTTTCGCGTCCGACCAAAGTAACCCGCAATTTACGGACAAGGCGGCGGCTAACTATACCACGGTTGAGGCATCCAACGGTGCCATTCTCGAAGTTCGCTTTGACCCGAAAGGCAACGTGCGGCCTTGGGATCGCACGCTTTATATCAAGGTAGTACGCGGTTTCCTGTCGGAAGGTGACCAGATCGTTGTCAAATTCGGCGTGACTGATTTTGGTTCGCCGGGCATGAGGATGCAGACTTTCTGCGAAGGTACCTTTGAGTTCCGCGTCCTTGTCGACCCGATTGCGACTTTCAATTATCAGCCACTTCCGGTGCAGCCGGTCATACGCATCGTGCCGGGCGCGCCGGAACGGTTCATTGCCGTGCTGCCGACGTTGTGGCGGCCGGGTGAGGCTTTTTCGCTTAAGTTGAAGGGCGAAGACAAATGGGGCAATCCCTCCGACCGCTGCGACACGACGCTGACTTTGCGGGCGCAGGGCGAGATCGATGGTTTGCCGACACAGATCGAACTCAAGCCGGGGCCGTTTGCTTTTGAAATCAGCGGCCTTTCTGTGCGGGAGCCGGGTGAAGCGCGGGTGGAACTGGTCGACGCGGACGGGGCGGTTGTGGCCGTGACAAATCCGTTGCGCGTTGCGCCCGAGGAGTTGGTGCAGTTCTGGGGCGATCTGCACGGCCAATCGGAGGAGACAATCGGGACCGGGAGCGCGGATGAATATTTTGCCTTCGCCCGCGACCGGGCTTTTGTGGATGCCTGCGGCCATCAAGGCAACGATTTTCAGATTACCGGTGCTTTCTGGGACGAATTGAATCGGCTCACTGCTGCTTATGACGAGCCCGGCCGGTTCGTCGCCTTGCCGGGATACGAATGGTCCGGCAACACGGCGCTTGGTGGCGATCGCAATGTTTATTTTCCGGAGGAGGGCCGGGTCATCCGGCGTTCTTCGCATGCGCTGGTGGAAGACCATAGCGATATCGGAAATGACTGCCATACCGCCAATTCCTTGTTTGACGCGTTCGCGCGTCACAAGGAATTCGACGTGGTCTGCTTTGCCCATTGTGGCGGACGCTACGCTGATATCGTACTTGCCCATGATGGGCGGTTTGAGCGTTCGGTCGAAGTGCATTCGTCCTGGGGCACGTTCGAGTGGCTCGTGCAGGATGCATTTAGGGCCGGGTATCGGGTCGGTATTGTCGCCAATTCCGACGGTCACAAGGGCAGGCCAGGCGCGAGCTATGCCGGCGCCGGCAAATTCGGCGCCATCGGGGGGCTAACGTGTTATCTGATGTCCGAGCTCAGCCGGGCTGCGTTGCTGGATTGTCTCCGTAAACGGCGTCACTACGCCACCAGCGGCGGTCCTGGCGGGCGAATGGTCATTGACGTGCGGGCTGCGTTGAGCGAGCCAGGCATTCTGTACCACGACGATCCCGCGCTAGGGCCGGCCGTGGGTCGTCCGGCGTCGGAGGCCTTGATCGGCGATATCGTTCATTTACCGGACGGTGAGGTTGAACTTTCCGTCGATATCGTCGCAGCGGCGGCCATCGAGCGGATCGATATTTTCAATGGCTGCGAATTGATCGAGACCGTGCGACCTTACACGCCGGCGGATCTCGGCGAACGGATTCGAGTGATCTGGGAAGGTGCTGAATATCGCGGGCGTTTCCGTGAAGTGGTGTGGGACGGAACCGCGTCGTTCAGCGATAATGAGATCGTCAACGCCCAACCGATCAATTTTTTCAACCGCGATAAAGCCCTGACGTCTGTCGGAACAAATGGTCTGTCGTGGAAGGCGCTGACCACCGGCAACTTTGGCGGCTTTGACGTCGTCATCAAGGGCCGCAACGCCGGCCGTTTGGCAATTCAGACGCCATTAGTGACCTGCGAACTCGCGGTTGCCGATATCGGTTTTGACGATCAGGTGTTCGATCAATCGGGCGAACTTCCGCGCTTTCTGAAAGTCTCGCGGCTGCCGACCCACAACGAAAGTCGCGCCGTCAAGTTCAAGCGCCCGATCAAGCTGCATGATACCGGTGACAATCCGATCTTTATCCGATTGGCGCAGGAAGATGGCACGCGGGCCTGGACAAGTCCGATTTACCTGTACCGGTAGCCCTGCTTCGCGGTGGGTACCATGAGGGATGCGCCAAGGGTCGGCGCCGATCGCCAATATGGCCTTTATATTGAATCGGCGAGATGGAAAGCCAGCCGATCGATGAGGCAGACGGTCGCAAAAGTCGACCGTCTGTAGGCCATCAGTTCCGTTGTTGAAGATCGTCCGCTCTTAACGGCGCGTTTTTGACCGCGATTTTTATATTTCAAATCTGTCGATCACGGCCGTGGTGAGCGTGCTTGTCGGGTCGGTCAAAGTCTCGATCAGTTCGTAGTGATTTTGATTGCTGATCTCCAGTTCGCGGCAATTGCCGTAGCAACGCTGCCATAGCTCGGCAAAGGATTGCCCCTGCCGTTTAAATTCGGTTGTTTCAAGGCTGCCATAGGCAATGAGCAGGTCCGGTCCCTGCGATGGCAGATTGCGGCAGGGGCTGTTGCGTAATTCGGCCGCCCGGTCGAGCTTCAGCATTTCATTGCGGTAGCTGAGGCGAACAGGTTCCAGGTCATACATCCCACTGACGAGCGCTGCCGCCGCGATCACACTGGCGGGAAGGCCAAACATTCGCGGCCAGTCCGTCACGACGGTCATCGCCGCCAGATGAGCACCCGAGGAATGCCCCACGACATAGATGCGGTCGCGGTCGCCGCCATGTGCGCCAATATTGTGCCAGGTCCATGCGACTGCCGTCCGGACCTGAGCGATCATCTCGTCGAGCGTTCCCGCGGCGGGCATCGAGGAAAAGCCGAGGGGCACATAGAGCGCGCCACGCGCGGTAAAGGTCTCGGCGGCAAAACCGCTGCCGTAGAGGTCGAGCTGACGCCATGCCCCACCGTGCACGAAGAGGACCACAGGCCGGCGGTCGTCCGGGCGTGCGTCTGGTGGCGCGAAAATATCAAGCCGTTCGTCGGGAAGTGGTCCATAAGCGAGATTTGTAATGCGATCGAAACTCGCCCGCGCCCGGGTGCTCGCCGGGGCGTACCAATCCAAATATCGCTTTGGATCGGCGACCTGAGCCTGATTGTTATATTGGAAGTCGAGCGCCGTTTGGTCGAATTCGCGATAGACGAAAGCCACAAGATTCTCCGCAAGAGTTGTATGCGACCACATTTTGACCGGTGCTATGCAATTAGGCTTGCCTGCCCGGAAGGCCGACGATAGGCTTTACTATACCGTGTAGTAAAGCGCGCCAGCGGCGCTTGACGCAAGGATGCCGATCTTGACTGAGCCCGCGATCGAATTCTCGAACGTCAGCCTGCGACTCGGCGGCAGTTCCATCTACGACAACCTCAGTTTTGAAATCGGAGCGGGCGAATTCGTATGCCTGCTCGGTCCGTCGGGCTGTGG
This sequence comes from Rhodopseudomonas sp., assembly GCA_016124795.1. Classification (GTDB taxonomy): domain Bacteria; phylum Pseudomonadota; class Alphaproteobacteria; order Rhizobiales; family Xanthobacteraceae; genus Pseudolabrys. The sequence goes on along the minus strand of WGNB01000003.1, from coordinate 89,888 downwards.
AAAATCGACGGCGCTGCGGCTGATCGGCGATCTGATGCCGTGGCAGGGCGGGTCGGTTCGGGTTGAGGGTATGGCGCCCAAGAATGCCTGGCAGAAGCTGGCTTTTGTGTTCCAGGCTCCTCGGTTATTGCCGTGGAAGTCGGCTCTCGATAACGCCGCTTTTGGTCTGGAGATGCGTAAACCGGAGGTCGGCGTAGCGTCGCGGCGCGCGCGCGCCGGCGAAGAGTTGGCTCGGCTGGGGCTTGCCGCGGATGCGCACAAGATGCCGGCCATGCTGTCCGGCGGCGAACGCCAGCGCGTCGCCATCGCCCGGGCGCTCGCCCTTGATCCCGATATTGTGTTGATGGATGAGCCGTTTTCGGCACTCGATCACAACACGCGCACGCGATTGCGCCGACAGATTGTTGATTTGTGGCAAGAGACCCGAAAAACGGTCCTGTTTGTCACTCATGATATCGACGAAGCGATCTACCTCGCCGATCGGATTATCGTTTTGTCCAAAAAGCCGACGGTCGTGAGCGAGGTCGTAACGGTTTCCGCGGCACGGCCCCGCGATATTGAAGGCGATGCCGGGCTCAAAGCGATGCGGGCTCATCTTATCTCGGCTTTTAGCAGCATAGAAACCCACGACCAGCAGGAGCAATTTGCATGACCCGAAGGACCGTCTTACGTTGCGGTTTGGCCGCGCTGGCCTGCGCGCTGATGTTGCAGTCTGGTGCTCCGGCCCAGGCCAAGGAGGTGGTCACGTTCGGCTACCTAGCCGATCCGTCGCACGAGGCGGTGCTTTGGGCATTGCGCAATGGGAAGGTCAAATCCGATCTGATCGATGTCCAGGCGAGCGGTCTGCAAATATCCGCTCTGATCCAGGCGACGTCGGCTCGCACCTATGACGTGATCGAAACGGCTGCGATGGCTATTCCGCGCGCCCGCGAACATGGCCTCGATCTCCAGATCATGGGGGCAGGATTGCGCTATCACGAGTCGGGTGAGGGCGCCGGGATCTGGGTCAAGAAAGGCAGCCCGATCAAGTCGGTTGCCGATCTGAAAGGCAATAAGCTGGCGGTCTATTCCCTGGGCTCCGCCGGCATCACGCTCGTCCGAATTGCGTTGCACGACGTTTATGGCCTGAACGTATCGCTTAAGGGCGGGGATCTCGATTTCGTCGAAATGCCGGCACCGGCAATGCCGGCAGCGCTCGCCACCGGCAAGGTAGACGCCGCGACATTGATTCACGCCCAGGCTTACAAGGCCATGCAGACTGGCGAGTTCGTCCCGATCGCTCAGACGGCTCAGGACCTGACGAATAAGTTCCACCTCCGGATGGTGTCGGCGGTGCTCGCCGGTTATGGCGACAAGCTGAAGGCGAAGCCCGAAATTTATCGTGAATTCCAACGGGTTTTGCTGGCCTCGATGGAATATGCCAAGAGCCACCCCGACGAGGTTTTTCCGGCCGTTGGCAAGGAATTCAACATCGAACCGGGATTCTTCAAGGTCTGGTTCAGCCGCTTTTCCGACTTCCCGGTCGTATTGGCGGATCAGGACGTTAAGGCAATCGATGTCCTGTGGAACAAGGCAAAAGAGCTCGGTATTCTGAAAAGTGCCCCGCCGGCTCGCGATGCGATTTGGGACAAAGCGCTGCGTCCCGAAGCCGCCGGAAAATGATTGACCGGATAACCATAGCCGCGGCAAGGCGTGGGCTTGCACCGATAGCTTCGGATGTGCTGGCCCACGTCTTCACGGTGGCCATGGTGTTGCTGTGGTGGGGTTATTCGCATGTCGTGCCGTCTTATCAGTTGCCAGGGCCTTGGCCGGTCGCCCGCCGCATAGGACGCTTCCTCACCGATGGCGACGACGTCGCACAATTGGGACTGTCGCTGGCGCATGTCTGCCTGTCGATTGCGATCGCTTTCGTGCTCGGCTGTGCGCTGGCGGCGCTCGCTCACTACGTCAAGCCGCTCAGGCTTCTGATCGATGGCCGGTTGACGCCTTTCCTGAACGCCTTCTCCGGTATCGGTTGGCTTTTTATCGCAATGATCTGGTTCGGCCTCAACAGCGTCACCGTGGTCTTTGCCGTCACTCTTATTCTGGTGCCTTTCACCATTATAAATGTGCGGACGGGATTGCAGGAGTTGGATGGGGACCTCGTTGAATTGGGCCGCAGTCTGAGCCGCAGTACCTGGCGCCGCACGGTGAAAATTGTCGCACCGTTGCTAATGCCCTATCTGTTTGCGGCGTTGCGCACGAGTTTTGGCGTCTCCTGGAAGGTCGTGCTGACGTCCGAACTGTTCGGCGGCAGCGGCGGGGTCGGCTACATGTTGAATGTAGCGCGGCAGGAATTCGATACCCAGACGATCTTCGCCATTATTATTTTTATTCTCTTGTTTGTGGTTGCCGCCGAGGTGGTTTTGTTCCGGCCGGTTCAGCGCCGGCTCGACCGGAGGTACGCTCGTGCTTAGCGCTTCCGACCGGTCGGCGACGACCCAGCGCGTGATTGCCGAGGGTGCAATTGTCGCGGTGCTCATTTTCTGGTGGTTGAGTGCGCGTCAATTGCCGGAGTTTGTGTTGCCCGGCCCGGTCAGCGTTTTTTGGGCGGCGGCTAGTTTCGTCACGGACAGCGGCACTGGCTATCATGCATTGGTCAGTCTGGGGCGAGTGGCAGCGTCGGTCGCGATCGCCATGACGTTGGCCCTGGCTTTGGCCGCGGCGATGCGGGTTGCGCCCGTGCTCGAGGGGATTATTGAACGCCGAATACTGACGTTCCTGAACAGTTTCCCGTCGGTTGGCTGGGCGATATTGGGCGTCGTCTGGTTCAAGATTTCGACGCCGACAGTATTGTTCATTCAGACAGCGATCATTTTGCCTTTTTGTCTGATCAATGCCATCGCGGGCTTTCGCCAGATCGATCCTGATCTCGACGAACTCGGCGCGAGCCTCACGCGCAACCCCTGGCGGCGCTTCTTCAAGGTGACCTTGCCATTAATGGCACCTTTTATGGTTGCCGGATTGCGGGTTGCCTACGGAATTTGCTGGAAGATAGCTCTGGTTTCCGAATTATTCGGTGCCTCGTCCGGTATCGGTTATTTGCTGATGCGCGCCGAAACCGTATCGAACGCGGCGATGGTTTTCGCCTGTTGCATCGTCATTGTGGCCATCTATGGACTGACTGACCATTTCCTGCTCAAGCCGTTGGCGCGTCGTTTCTCAGTTAATCAAGGACAGAACGTATGATCGCTACACAGGTCGATAAAGTCGGGCCAGGCCCGCGTATTGCAGTCGAACATGCGGGCACCGGTGAGCTGGTCGTGTTTATGCACGGCATCGGCGGCAATCGCCGGAATTGGTATGACCAGATCGATGCCTTCGCGCCGTATTTCCATGCGGTGGCCTGGGACGCCCGTGGCTACGGCGATAGCGACGATTATGAGGGGCCACTCGATTTCCGGAGTTACGCCGACGATCTGGCGCGGGTATTGGACTATTTCAACGCCGACCGTGCTCATGTCGTCGGCTTGTCGATGGGCGGGCGTATCGCAATGGATTTTGCGAGCCGTTACGGATCGCGGTTGCTGACGTTGACCCTATGCGACACTCACAAGGGTTTTGCCGGCTTCTCCGAGGAGAAGAAGAAGGCGTTTATTGCCTCACGCAAGGAGCCGCTTCTGGCCGGCAAGGAGCCGAAGGATATCGCCGAGCCCGTGGCCCGCACGCTGGTCGGACCGAATGCGACGGAAGAGGCATTCCGTAGTCTGGTCGACAGCATGAGCCGGCTGCACAAGGAGTCCTATATCAAAAGTATCGAAGCGTCGGTTATGCTGGATGTGCGCAACGATCTCGGATCCATCAAGGCGCCGACCCTTGTCGTCGTCGGTAGCGAGGATAAATTGACCAACGTCGATATGGCCCGCGAACTGGTGGGTGATATACCGGGTGCGGAGCTGACGGTGATCGATGACGCCGGCCATCTCTCGAATATCGAAAAGCCGGCAGAGTTCAGTGCGGCAGTTCTTGGCTTTTTGAAACGACATAGCAGACGGTAGGTTTGTGGCAGCGGATTCCCCAGCCATGGCGCCCCCGCGGCGGGCCCGTCCCGCGACACGCGACCGGATTCTTGAGGCTGCGACTCGAATCTTCGTTGAGAATGGATTTAATGGCGCTAGCGTTGATGAAATCGCGGCTCGAAGCGGCGTGTCGAAGCCGACGGTCTATAGTCACTTTGACAGCAAGGAAAAGCTGTTTGTCGATATTCTCAATGGCGTGTGCGATCGGTTTTCCGAGCTGATATTTGAGCCTGGCATTGAAACCGAGGCGCTTGAAGCCGTTCTGCTTAAAATAGCGGAACGCTACACCCGGACGGTACTTCAGGCTGATATTGTCGCGCTGCATCGGCTATTCGTGGCGGAGGCAGCGCGATTTCCTGAACCTTCGCGTCGTTATTTTGAGGTGGGTCCCGAACGGGTACACCGGACGCTGGCCACGTTCTTCAAATCGCGAATGTCGCGTGGTGAGATCCGGCAATCGGATCCCCTGGTAATGGCGGATCTTTTCGCGGCGCTTGTTCTGGGCCCGATGCGCGCCCGGCAACTGTTCGGGCTCGACAAGAAACCGAACTGGAAGCGGATCACTGCCTATAATCGGGAAGCCGTCACATTGTTTATCAACGGGTGCGGCGGTGGATCTCGGAAAGCGGGCCTTTTGTGATCTGGGTAGTGTTCAGGGCGACGATAATTGCCCGCCGTCCATTGCAGATCCGTAGTGAGGGAAGTCGCCGATTAGCGCCCGCGCGAAATCGATAAAGACCTTGGCTTGCGGGCGGATCAACTTGCGATGCGGGATGATCGCAAAAATGTCCCGGGCGTTAAGGTCGTAGTCTGCGAGGAGCGGAACGAGGCGTCCAGAACGAATATCGTCGTGGACGTGAAAATCATAGAAAATGCCGATCCCGGCGCCTCCGAGACAGGCTTGTCGTAACAGGTCGCCATTGTCGGATAGCAGCTTGAAGCGGGGGTTCACGACTTTCCGGGCGTTCTTGCGGCGGAGCGTCCAGCCCTCCGCCAGATCGGAGTGGCGACCCGCCAGGCACTCATGATTCACGAGGTCATCGGGCCGCCTAGGCGTCCCACGGCTGGCGAGATAGCCAGGCGATGCGCACAGGCTCAGCCGACATGTCGCCAGCCGAAAATGCATCAATTTGGACTGGGGCTTTTTCTGGAGCGCGATCGCCACATCGATACGGTTCCGAATGAGGTCGGGGGTGCTGCTTGAGACGATGACATCGACCGACAGCGCCGGATAATTCTTCATGAAATCGGGTAGTCGCGGGCCGAGCGCGGCCGCGGCGAAAGAAGGCGGCGCCATGATGCGCAGGTGGCCGCTGATGCCATTGGTTTCGACGATGGCGGCGGCGCTATCGATTTGTGACAGGATTGTCCGGCAATGCTCATAAAATCTCTCGCCGGCTTCGGTGACATTAACCCGTCTGGTCGTTCTGTGGACGAGGGCGGCTTTGACCGCGCGCTCGACGAGTTGGACGTGTTTGGTGACCGATGAGGGCGCGATCCGGAGTTGCCGGGCGGAAGACGAAAAGCTCTGCGTATCGACCACAGTGGCGAAGCAACGCAGCGATAAGATGCTGATATTGTTAAGAGTATTCTTGTTCAGCGGGCTCATGGAGGTTCCAGTTTATTGCCAATATCGAAATAGTATTTTCTGTTTATTCGCGATAGCCGCCGGAGTCGAGCCGCCTTATGTTCTTCGGCCAAACGGCGAAGACACTTTCGAGTTGATGGTCGAGCAAGGGCCTGGTCGGGAATGCGGCGGAGAGCATGACGACGATTACATTGACCTTTGACAACGGTCCGGACCCGGATGTGACGCCGGACGTGCTCAACACGTTGAATCGGCGCGGCATCAAATCGACATTCTTCGTCCTCGGGGAAAAGCTCCGTGACCGCCGCAAGCTTGCAGAGCGTGCGCATGACGAGGGCCACTGGATCGGCAACCACACGTTTACTCATCTCGTGCCTCTGGGCATGAGCGCCGAGAGCGGAATTGCCACGTCGGAGATCGCGCGTACTGAGGCGCTTGTTGGCAATCTCGCGCATCGGCGACGGTTTTTTCGTCCGTTCGGCGGCGGCGGTCTGCTCGACAAACGGTTGCTCAACCGTGAGGCGCTCGACTACCTGTGTCGGGAGCGTTTCACTTGCGTCTTATGGAATGTCATTCCTGAGGATTGGGCCCGGCCAGACGGATGGGTTGATCGCGCGCTTGAGCTCAGCTTTCAGAAGGCTCATGCGCTTGTTGTGCTGCACGATCTGTCGACCGGCGCCATGCGCAACCTCGATCGATTCATTGGTTTGGCGCTGGACCGCGGAGCGACCTTTCAGCAGGATTTCCCGGGCGATTGCGTGCCGGTCGAGTGTGGCCGGATCGTTGAACCGATAGATACTTATCTGACGGAGACCGTGACTCGGGACCTCGCGCCGGCGACGTGATAGACGAAGGTGTTTGGTTCCGCTGCCGGTGACGGCAGACTGACGAAAATTAGACCCCGGTTTACAGATGCGGCGGCTGGCATGAATCTCGAACTTATCTCCATTGAGACTGATACCTATCCGTTGGACGGGATCTTCTATCGTCCGCGGAATTTGCCGGTGCGGGCGGTTGCGATGTTCCTGCATGGCAATTGCCATAATTTCTACATGGGCCCGTCGCGGTTCATGCCGGAGACGCTGCTGGCCGAGGGTATTGCCTGTCTCGCCTTTAACCGGCGCGGACATGATATGGTGACGTCGCTCGATGGCCGAAATATTGGTGGTGGGTCGTTTCAGCTAGCGCATGAAGCGATCGCCGACAGTGGTTACGCGGCGGCGTGGCTGCGGGACCGGGGTTTCGTCAATCCGATCGTCATCGGCCACAGCAATGGCGGTGTTTTGGCTGCGCAATACGCAGCGGAGCATCCTGAAGCGCCGGCGGTGGTGCTGATGTCGGCGCATCGCGGTGGGGCCGGCATCACGGAGTTGATGAGCGGCAAGGGCTTGTTTGGACGCGATCGGCTCCCAGAGGTGAAGGCGCAGGCCGAGCGGATGGTCGCCGAGGGGCGCGGCCGCGAGCTGATGCTCCTTCCCGGTTGGTGGTGGGTCGCCAGCGCCGAATGCGTGCTCGATTATGCCGCCAACATGCCTGATACGCTGGTCAACGCAGCGAGAATCAAAGCGCCGGTGCTTTATCTCTGCGGCGACCAGGAACCGGCGGATTTGTACCCGCTGGAAAAGTTCGCATCGCTGTGCACGAGCCCGTGCGAGACGCACATCCTTGCTAATTGCGACCATTTTTATACCGGGCACGAGGCGGCGGTGTCGCGGTTGGTGACCGATTGGCTGGTCAGGACCTGCGGTTTGTCGACGTGAGGACCAGTTCGTGAACGCTCTGGAATGGCCCCTGTCGGGCCGTGTGGTGACGTCGACTCCGGACGGGGTCGAGATTGCACTGCAGGAATGGGGCGACCGTGCCGGTCGTCCGGTCGTTTTCATTCACGGCTTCTCGCAATGCCACCTGTCGTGGTCGCGGCAATATGCCGGCGGTCTTGCACGCGGTTTTCGATTGATTACTTACGATCTCCGGGGCCACGGCCAGTCCGGCAAGCCGATGTCGCCGCACTATTATCGCGAGTCCACCCGATGGGCCGATGAACTGGCCTGTGTCATCGAGCGGGCCGGTCCGCAAGAGCCGGTCCTTGTTGCCTGGTCGTATGGTGGACGGGTTGTCAGCGATTATCTGGCAAAATTCGGCGGGGCCGGTTTGGCCGGTATCGTCCTGGTCGGCAGCAAGATCAATTCCAGCGCCGAATTCTCCTGCGTTGGAATTCCCGCTTTGCAAATGGCGACGGCCGACGACGATTTGACCGCCAGCATTTCCGCGACAATCTCGTTTCTGAAAGCCTGCGCGGAAACCTGGGATGCAGACGAGTTCAACCGCCAGCTTGCGTTTAATATGCTGATCCCGGCCAAAGTGCGCGGATTCCTGCTCGGACGGCAATTCAACGCGGACGCGATTTTTAAAAATCTGGATTTGCCGGTCTTGTTCGTGCATGGCAAACAGGACCGCATCACTCCATACGCCGCGTCCCTGCATGGCCACGCGACGGCGGCGCATTCGCGTCTGTCGCTCTACGACGGGGTGGGGCATTGTCCGTTCTTCGAAGCCCCGGAACGGTTCAACGACGAGCTTGCCGAGTTCATCCGCCGCGATTGCGCCGGCTGACCGGTTTGATCTCGGCGCTTGACGGAGCGGCCGGCCGGAGGGTCACTTCAGAATACCCTGTTTGGTCAGGCCGGCCAGTTCCGTCGTCAATATCTTCATAAAGCCGTTCATCGCTTCGGTGATCGGCCGTTCGGCGTGCCAGATCAAAAAACGCTCCAGTTGAAACCCGCTGACGGCGCGTGACGTCCAGTCGCCGTCTTTCCGCAGTTTGAACGCCGCCGTAGCCGGCAGTAGCAGATGGCCGAGACCGAGTCGCGCGAGATCGTGCAGAATGGTGAGACTATCGGCTTCCATTCGGCATTCCAGCGTATAGCCCTTGGCCGCTGCCAGCCGCTCGTAGCCGAGCCGTTCGCGATGCGGCAGGCCCGGCAGGAGCAGAGGGACGCTGGCAAGCTGCTTAACGGTACAGACCGGACCCCAATCCAGATCGTTTTTGCGGTGGCTGATGAGGTGAATGGCCTCGCTGGCAACCTGCTGGACCGTTAACGACGGATCGCGGTCCGGAAACGCGACGATGCCGCAGTCGAGTGTGCCTTTTCGCATCGAATCCTGGATATGCATCGTCATGTCGGTGACGAGGTGCAGGCGAACCCTTGGATAGGCGGTGGTGTAGCTTTTTGCCAGTGATGGAAACACCAGGTCGCCCAGTGAGGCGTTGGCGCCGACCCGCAGGATGCCGGAGGGCGTTGTGCCGCGATTCCGAATGTCGTTCCGGATATCGTCCGCCTGCCGGATGAGGTCGCTCGCCCGGTGCCGCAGCCGTTCGCCGCTGTCGGTGAGACGGATGCCGCGCCCGGCGCGCTGCAGCAGAACGACGCCGAGTTCGTCCTCGAGCAGCCGGATTTGCCGGCTGACGGCGGACTGGGCGACCCGCAAGTTATGCGCTGCGAGGCTGATGTTTTCGACCTCGGCGACCGACACGAAATAGCGCAGTTGCTGGAGATCCATGGCTCCTCCGGCCTGGTCGCCCCCGGTGTGTTTGGGCGATCTGAAAATCAGCTAATAATTAGATCATAGAAATCTGAAAATAACAATTATCAGATCGACCGAGCGTCCGTAACGTGTCTTTAACAAAGAAGGCGACAGCGATTCACAAGGGAGGGACGTTTGCTACGGGTTAGTGTCGATATTGGTGGCACGTTTACCGACATGGTGATTACCGAGCCGGGAGGCTCGGTCGAAATGTTCAAGTCGCCATCGACCCACGGTAGCCTGTCCGACGGTGTGATGAACTGCTTGCGTAAAGCCGCCAAGGCGCGCAATTGCAGCCTCGATGCGCTACTGGCCGAAGTTGATACGATCATTCACGGTACGACCGCGACGACCAATGCGTTGCTGACACGATCCGGCGTCAAGACCGGCATGCTGACGACCAAAGGCTTTCGCGACATCATCGAGTTGCGCCGTGGCATGCGCGTTGGGGTGTCGCCCTATAATCTGAAAGTTAAATTCCCCGAGGCGTTGGTGCCGCGCGCACGCCGCATCGGCATCGACGAGCGAGTCGGTCCAGACGGGGCGGTGATGACGCCGTTGGACGAGGCGCAGGTCGAAGCGGCGGTGCGATCGCTCAAGGATCAAGGCTGCGAAGCGGTCGCGATCTGCTTTCTTTATTCCTATATCAGGCCGGAGCACGAACTGCGTGCCGCCGAAATCGCGCGGACAGTTGCGCCGGACATGTTCGTTGCGACCTCTTACGATACGATTCCTAGCTCTCGCGAATTCGAACGTTTCAATACCACGGTGGTCGGCGCCTATGTTGGGGCCATTTTTGCTGCCTATATCGACCAGCTTGATGCCGGGTTGCGCCAGTCCGGCTTCAAAGGTCATCTTCTGCTGATTCAGTCGAACGGCGGCATCCAGGACCGCGATACGGCCAAGCGCAATCCGGTCACGACCTTGCTGTCCGGACCGTCGGCCGGGCCCTCGGTCGGCCTGTTCTTCGGCAATCAGTATTCGAACAAAATCATTTCCGCCGATATGGGCGGCACAAGCTTTGAAGCGGCGCTGATCCAGGACAATCAGATCCTGCTCACGAGCGATACCTGGCTGTCGGAGCAACGGATTGCTGCCAAAATGGTGGATGTCCATTCGATCGGCGCCGGTGGCGGCAGCATTGCCTCGTTCGACTCTCTGGATCTTTTGCGGGTCGGGCCTAAAAGCGCAGGGTCGCGGCCGGGGCCCGCCTGTTACGGCCGCGGTGGCGCCGAGCCGACGGTGACGGACGCGAACGTGTTGCTGGGCTACATCGACCCCGAGTTCTTTCTCGGCGGCGAGATGTTGCTGGATCGTCCCGCGGCGGAGGCCGCCATGGATCCGATCGCTCGCCGGCTTGACGTGTCGCGCGAGGAGGCGGCCTTCGCGGTCTATGATGTCGTTAATGAAGGCATGGCCGACGCGCTCAACGAGCGTTGCACCAAACGCGGCTTCGACCCTCGCGAATTCTTGCTTGTTGCTGGCGGTGGCGCGGGCGGTCTGCACGTCGTCGAGATTGCCAAGAAGGCGGGCATGAAAAGGGTCTTGATTCCGAAATTTGCGTCCGCTTATTGCGCGTTTGGAATGCAATTGCCGGATTTTAGCCAGGACTATGTGCGCACCTATTCCCGGCGCATTGCCGCCGTTGAATTCGACGCGATGAATGCACTTTACGAGGAAATGGAAGCCGAAGGGCGACTTGTGCTGCTTAAATCCGGAGCTCGACCGGACCAGATCCGGTTCGAACGAACGGCCGACCTTCGCTATGTCGGTCAATTCCACGAAGTAGAAGTGCCGTGCCCGGCGGGAGAGGTTGGCGCGGCAAGTATCGATGCGGTTGTCGCGTCCTTTCACCATAAGCACGAACAAACTTACGCATTTTCGATGCAGGGCCGTCATGTAGAGGTTGTCTATCTGCGGGTGCGTGCGATCGCACAGACGCCGGCTATCCGTTTGAAGGAAATCGCAAAGGGGGCGTCCTCGGCCGTCCAGGCGCGGAAGGCCGAACGCCTATGCTTCTTCGGTAAACGCGATGGATGGCAGAAGACCGAAGTCTACGAAGCAAGCGCCCTGGTCAGCGGTAACGAAATCACCGGGCCGGCTCTGATCGAGGAAGCCGGATCGACTATTCTAGTGCCGAACAAAGCACGTGCCGAAATCGACGCGCACGGCAATTATCTCATTCACGTCTAAGGAGGCTGGAACGATGGATGCCGTCGCCCCTGAAAGCATCGATGTTCTGGACCCGGTCACCCGTAGCGTGATCTGGAACAAGTTCCTGAGCATCTCGCGCGAGATGTCGACGATTATCGAACGGTCATCGCAGAATTTCGTGACCGCAGAATTGCACGATTTTTGCGTCGGGCTGTTTGACGCCGGCGGGCGATCGATCGCCCATTATGTCGGTTTGCCGGGCCAGATTGGCGCCGGCAGTCTCCAGGTCCGCGCCTTGATCGATAAGTTTGAGGGCAGGATCGAGCCGGGCGATGTGTTCATCATGAACGATCCCTATAAAGGGTTCGGTACGCATCTGCCCGATATCACGCTCTTCTATCCAATATTCTTCGAAGACGTGCTGGTCTGCTATGCCATGGCGCGCGGTCATCAGGAGGATATGGGCGGTTCGCTGCCCGGCGGATATTTCCCCGGCGCCTACGATATTCATGCGGAAGGTTTGGTTATTCCACCGACGCGAATCTATGCCCGCGGTGAGGAAACCCCGGTTTACGAGTTCTTCCTCAACAATATTCGCTTTCCTGACGGCATGCGCATCGATAATCAGGCGATGATCGCGGCCATGAAGGTGGCCGAGCGTCGGTTGACCGAGATGCTCTCTCAATACGGCCGTGAGCCGCTGTTGCGATATGTTGACGATATGATCAATTCAACCGAGCGTGCTGTCCGCCAGGAAATTTCGTTGATTCCGGACGGTATATACCGCACCGAAGCGGCAACCGATGACGACGGCACCAACTTTGACGTTCCTGTCTGGGTGCGTTGTACGTTGACGGTCAAGGGCGACAAGCTGACCTTCGATTTTTCCGAAAGCGACAAACAGGTCAGTTTTGTGAATTGCCCGCTATCGGCGACTTACGCCAGCGTCTATTCGGCGGTCTTTACGGCATTGTCTGCGGAAATTTCTTCCTATCATAACGAAGGTAGCTATCGCGCGATCGAGATCATTGCGCCGCCAGGCCTCTGCATCAATCCGGTCTATCCGGCGACGGTCGGCGCAGCGCCGATCTCGCTCGGTACGCAGGTGCTGGAATGCGCGGCGGAAGCCTTGAGCAAGGCGGTGCCGAAGAATGTCTGTGCGGCTTGGGCGCGCCATTACGGTTGCGGGCTCATCGGCACCGACCCGCGGACCGATGAGCGTTACGTTTTCCTGGCCCATGTTTCGGATGGTGGCTCCGGCGCGATCTGGGGCTATGACGGTTGGCCGCATATTTCGCCATGGGTTTGCGGCGGCGAACTGGTGCGCGCGCCGGTCGAGATGCTGGAAGCCTATTACCCTTGGCATATCACTCGTTACGAACTGACCACCGATTCCGGCGGGGCAGGGACCTATCGCGGCGGCTTGGGCATATATTGGGAGGCTGTCAATCGCGGCGGGCCGGCGATTCTGTTGACCGGCGATTCCGATGGTGACGTGACCCGCGGCTACACCGTTCTCGGCGGACATATGCCGGACTTCTTCAACAAACTGACACTGACCAGTCCTGATGGAACGGTGAACCAGGTGCGTGCCCACCGTCAGTCGAAGGCGGAGACTGGCGACGTCCTGATACAACGCACGGCCGGCGGCGGTGGCGTCGGCGATCCGTTCGGGCGCGATGTCGAAGCGGTGCTCAGCGATGTGGTCAACGAATATGTCTCGTTAGCACGAGCCGAGAGCGAATACGGCGTCGTGATCGATCCGCATTCTATGACCGTCGATCACAAGGCGACGGCATTGCGCCGCGCTGCACAATAAGATGAAAACGCGCCATTATCTGAACGGTGATAGAATTGAAAATGACGCCGTATGTCGACGCGCCGCATTTAGACGATGGGCTTCGCGGTCAGCGCGGTTTGGCCGATGCCGTCGTTGCTATTGCGACACACAAGACAATGTTGTCGCATGCGGCGCGGACGGGGCAGAATTGTCATGCGTTGTCGATTGGTTTTGATACAGTGAATCAAACCGGCGGCGGCGACGCTGTACAAGAGTTGGATCGGGGACGATGAGCGCGCAATTCTGGATTATCCAGACCTTCAACGGGATTTCCTATGGCGCCTTGCTCTTTTTGGTCGGCAGTGGACTGTCGTTGATTTTCGGCGTCATGCGCATCGTCAACCTGTCGCACGGTGCCTATTTTCTGTGGGGCGGCTATATTGCACTGTCGATTATCCAGGCGACCGGTTCCTGGGCGTTGTCTCTGCCGTTGGCCGCGCTGGCGGTAGCCGCGATCGGCATTGCGATGGAACGGCTGTTCCTGCGTTCCGATGGGTTTGAAAATATCCGCTCCGCGGTCATCTCCCTCGGTCTGGGCGTCTTGATCGCGCTGGCGACGACCGCGGTTTGGGCACGTATTTTGCCGTCGGGCTGGTCTGCGTTCGTGTTGGTGACGGCGGTTGCATCCGTCGCCGTTTTCCTGCTGCTGCGCCGAATATCGATCGTACCGATCGAAACCGATGTGTTGCGCCAGGTTTTGCTGACGGTCGGCTTTGCTTATCTGTTCCAGCAGGCGGCGCTCGACATTTGGGGCGGCAACAATATGGATATCAATCCGCCGGCGGCTTTAACGCAAAGCGTTGCCGTGGGAGGCGTGTATCTGCCGCTCTATCGTGTGTTCATGATCGGAATTGCGCTGGTTATCGGCGTCGGATTGTGGTTGGCGATGGAAAAGACCCGGATGGGTGCTGCCGTGCGCGCCACCGTCGACGATGCCCAGATGGCGCGCGGCGTTGGCATCAATACCAATCAGGTGTCGATGTTCATTTTTGCCTTGGGCGCCTTTCTGGCTGCGCTCGGCGGCGTGATCGGCGGCGCCTTTCTCGGCGTTTATCCTGGCCTTGACTTCGAAATGCTGCCGCTGGCTTTTGCTGTCGTGATCATCGGCGGCATGGGAAGTCTGGGCGGCGCGGCGATTGGTGCGCTGGCCGTCGGGCTAGCCGACAATTTCGGCAAGGCGTTGTTCCCGGAAGTGTCGTATTTCACGCTTTATGCCCCGATGGTCTTGATCCTCGCCATCAAGCCGACTGGCTTGTTTGGCCGGGAATGAGTGAAGCGAAATGATGAGTCAGACAATCAAGATCGTGGTCGTGGTTCTGGCGTTGGTCGCCTTTGTTATTATCGTTCCGACCTCGGGTTCCTTTGTCGTTCTGCTGGCGACCAGGGCGATGGCTTTCGCCATCCTGGCGATGAGCGTAGACATCCTGCTTGGGTTTACCGGTCTGTCGTCCTTGGGGCAGGCGGCCTATTTCGGCGTCGGGGCCTATCTGACGGCGGTGCTGGCGACCAAGTTCCATTTCGGGCTGGGATGGGATTTCTGGCTCGTGGTTGTGCTCGGTATGCTGATCGGTGCCGCCTTGGCCGCAGTCTTCGGTCTTTTCGCAATTCGTGCCGGTGGCGTCTATTTCCTGATGATTACGCTGGCGCTCGGCCAGTGTGTCTGGGGGCTGGCCTATCGGTGGAACTCGGTCACCGGCGGCGACAATGGCATCAACCTCAGTGGGCGTCCGAGCTTCGGGCTCGACCTGTCGAACGAAGTGACGTTTTTTTATCTTGTCTTCGGCTTTTTCGCCGCTTCGATGGCTTTGATGTATGTGCTGATACGTTCGCCATTCGGGCGTAGCCTCGTCGGCATTCGCGAGCGGGAACTGCGAATGCAGATCCTCGGCTACAATACCTGGCTGCACAAATATATCGCGTTCATCATTGCAGGCGCGTTTGGCGGCTTATCGGGGGTGTTGTGGGCGCAGACGAATGGCCACGTCAGCCCCGAAACCCTTGTTCTGACAACGTCGGTCGACGCGCTGTTGATGGTGGTGCTGGGCGGCGCCGGCACCCTGATCGGCGCGGTTATCGGGGCGGCGATCGTTTTCGGGATGCGTGAATATCTGTCGACACTGGTGCCGTGGTGGCAATACGCGCTCGGTGCGGTTTACGTGCTGACCATCCTTTATTTGCCTAGCGGTCTGATGGGAGTGCCGGCCCGCATTCGACAGGCGCGCGCAAACACAGCGGCGCAAAACGTCGTCGAAGCGAACAAGGAGCTGGCGACTAAGACTTGAAGCGATGACAAAAGACGGCTGAAAAAAGACGACAAAACAGGGAGGAAGCAGACATGAAGCCAAAAATGCTCACAGCGATACTGGTCGGCGGGGCAATAATGTTGGGCCTCGGCGCGGGCGCATCGGCGCAGACGCCGGAGGTCAAGATCGGCTTTCTGGCGCCGCGCTCCGGTATCTTCACCCAGCTCGGCACCGATATGGTTGACGGGTTCCAGATGTATCTGGACGAGCACAAAGGCATGCTCGGCGGCGCTAAGGTCAAATTCATCGTTGAAGACGACCAGGGCAAGCCGGACGTCGATGTGACCAAGGCCAAGAAGCTCATTTTGCAGGACAAGGTCGACATGCTGGTCGGCGCCGTCCTGGCGTCGAGCGCTTATGCGCTGGCGCCGGTATCGACGGCGGAGAAGATGCTCTATATCGGCACCGTGTCGACGGCTGACGATCTCGCCCAGCGGCAGATTTCGAAATATCCGTATCTGGTGTTGTCCGGCTGGGTGCCGTCGCAGCCCAATCACCCGCTCGGGCAGTGGGCTTGCGACCAGGGCTACAAGAAGATCGTCGCGATCTCAGCTGATTATGCCTTCGGCTATGAACAGATGGGCGGATTTCAGCAGACCTTCGAGGACTGCGGCGGCAAGATTATCCAGAAGATCTGGGTTCCGCTCGGCACCAAGGACTTCGGGCCTTACATTCCGTCGA
Source organism: Rhodopseudomonas sp. (assembly GCA_016124795.1). Taxonomy (GTDB): domain Bacteria; phylum Pseudomonadota; class Alphaproteobacteria; order Rhizobiales; family Xanthobacteraceae; genus Pseudolabrys. The sequence continues at coordinate 73,679 of WGNB01000003.1, read as the reverse complement.
TGAAGGCGGACGCCGACGCCATCTTCACGATGATGGTAGGGCCGATGTCGCTGCAATTCCCCAAACAGTTCCGTGCGTCCGGCAACAAGAAGCCGATTGTTGGCGGCGGTACGAGCTACGACGAGTTCGCCTTGCCGTTCATGGGCGATGAGGTGATCGGCGATGTGTCGGCGTTGCAATACAGCGCCGCGATTGAGACGCCGGAGAATGAGGCCTTCGTCAAGAATTATCGGGCGAAATACGGCAAGGTGCCGTCCTACTATTCCGAGTCCAATTACGCCGCGGCGAAGTGGATCGATCTCACGCTGGCCAAGCATGGCGGCAAGTATCCGGGGCCGATCGAATTCATCAATACCATGAAGACGATCAAGATCAATGCGCCGCGCGGGCCGGTCTCGCTCGATCCGGAGACGAAAAGCCCGATCCAGAATATCTATATCAAGAAGGTCGAGAAGAAGAAGATGTTCGGCTATGGGAAAGATGAGCTGTGGAACACGGTGATCAAGACCTATCCGGCGGTCAGCCAGTTCTGGACCTACGATAAGGCCAAGTTCCTGGCGCAGCCGGTCTATAGTCGCGATTTTCCGCCCTGTAAGTATTGCGAATAATCGTAGCGGTGCCGGGACCCGGCTGGGGTCCCGGCGCGCATTCGACAATGCAGGGGTAATCGACGTGAGCGAACAGACGAACGGCAGCGAGACGCCGGTGCTTGAGCTGCGAGGCTTGTGTAAGAGCTTCGGCGGACTTCAGGCAACGCGGCAAGTCTCGCTGCGCATGATGCCGGGTGACCGCAAGGCCATCATCGGGCCGAACGGCGCCGGTAAAACGACTTTGTTCAATCTGATCACAGGCATTTATCCGGTGTCGTCAGGTCAACTGTTTCTATATGGCCGTGATGTAACCAAGTGGCCGAGCCATCGACGCACGGCGATGGGAATGGCGCGCACATTTCAGGTGACGCACTTGTTCCCCAAGTTGACGGTTTTCGACAATCTGCTTCTGGCGATCAACGGGCTGCGGTCGTCAAAGTTCGTAATGTGGCGATTTCTGTCGTCTTATAAGGATGTTTACGAGAAGGCTGAGCGGCTGCTGTCGGATGCCGGCTTTCTCGACCGCAAGGATACGGAAGTGCGCAATCTGTCGCATGGCGAGCAGCGGCAGCTTGAAATCGTATTGGGGCTCGCCAGCGACCCAAAGATTCTCCTCCTTGACGAGCCTGCCGCCGGGCTGTCGTCCGGCGAGACGAGCGAGATGGCCCGGTTTCTGATGAACCTCGATCCAAAGCTGGCGATCCTTCTGATCGAACACGATATGGACGTGGTATTCGACGTGGCCTCGCAAATCTCCGTATTGCATTTTGGTGAAATTCTGGAGACTGGAACGCCGGCGCAAATTCACGCCAGCGCGAAGGTTCAGGAAATCTACCTGGGGACGGGCTGACGCGATGGCGCTCCTCGAAGTAACGGACATCCACAGCTACTACGGCGATGCCTATGTTTTGCAGGGGCTGTCGCTGCGGCTGGAGCAGGGTCAGATTCTGGGGCTATTGGGCCGTAACGGCGTTGGGAAATCGACGCTGGTTAATTCGATTGTCGGCTTCAATCCGCCACGCCGCGGCCGTGTCGTATTCAAGGGTGAGGATATCACTCGAAAATCGTCATTCGAGACGGTGCGGTCAGGTATGGGCCTTGTGCCGCAAGGGCGCCGAGTGTTTCCGACGCTCGGTGTCGAAGAAAATCTGACGGTTGCCGAGCGTTTCCCAGATCGGCATGGCTGGAATATCGAACGGGTCTATGCGTTGTTTCCGCGGTTGCATGAACGGCGGAACCAGCGCGCCAAGACCCTGTCCGGTGGCGAACAGCAGATGTTGGCGGTTGGACGCGCTCTCATGACCAATCCGGATTGCCTGATCATGGACGAGCCGTCCGAGGGGCTGGCGCCGATCATCATCCAGGGGCTGTGGGAGGCTATAGGCAAGCTCAAGCAACAGGGCATGTCGATTTTGCTCGTCGAGCAGAATGCACATCTAGCGTTGAAGCTGGTCGACTACGTGCATGTCATGAGCAAGGGCCGGGTGGTTTATTCCGGACTTCCGGCGGACCTGCGCGCAAATGACGCGATCAAGACCGACTACCTCGGAATCTGAGTTACATCGGGAGTATGTGGTATCGGTGCGGAACCGCATGGATAATAATGCGAGGCGTTCGGTGTTCCAGTTCGGTACGTGTAACGACCTTGCGGAGTGGGCAGACCTCGAGACCAGTGGGCCGCGTTTCGCGAATGCCTTGTGATGGCTAACGAGAACTGTCAGTATTGCCGAACATAGAAGAAATTGCGGCGAGTGCGGCCCGATCGAGCCCGATGCAAGGTAGGGCCGCAACTCATAAAACAACGCAAGTGGGGAGGATGTCGGCTATGCCAAGGATCGTTCGGAAACGCGCGCGTACAACGGTTTCCTCATTGCTGATGGCTGCGGTGCTCGGTGTCGCGACGGTGGTTGCCGGCCCATCGGCGGTCATGGCCGCGGAAAAGGTTAGGATCGCGCTGCCGACCAAGACCTATTATCCGACCATTATCTCGGAAACGGCGTTGCGGCAGGGGCTGTTCAAAAAGGAAGGCATCGACGCCGAACTGACGGTTTATCGCGGCGGCGCTGAAGCTTTCGAAGCTGTTGCCGCCGGTGCAGCCGATCTCACCGTTGGCTCAACCGCGATTGTGGCGGCGGGCATCAAGAAGGGCGTCAATACCAAAGCGGTCGCGGGTGCTGGCCTTGGTTACCGGGGCTGGTATCTGATGGTGAAGCCGGATTCCCCGCTCAAGAGCGCATCGGAGCTTAACGGCAAGAAGGTCGGTATCACGTCGGCGGGTTCTGCTACCGATATTCTGGCGCGCTGGACGCAGGGCGACAAGAAAGTGAAGTTCACCGAAGTTCCGCTTGGCGGCGGCGGACTAATTCCCAATTTGCTGTCCGGCAATGTCGACGCCATCGTTCTGTATTCGCCGCTAAGCTTCAAGGTTCTCAAGGAAAAGAGCGTGCGGCCGCTGATTGATTTCGGTGCTGAAGTGCCGGAGCATCTCAGCGGCGTCTGGATCGCCTCCGACAAGCTGATCGGCGAGAATCCGGCGCTGATCCAGAAGGTGAATAACGCGCTGTTCGGCGCGATGGTCTGGCTCAAGGACAAGAACAACAGGCAGGCGGCGATCAAGATTATCTCAGAGATCGACGAAATTCCGTTGCCGATCGCCGAAGCGACGCTGGACGGCGACATCTCCTATCTATCGTCGACCGGCGAGATGACGCCGGAGCTGGTGCAGCGGGGCCTCGATATGGCCAAGCTGGTCGGGATGAAGGATATTGCGCCCGCCGCCGAGATCTATACGACGAAGTTCAAGCCGGTGCCGACCCGCTAAGCGGGGCATAACGGCGATGAGCAGGTCGGCGGTTATTCTCGTGCGGATTGCGCTGCTTCTGGCGGTGCTTGGCGCGTGGGAGGTTCTCCCGCGCGCCGGCGTCGTCAATCCGATGCTGCTGCCGCCGTTGTCGCAGGTGCTGGTGGTGCTCGGCGAAATTCTCAAGCGCGGCGACTTCCAGGAGGCGATGGCCGTGACGGCAGCCGAGGTGCTGGTCGCTTTCGTGATCGCCGTTCCGCTTGGCGCCTTGCTCGGCGTGCTGTCGGCGGAGAATGAATATTTCGGCGCGATCTTCAAGCCGATGCTGTTCTATGTCTTCAGCATTCCGAAATCGATATTTCTGCCGATGTTCATTTTGGTATTTGGCATCGGCTTTGGGCAGAAGGTGGCCTATGCGACCTTCTCGACCATATTTATCGTCATCATGAGCGCAAGCGCCGCGGTCGAATCGGTCAAGGCGGAATATCTGCTGGTGGCCCAATCCTATGGTGCGACACGGGCGCAGATTTTGCGGCGCATTTACGTGCCCAGCATGATGCCGATCTTGCTGGAGACGTTGCGGATTTCGATGATCTTCAATTTTACCGGTGTGATGATTGCCGAAATGTATGCATCGCGCACCGGTGTCGGTCACATGATTTCGAACTGGGGTGAGAATTTCATGCTGCCGCAATTATTCGCCGGCGTGATCGTGCTGGCGGTGGCGGCGATGGCGTTCAATGAACTGGTTCGCTACTGGGAGGCTCGATGCAGCACATGGCGCGGGTGAGCCCAGGGGACGGTCAAACGCCGCGGCCGGCGGTCGAAGTGCGTGGCCTGGGTCACGCCTATGACGGTCGTGACGGCGTGGTGGCGGCCTTGGCCGATATCGATCTTACCGTCCCCGCCGGGCAATTCACCGTCATCGTGGGGCCATCCGGCTGCGGCAAGACGTCTTTGTTGATGATGCTGGCGGGGCTGAGGACGCCGACGTCCGGTACTATTGAGTGCGACGGCCGGCCGATTGCCAAGCCCGACCCGGAGCGGGTCGGCGTGGTGTTTCAGGAGGCGAGCCTTTACCCTTGGCTGACAGCGGTCGAAAACGTCGAGTTTCCACTGCTGCTCAAGCATACGCCACGCGACGAACGCCGTGCCCGTGCCGAACAGATGCTCAAGCTGGTCGGCCTCGACGGCTTTGGCGGCCGTTATCCGCATGAATTATCCGGCGGCATGAAACAGCGCGTTTCGATCGCTCGCGGTCTGGTGCAGGACCCGCCGGTTCTGCTGATGGACGAACCGTTCGCCGCGCTGGACGAGCAGACGCGCATGACGATGGGCCACGAATTGCTGCGGATCTGGTCTGAGACCTCGAAAACTGTGGTCTTTATTACTCACAGCCTGACCGAGGCGGTCTACCTCGCCGACGAGGTCCTGGTGATGTCGGCGCGTCCCGGTCGCATTCTGGACCGTGTTCCGATCGACCTGCCACGGCCGCGCACCTATCAGATGATGGCGACCGATAAGTTCGGACAACTGCGCGAGCGGATCTGGCAACAGATCCGCGACATGCCATGAAACGTCCGTCGCCGCCAACCGTGCGCCGCCTGATCGGCTTGGCGCTGCTGATCGCCTGGGAGGCAGTGCCGCGCCTCGGTCTGCTGCCGGAACTGTTCCTGCCGCCGCTGAGCAAGACGCTGGCGGTGCTGTGGCTCGACAGTTACATCTATGCAGCGGCGCTGATGGTGACGCTTTACGAGGTGGCCATCGCCATGCTCATCGCCTGTGGCGTCGGTATTCTAGTCGGCGCCGTGGTTGGCGGCGTCGCAAGCATCCGCAACTTGATGTTGCCGGTGTTTTCCAGCCTTTACGCCATCCCCATCGTGATCCTCTATCCTATTTTTACGGCCTGGTTCGGCATCGGCTCGGAATCGAAAATCGCCTTCGCCGGCGTCTACGGGTTCTTCCCGGTGATGCTGTCGACAGCCGCCGGCATCCGCACCATCGACGAGCAATATCTGCTGGCCGCCCGCAGTATGGGCGCGACGCTGCCGCAATTGATCGCCCGGGTCATCATTCCGGCGTCGATTCCGACCGTGCTGACCGGCTTGCGGCTGGGCGGCGCGCTGACCATCATTGGCGTGGTGGTATCGGAAATGCTGACCTCGGCCAGCGGCATCGGCTACCTCGTGACGATGAACCGCACCATTCTTGACAGCCCACGGGTCTTCGCAGCGATCATCGTGGTGTTGGCGCTATCGGTCGCCTTCGATATCGCGGTGCGCGCCCTGGAACGCTACACGATGGTTTGGCAAAGCGCTGGACGGCGCATGGCGTCTTCGTCCACCGATACATCGGCCCGTCTGGCGACGTCCGCCTCGGCGGCGTGATTGAGCAAAGGTTTGGAGAGCGCGATGGCAGAGAAACTGTTTCCAACCACCGTTGTCGGCAGTTACCCGCAACCGGACTGGCTGGTCGACCGCGAGATGCTGTCGAAGGTGGTGCCGCGTGTGCGGATGAAAGAGATGTGGCGCGTCCCGGAGCCTTATCTCGAGCAGGCCCAGGATGACGCTACGATCGTGGCGATCCGTGACATGGAGCGGGCCGGGATCGATGTCATCACCGATGGCGAGATGCGCCGTGAAAGTTATTCGAACCGTTTCGCGACCGCGCTGGAAGGCATCGACATTTCCCGGCCGGGTTTTGTGAAGGCTCGTTCCGGACCGATGACGCCGGTGCCGCGTGTTGTCGGCAGGATTCGTCGGCCGGGTCCGGTCGAGGTGCGCGACATGGAGTTCCTGCGCCGCAACACTGACCGGACCGCCAAAATCACGCTACCCGGACCGTTTACAATGAGCCAACAGGCGCATGATGAATTCTATAACGACGCCGAGGCGCTGGCGATGGACATGGCGGTTGCGGTCAACGAGGAGGCGCACGCCTTGGTCAAAGCCGGCGCCGACGTCATCCAGCTCGATGAGCCTTGGGTGCGCAACAATCCGGAACAGGCGCGTCGCTACGCCGTCAAAGCGATCAACCGGGCGCTGCAAGGCATCACCGTGCCGACCGTGGTTCATTTGTGTTTCGGTTATGCCGCCGTGGTGCCCGGCGACAACAAGCCTCAGCAATATGCCTTTCTGGCCGAACTTGCCGACACCGTCGCCGGAACGATTTCCATTGAAGCGGCGCAACCGAATGTCGATCTCGGCGTCTTGGCCGACATGGCGCCAAAAAAGATCATGCTCGGCGTGCTGAACCTCGGTGATTTGACGATCGAAACGCCGGAAATCGTCGCGGCGCGGATGCGCAAGGGCCTCGCATACATGTCGCCAGGCCGGCTTGTGCCGGCGCCGGATTGCGGCATGAAATATCTGTCGCGCGACGTCGCCTTTGGGAAGCTCAAGGCGATGGTTGAAGGGGCAGACATCGTCCGGCGCGAAATGAGCTGATAGCCGACCGCTTTCACGCCGCGGTCATCGCGACGCCTTCAATTTCGAATTTCCATTCCGGCCGCGCCAGGGCCTTGACGACTAGCAAAGTGGACGTGGGCTTGGCTCCGGCGAGGAATTGGGTGCGCAGGCTGCCATAGGCGGCATAATCGGCCGGATCGGTGAGGAACGCGGTGATCTTGATCAGGTCGGTGACTTTCATGTTCGCGGCATCAAGCACGGCGAGCAGGTTGGTCCAGGCCTGGCGGGTCTGCGCTTCGAAATCCGGCGCAACGACGCCATTGGCATCGGTGCCGACCTGACCGGCAATATACAGCGTTCGCATTTCGCCGCGTGCGACCATACCTTGACTGTAGGGCAGTTTAGCGTCGGCGGTGGGATTGGGCGAAACCGGCTGGTGCATCGGGCGCTCCTTGAATGGCAGAGGGTAGGCGGTTCAGGCGACGAAGGCCAGGACGGCGCGCAGGGCTTCGCTGTCGGCGTCCGCCAGTCCGTCCAGAATCGTGAAATGGTTGCGGCCGGCTACTTCACAATAGGCGGCGACGCCGCCGCGGCCACGCCAGCTTGTCACCAGATCGGCGGTCCACTGCTTGAAGCCCTCGGTTTCATCGCCGCCGACCATGCCGATCAACGGGGTCAAAGGCGCGGCGGGCGGCAGTTGCGCCAGCCGGAGCAGGGGGCTGGCTTCGGCGGCCTCCTCGTCCGACATCTTGAGGTCGTGGTTGATCGAGGTCTGCAAGAGTGGGCGCAGATCGAAGGCGCCGCTGATGCCAATAAAGCCGGCGATCGGTCCACGTCCGCCATTGGCCGCCTGATCGAGGGCGAGCATGGCCGCAAGCTGTCCGCCGGCCGAGTGTCCGGCGACGACGATGCGGCGCGGCGCCATATGATCGACGACCCAGGCGAAAGCGGCGCGGATCTGGTCGACGATGCCGCCGACCCGCACGGCGGGCACCAAGTCGTAGCCGGGCATGACGACGGTGATGCCGGCGTTGCAGAACGGCTCGGCGATGAACGAGACATAGGACTTGTCGAGCGCACGCCAGTAACCGCCGTGGATGAAGAACAGCACCGGTGCATCGTCTCCGGCCGGGAAGATGTCGAGCAGGCAGCGCGGGCCGGGGCCGTAGCGGACGTCAAGCCGGCAATTGTCCCGCCCGCGCAATTCGGCGCTGCGGCGCTGGTGTTGGTCATAGACCTCGCCGCGCTCGGGGTGACGTTGGCGCAGCGCAAATTCGGCCTCGAGCGTATCGTCGATGGTGCGCGAGAGTTCAGGTCCAGAATGCATTTCAAAGTCCCAGATAGGCGGCCTTGACCGCAGGGTCGCTCGATAGCGCATCGCTTTGCGCATCGCGCACGAATTCCCCTTCGGCAATCACATATCCCCAGGCCGCGCTTTTGAGTGCCATGTTGGCGTTCTGCTCGGCCAGAAGAATCGACATGCCCTCCGCGTTGAGCCGGCGGATGGTGGCAAAGATGTCCTGGACGACGCGCGGCGCCAGACCCATTGACGGTTCGTCGAGCAGCATCAGGCGCGGTTTCGACATCAGCGCGCGGCCGATCGCCAGCATCTGCTGCTCGCCGCCGGACAGCAACCCGGCCGGCTGCTTCTGCCGTTCGGCCAGGCGCGGAAACAAATCGAATACCATGTCCATGTCGGCGGGGACGCCGCGGTCGCGCCGTGGCCAGAGGCGCCGATAGGCGCCCATCTCGAGGTTTTCGCGGACCGTCATCGGCGCAAAGACGCGCCGGCCTTCGGGCACCAATGTGATGCCGTGGTCCAGTCGCGTCGAGGCCGAACCGCCGATAATGTCGGCGCCGTCGATGGCGATGCGGCCGGCGCTCGGCCGCAACAGTCCGGCGAGGCAGCGCAGCAAAGTGGTCTTGCCGGCGCCGTTGGCGCCGATGATGCACACCGACTGTCCGCGTTCGACCCGCAACGAAATCCTGTGCAGCACCTGAATGCTGCCGTAGCCGGCGATCAGGCCCTCGACCTCAAGCATGTTCGGTCTCACCCAGATAAGCGCTCAGGACGTCGGGATGGCGGCGGACGTGGTCCGCTGTGCCTTCCGCGATCCACTGCCCGTTATTGAGGACCAGAATATCGTGTGACAGCGACATCACCATGCGCATGTTATGTTCGACCAGCAGCACCGTCATGCCGTCGCGGTTGAGGTCGGCGATGATCTGGCTGATGTGCTCTGCCTCCGCTTGCGGCAGGCCGGCGGCGGGTTCGTCGAGCAGCAGCAGCCGCGGTCGGCTCGCTAGTGCGCGGGCAAGCTCCAGCACTTTCATTTGGCCGAAGCTCAGGTCGCCGGCGACCACGTCGGCCTTGGCGGCGAGATTGAAACGATCGAGCAGGGCGAAGGCGGTGTCCCGGAACGCGCTTTCCTCGTCGCGCAGAGCGCGCCCCCGCAACAGCGCCTTAACGACGCCGACCTTGCCATGCAGATGGCAACCGACCATCACATTCTCGAGCACCGTCATCTCGCGAAAGATCTGGAGATTCTGGAAGGTGCGGGCGATGCCCAGTTCGGCGCGCCGAAAAGTCGGCAAGGTGTCGATCCGGACTCCGGCAAAATGGATTGCACCCGAGGTCGGCGCGGTGACGCCGGCGATCATGTTAAAGAGCGTGCTCTTGCCGGCGCCGTTTGGGCCGATGACCGCTTTGATGGCACCGGGCTGGACGGAGAAACTCAGGTCGGCGACCGCCCGCAGCCCGGAGAACTGGCAATTCAGCGAGTCGACCTTGAGCAAGGCTTCGCTCATGAAGGCCTCCGTCCGAAACGCCGTCCGATCAGCGTCGCCGGCAGGCCGGCGAGGCCTGACGGGACGGCGATCAGCACGATCAGCATGCCGAGGCCGAACAGCATCAGTTCGGCGTCTTCATAGTCGAGCAATAGTTGCGGCACTGCGGTATAGATCAGCGCGCCGATCACCGGGCCCCAATAAGTGCCGCTGCCGCCGAGCGCGACCATGACCACCAGCAGGATCGAGCCGTTGACGCCGAACGTTTCCGGCGAGGCGTATTGGTTGACGTGGACGTAGAGGCTGCCGGCAATGCCGGCCATGCCGGCGGTCAGCACGAAGAACAGCAATTTGGTGCGAAAGCTGTCGATGCCGACGGCATCGGCGCCGATTTCGTTGGTGGCGACGGCGCGCAGCGCGCGTCCGACTCGGGATTGCAGCAGATGCAGAATGGCGATCATCACCAGCAGCGACACCAGCCACACCAGCGGGAATTGGCGTATATCGGTGTCGAGCGCCAAGCTGCCGATGGAAAACGGATGCACGCCGAGCAGGCCGTTCGGACCTCCGGTAAGGTCGATCAGGCGATTGAACATCACCAGCAGGATCGCGTTCCAGCCGAGCGTCGCCATCGACAGGTAATGGCCCCGCAGCCGCAGCGCCGGGATGCCGATGATCAGTGCCGACAGGCCGGTCAGCACCGCCGCGGTCGGCAGCCCGATCCACGGCATGATGCCCAGTTTGACGTCGAGGATGCCGCTGACATAAGCGCCGAAGCCGAAGAAGCCGGCGTGGCCGAGCGAAATCTGCCCGCCATAGCCCATCAGCAGGTTGAGGCTGGCGATCAGGATGACATTGATCAGGAACAGGTTGCCGAGCGAAATGACGTAGGAATTCGGTGCAACATAGGGCACGAGCAGCATCAGCAGCCACAGCAGCAGCAGCCGCATGCGGTCGGACACGCCACGGCGTCGGACGGGATGGCTGGCGGGCGATGTAGCGGATGGCGCGCCGACAATCTGCGACGGGCTGGTCGATACCGGTGGCGGAGCGGCTTTGGCGGGGGCCATGGTCATGCCGTCAGACCTTGACCACGTCGGCCCGTCCGAGCAGCCCCGCGGGCCGCGCGAACAGGATGGCGAGCAGTACAGCAAACGCGATAGCGTCCTTGAAATCCGACGAAATATAGAAACTGCCGAAAGCTTCGAGCAGGCCGAGCGCCAGACCGCCAACGATGGCGCCGGGCAGGCTGCCGATGCCGCCGAGCATCGCCGCGCTGAAGCCCTTGAAGCCGAACAGCGCGCCTTGATCGTAGGACGATAGCGTCAAGGGCGTGATTAATGCGCCGGCGAGCGCGCCGCCGAAGGCGGCGATGGCGAAGGACAGCATGACGGTGGTCTCGACCCGGACGCCCACGATCGCGGCGGCGTCGCGGTCGGCGGCCGCCGCGCGCAGCGCCTTGCCCATAATGGTATGCTCGAAGAAGAGATGCATGGCGAGCAGGAAGACCAGGGTCAGGCCGACGATCCAGAGAGTCTGGGTCTGAATGGCGATGCCGCCGACGAACAAGGTCGAGGCTTCGGAGAAGCCGGGGTAGCCGACCGGCTTCTTGCCGAGGATCATCATCACCAGACTGCGCGAGCATATCGCCAGGCCGATGCTGACGAGCGTGATCAGGAGGGCATTGGGCCGGCGCAGCGGCCAGACCACGAGGCGTTCCGATAGAATGCCGATGACGCTGACGATGACGACCGCCGCGATGCAGGCCAGTCCGATATTGTGGGTCGAGGCGAACAGTAAGGCGGAGATCATGCCGCCCATCACCACCCATTCGCCTTGCGCGAAGTTCATCGCGCCGGTGCTTTTGAACACGACGTTGAAGCCGAGCGCGATCAGGGCGTAGATGCTGCCGGTGCCGATACCGGCGACGAGCAATTGCAGGATGGCGGAACCGGCGTGCATGAGGTTCAGAAGCTCCGCATCCGGTTGGAGTCGAACATCGGCAGCACGACGCCGAACTCGGCAAGCTTCTGACGCGCATTGGCGACATAGGCGACCAGCGTGTCTTCTTCCGCGGTACGGCTGGCGGCGCCGAGCCCGGCGGTGGCGGTGATAGTGTCGGCCTCGGCTTCGGCGGCGGCGTGTTCCGGCGCCAGCCAGGGGCAATGATAGCCCTTGAGTTCGGTGTCGCGGATATAAGACGCCAGTTCTTCGGCGATCAGGCTGCGTTCGCGGGCCGTCCACTGCGGCGCCCGGGCGGCGAGATAGAGCCAGCCGAAGGCAGCGTGACGCTCCTTGTCGGCGATCAGATGGTCGAGCACGGCGTTGACGGTGACATTAGTGGTGAGGGCGCGCCAGGTGCGGAGTAGTTCCAGCTCCAGGCCGTCTTCGAAGGCAGCGAAGCAGGCGACATAGCTGTCGAGGTTCTGGGTTGCATCCATCACCCGCCGGTGCAGATGGCGGTTGAAGGCGGCCTCATAGCCGCGGTCGACTGGCGCCGCGATCCGGCCGCCGAAGAGGTCCGCGAGCTTGGCGCAGCATTCGACATGCCAGGCTTCTTCGGTGTTGCGGACCGTGAGATAGAATTTGGAATCGATCTCACGATCGATCTCCATGCAGAAGCGCATCAGCAAGGCCGGCGTCTCGGTCAGGCCGGTGGCCGCGATCCAGGCGCGCCGGCTCCAGGTCCGGCGCGCGGCGGCGAGTTGCGCGGCATCGTAGGCTTCCGGCTTCAGCGCCGCCCAGTCGATGTCCTTGTGCGGATTCCAGCGTCCCGCCTTGCCGTCGTCATAGAGCGCGCGGATCTCCGGCAGGGTGATTTTCATTTCAAGCGGAAACCGCCTCTCGACCAGAAGCTTCAACGGCGGCAGGGTCGGGGTGGGGTGCTGGACCGCGGTTTGCATATCAGATGGTTCCGAGTTTCGGATGGCTGAAGGGCGGAAGGTTGATGCCGAGCGGCTTCATCTGGTCGCGGATGCGTTGCAGGGTGGCGATGAAGACTGGCTTCTCGGCCTCCTCGACGGTCGAGCCCAGTCCGGCTTCGTAGGTGACGCGGTCGGCCTCGACTTCGGACAACGAGGCCGGATTTTCCGGCGCCAGCCATGCGCTGTGATAGCCGTTGAGTTCCACCTTCTCGACCATGGTGATGACCGAGTCTTCGATCATCTTCTTCTGCTCCGGCGTCAGCGTATCGCAGATCGCTTCGAGGAAATACCAGCCGAAGGCGCAGTGGCGCGACTCATCGCGCATGATGAAGCGCACGATCTGTTTGGCGACCGGATCGGTGGTCACCTCGTCGAGATGCTTGAAGACGTCGAAGGCGATTTCCTCGGCGGTGCAGACCAGCGCCGCGATGATACCCTCGAGCGGAATGTCGGCATTGAGGGTGGCGCGGCGCACACCGTGCGTCGCGACCGAGCCTTCGAACAGTTGCTGGACCGGCTTTTCAATGTAGCCGCCGAGCTTTTCGGCCATGGTCTGGCAGACCTCGGCATGCCGCGCTTCTTCCTGGGATCGAATCGTGAAGAAGAGCTGCATGTCCGAGGGCCGCTGTTCGATGCCGAAGCGGAGCTGGAGCGAGGGGCTTTCGGAGATCGCCCCATATTCGCTCCAGGCCCGCCGGCTCCAATAAAGCCTGGCGGCGTAGCGCTGCTCTTCCGTGTAAGCCTCCGGTTTGAGCTGATCCCAGTCAACGTCGGTCTTCGGATCCCACTGGTTGCGGGTCGCGGCATGAAACAGCTCGCGAATCCGCGGCAGATCGGAATTGAAGGTGAGCGGGAAGCGGTTTTCAGGTTCGTCGAGGAGCGTTTGCAGCACCTCGAAAGCCTGTTCGGGCGACATATCACGAGAGAGAGCCATGGCTTTATCCTCCGGGCGATGAGTGCCGATCAGTCGTAATCGACGAGGTTGAAGCGCTTGTCTTTCCAATTGACCAGGACGATGTCCTTCTTGGAGAGACCGGAATGGCGCTCCGGTGAGAAGTTGAACACGCCGCTCTTACCGGCGAAGTTCTTCACCTGCTCAAGTCCCTGCGGGAGTTTGCTGACATCGCCGCCGACTTTGGTGAGCGCCTCTTTCGCGAGCATCGCCGCGTCATAGGATTCGGCGGCATAGAGGCTGGCCGGGCGATTGAACCGGGCCTGATAGTCCTTGAACAGCTTGAGAATGCCGGCCTTGAGCGGATCGCGATCGGGCAATTGGTCGCCAACCGGCAGTTTCAGGCTGGCGAGCAGGATCGAACTGGCGGCGTTGCCGGCCAGGGTCATGTAGTGCGCCGAAACGAAGCCGTAACTGTGAATCAGCGTGCGCTTGTCGAGGCCGAGCTGTTGAGCCTGTTTGATGAAGATGACGCCGGCCGGGGTAACGGTCCAGCAAATGATGGCTTCGGCGCCGCTGTCGCGGATACGGGTTAGTTGCGGCATCATGTCGGTGTCGGCCGGGCCGAAGGTCTCGTACATGACGTCGAGCTTGCGGCGCGGCCCGACCTTCTTCATCTGGGTGGTCGCGCCTTGGCCAAAGCCGCTGCTGTCGGCGAGCAGGGCGACTTTCTTGATTTTCTTCTTTTCGCAATAGTCGGCGATGCGCTCGAGCACGTCTTCGTCGTCGACGGTGCTCTTGAACACCCACTTGCGGTCGGCGACCGGGGTGACGATGGCGAGCGCGCCTTCGCTCGAGATGAACGGGATCTTGGCCGCTTCAGCCATCGGCGCCATCGCCAGCGCGATGCCGCTCATGTTGCCGCCGCTGACGATCAGTTCGACCTTGTCCTGGCTGATCAGGCGGCGGGTCGCCGACAGCGCTTTCTGGGTCTGGCTTTCGGCATCGTAGAAGGTCCAGGCGATCTTGCGGCCATTGATGCCGCCGGAAGCGTTGATTTCATCGACGGCCAGTTGCAGACCGGCCTTCATGTCTTCGCCGAGAAAGGCGGCCGGGCCGGTGACCGACAGGATCGAGCCGACGCGCAACGGTTCTCCGGCCGCCCAGCTTGTTTGCACGCCGGTCGCCGTGAGAGCCGCACCCGGGATGAGTTGTAGGAAACTGCGTCTGTCGAACTTCACTGTACCCCTCCAGTTATATTGGGCGCCAAGCTGGCGACCTGTTGCGTTTAGGCTTGTGGTCGTTCCGGCATGTCAGTCGTCATGGACCCCGCCGCTGTGATTGGCGCCGGCGCCCGTAGCGGTGGGGCGCGACAGCGGCACGGTCAGGGAGTAGCGAACGAGATCGGCGCGATGGACGGTGTGACCGGCCATGACCTGCCGGCCATGCGCGTCGCTATATTGCAAGGTGCGGATCAGAACCGGCGCGCCAGGGCTCAAATGCAGGTATTCAACTTCTTCGGGGCCGGCGACGCCGGCTTCGATGGCGAAGTTGCCGCTTTGCAATTTGACGCTTTGCCACAGCAGATGCAGCGGCGACCCGGCCGCGGCCTCTTCATCCCAGTCGGCTACCAGTTCGGCCGGCAGATAACGATAGTCTATGGCGACCGGCACGCGGGCGGCGGACCGCGTCCGTTTGATGAAGAGCACGAGAGCGCCGGTCTCCAATCCAAGCGTCTTGGCGATTTGTTCGTCGGCGGCGCGGCGTTCGAAGGCGAGCAGTGTCGACTGGATCGGCGTGCCGTTCGCCTCCCATTGCCGCATGAAATCCATGCCGGGTTCGAAGTGCTCTTCCAGCTTACGGACCGACACAAAGGTCCCGAGGCCGCGGCTTCGCGTGAGCAGTCCTTCACGTACCAGTTCCGACAATGCCTGGCGCACAGTGTCGCGGCTGACGCAGAAAAACGCGCATAATTGTTCGTCGGAATAAAACCGCTGCTCGGGCTGATCCCATCGCAGGATCAAAGCGATCAGCCGCTGTTTGATCTGGGCGTAGAGCGGCAGCGGCGACGCGCGGTCGAGCGGCGGGTTGGCCCAATCCGCATTCAAGGTTGTCAAGGTTAGTAGCGGACCGGTCATTGAACCTTTTGCCTTAAGACCTTTGGCGTCGGCGTCTTGATTGCCTGATTGTTGGGTAAATCATACATTCAGACAAGCGCTAATTTTGAGCATTTCCCGACAAATCTTCGGGCATTTGGCCTCAAATTGACGTTCCTCATATCCCCGAGGGGCAGATTGGCCGTGTGGGTCGGGTGTCGCGAAGTCGCGAGTGCCCGTGATTGTGCCGCGCGGAAAGCTACGGGGGGGGGCGGGGCGTATGTTAGGGCAGCGGGCGAGATGCACCGTTCAGGCGCGGAGACCATAGGGTCAAAGGGGATGCGACAGCAGTTGTCGGCATCGCTTTGCGGTTGGCCTGTCCAGTCACGTCGATGTGGTCACGCGATGCACAACAAGGCCATGGTCCGGTCGGCCTTTTGGCGCCTGGCCACCGTGTTCACCCGGCGATTTGAAACACCAGTGTCACCGTACGGCTCTTAATGCGCCAACCCGCGGCGGTGTTCTGAAATACGTCGTCCCATTCACCGACCAGAATCGCGACGTTATCGGACACCGGTCGGGTGGGGGCGCCCATCGCGCGATAGGCGGTGAAATAGGTTTTGCCCTCCACGCGATCCGCCGCGATTTGACGGGCCGAGAAATTCGAACAGACGTGGCGAATGACCTGCGCCGGCCTTTCGTCGACCAGCCAACGGCGCAACTCGGCTTGCCCGCTCGACACCTCGTCGGGCCTGATCAGACAGCCATCCTCGGTGAATAGCGCCAGAACCGCATCGACATCGCCATGGTCGATGGCGACCGCGAAATCGATCGCGACTTGCGCGCAAGCCGCGTGCCAATCCGGCCCGGGATGGTTCGGTGTTGCCATAGCGACGCGCTCCTTGGGATCGGTGTTTCGGCTCGGCGATCAATCACTGGACCGCGTTACGGTCGTTCAACTGCGCTGGGTGCTTAACAGCGCTCAATGGCGTTAACGGTGGCGCTAACGGTGCCGCTTACGCCGCCACTGGCTGAAACTGTGCTTGCGCCGCCGCGACCTGGGCGACCAATTCCTGCAATTCGCCGCGGATTCCGGGGCCATGTTTGGCCATTTCCTCGACCTCCTGCGGCTTCATTGGCGTGACGAGGCCGGCGATGAAGCTTGGCAGCGCCTGGGTGCGTCGCCACCATGTTTGCACCGCCGGTCGGTCGGCGGTCCAGACATCGAGCAGGCCGAGATAATGTAATCGCGCGACATAGGGCATCATGTTGATATCGGCGAGCGACAGGCTGTCGCCGAGCAGCCAGGGCCCGTGCCCGTCCAGCGCTTTTTCCATTGCCTTGAAGGCTTTGTAGTAATTGGCGACGGCATAGAGCACGAAGGGCGATTGGGTGCCGAGCTCGTAGGTTGATTTGAACCGGTCGCGGCGGCGCGGATCGCCGATATTGCGGAACCGGACCTCACGTTCTTCCGGTGTCGAGTTTCGCAAGCGTTCGCGGAACATCGCGGAGAAGCTGATTTCGCTGATGCCTTCGTGCAGCCCTTCGTCGACCAGTTTGCTCCAGAGCCGCATCTGGCTGCGCAGATAGGGGTCTTTCGGGATCAGAAGCGGGTTGGGATAGACGTCGTCGAGATATTCGCAGATCAGCGTCGATTCGATGATGGCCCGGCCGTCATGGATCATCGCCGGGACCACGCCCTTGGGATTGATCTTGAGATAGTCCGGCGCATATTGCTCGTTGCGAAATAGATTGACCTCGATCGGCTCCCACTGGAGGCCTTTCTCGCTCATGGTGATGCGGGCTTTCTGACAGCACACCGAATTGCCGAACTGGTAGAATTTGATCATCGGTTGCTCCTTGTCCGTGCTGGCGTGGCAGCGCCCTGGGTTGGCCGGTCTCGGCACACTCATGCCGTCTCGGCGGCGCGTGATTTCTCGGCGGGGGCCGGGGCCGGCAAAGTCCTTGCGCCGATCACGGTCGCGATCAGAGTTGCGGCATCGTCGGGCAACAGGTCGCCGCGCCAGGCGACATGCTGGTCCGGGCGGATCAGGGCAAAGCGCGCGCCATAACGGCCGCGCAACCGGGTGTCGGGAAGCGTCAGGAAGGTCAGCGGCAAGGCTTGTGCCTTAGCCGCGGCTTGGAAGGCATCGGCGTCACTCGCCTTGCCCTCGGTCATCAGCAAGGTGAAGCCATCGCCGAAATGATCGTAAAGCGACGAGCCGTCGTGCAGCCACAGATGAGGCGCCAGGCATCCTGGATGCGCCGACGGCAGATAGAGCATGAAATGGTCTTTCGGCGGCGCGCTGCCATCGGCGACCACGATCGGCGATCCCTCGTAGCGCATGCCAAGCACAATGCCCAATGTCCTGAATTCGCGGACCTTGGTCGCGAGGATGATTTCGGCGACTTCACGCCTGGTGGCTTCGCCGATCGGGCCGGGATCTTCGAGCGCCGGCTGAACCAGTTGATTGGAGGTCGATTCGAAATTCGCCACCGCCTCGGCGATGGTGCGGATATGCACCTTGCGGCGTTCCTGTTCGTAGGACTCCAGCAGATTGACGCCACCCCAGCCGGTCAGACGCGCCGCCATCTTCCAGCCGAGATCGACGGCGTCGCCGATTCCCATGTTCATGCCGAAGCCGCCGAACGGCGGATGTAAATGGCAGGCATCGCCGGCGAGAAAGACGCGGCCTTTCGCATAGCGGTCGGCGACCAGACGGTGGGCGACCCAGGGGTCGGTGCCGACAATCTCGATAGCGAGATCGGTCAGGCCGGTGCCGCGCCGGATCAATTCGGCGGGATCGATGGTCGCAGGGTCGACATCGCCGGCGAGCTTGGTCGCCATGAAGAACCAGAGGCCGCTTTCGTCCATCGGGCCGAGCAGGGACGGTACGTCATGATTGACCATCCAGTACATCAGCGCCTGTTCGTGAACCTGGCGGCGTTCCAGGTCGGGCGCGCGGAAGATGACGCTGTAATTCTGCGAGTAGGCGCCCTGGCCGGTCATCGTCGCCCCGATGGCGTCGCGAACCGTGCTGCGCGCGCCGTCGGTACCGATCAGATAGTGCGCGGTGACTGTGCGTTCCGCGCCGCCGGTGAGGTCGCGGATCGCGACGGTCACCTTGTCGCCGTCGTCGTCGACCGAGGTAAATTCGGCGTTGAACTGGATTGTTACGCAAGGCAGTGCTTGAGCGCATTGGCGCAACACGTCCTCAAGTATGTATTGCGGCACCCATTGCGCTTCCTCGGAATAGAGGTTGTTGCGAACTCGGCTGCCGTTCATCGCATTGTCGAAACGGGCCAGCAGATGGCCGTTCATCCGTGTTGCGAACAGAACGGTTGCCGGGCGATCCGGCGAAATCGGCGAGGCCTTGCGCAAGGCATCGGCGATGCCCCAGCGCCGCAGATGTTCGCGGGTGCGGACATTCGTCGTCTTCGCGCGCGGACTATAGCCGACGCGATCGTTGCGCTCGATGACCAGACAGCGGATGTCGCGGCGGCCGAGTTCGATCGCGGCGGACAGGCCGACCGGACCGGCCCCCACGATGATGACGTCGAATGCTGTATCGTCGGCAGTCATGAAACGGCCTGTCGGAAATGAACGGGTGCGCGGTCGTCGTAGAACGTTCGTTCAGATCGGCAGGCCGATATTCGGGATCGTCGCGGGCAGATAGGCGCCGGCGCGGATTTCCTTTTGCAGGTTGGCGAATGCAATACCAGTCTTGAAGGCTTCGTAAACCCGCGCCGGATCGAAGAAGGTCCCGATCGGGTTGGCGGCGAAATCCGGCGAGGTCCGCATGAACTCACCGGATTTTTGCCAATCCGAGAAATTGTCGCTTTGCAGTTCGATGTAGTTGCCTTCCGGGTCCTTGTAATAAAGCGAGATGGTCAGGCCGTGGTCGAGGCAGAAGGCCGGCTCGACATGGGACTGCCGCATCCGATCATAGGACGACATCAGGTCGTCGAAGCTGTCGTATTCGAAGGCGAAGTGGTGCACGCCGTTATGGGCGGTTTTGTCCGGATCGTCCGACAATTTGGGGACGGTCAGAAAGGCGACGCGGTGATTGGCGGCATCGTTGGTGGTCCAGGCCGCGCCGGAGTCGCGGAACTGGACCTGCGCGCCGATCACGAGGCCGTACCACGCGATCATCTCGTCGATGCGGGTGGTCTTGATGGTGACGTGATGTAGCGCGGGCTTGATAGTGCTCATGGGTGCCTCCCGAGGCGAATGCGCGATTTTTGTTATGGTCGTCCTTTCCATTGCGCATTCGAGGTTTCCCGAGAAGATGGCAGAAAGCGCCGAGCGATAGCGAAAAGTTATCGGACGAACCGCCGTTCGTGATGGCGATGCATTCGGGCCGTGGCGGGATCAGTGGCTCTTGGCGGTCCGGCCGTTTGCCGGCTTGCGCCCATAGGCCGGGCGTTTGCGCGGCTTTGATGCTGTGGTTCTGGATATTGTCGCTTTAGATGTCGCGGTTTTTGGCGGACGCGGCAGGTGCCGTCGGGCCAGATCGACCAGGAATTCGGCGGCCGGCGTCAGCGGCAGGCCACCGCGCTTGATCAGAACGATCGGTGGGGCCGGCGGCAATTCGCCGATATCGATCGTCTCGAAGGCATCGACCGTGAATGGAAACTCCGCCCATTGTTTCGGCACCATTGCCAGGACGTCGCTGTTGGCCAGGAAGATCATCAGCGTCAGCGCCGATTGGCTGCGCAACGCCAGGCGCGGCAGTGGCAAGTTCTGCCGGCTGAACAGTTCGTTGAGTTCACGCGCGGCGTTGTAGGTGACAGAGGTCGTCATCCAGTCGGAGTCAGCGAGTTCCCGCAACGATTTGGCGCCGGCCAGTGGATGTCCCTTGCGGCAGAAGATTCGTCGGTCGTTCTCGAACAGCAGTTCGGAGACCAGTTCCGGCGCCAGCTTCCGTTCTGGCGGCGGTCCGATATAGAAGTCGATGCTGCCGTCCTTGAGCCGGGATTCGACGGTCGGATAAAGCCCCTCGATCAATTGCAGTTCGACATTCTGGTAGCGTTTGCGGAACGGTCGCAGCACCTGCGGCGCGATGGCCAAATGCGGAACGATCGACATAGCCGCGACGACCGTGCCGCCGGTGCCGCCATCGAGCTGTTCGATTTCCTCACGGGCGCGTCGAACTTCGGTCATCACGTTGGAGGCGCGGCGGACGAAGGCCAGCCCCATCGGTGTCAGGATCATGCCGCGGGCGCGTCGTTCGAACAGATGAACACCGAGTTCGTGTTCAAGTTCCTGCACGCTGCGCGACAAGGCCGGCTGCGCCAGACCGAGGTCGCGTGCGGCGGCGCGCAGGCTGCCGCGTTCGGCGATGGCGACGATATTGCGCAATTGATTGAGTTTCATGTGGCCGACCTCGCGATACCAAAACGCTATCATCGGGACCATTTGGATATCTAGTGGTAATCGCCATGCCTTGGTAGCAACGTCGGATCAAATCGTAAATCCGGCCCACTGAACGAGGCCGGCCGTCCCGATCGAGCGCGTGCGCCATCCGTCGGACCGATCTGAACGAATAAGAAGCGGCGGGCTACAGCCGCACAAGGGAGGTTAAGGTCATGGGGTTCTGGAAAAAGGCGGCCTTCGCCGCCTGCGCGGCCGTGGCCGCGCTAGGCTTTGTCATGCCGCGCCCGGCTTTCGCGCAAGTCACCGAGTTGAAAGCCTCGCTTTTTGTCCCTCCGGGCAATGTGTTCCATCGCGCGATGGTCAAATGGGCCGATACGCTCAAGGAGAATTCCGGCGGGCGTCTGGTCATCAAGATTTTTCCGGCCGGACAGATGGGGCCGGCGCCACGGCAATTCGATCTGGCGCGCACTGGCGTCGCCGATATCGCGGTGATTTTCACCGGCCTCACGCCAGGCCGTTTCCCGCTGACCGAACTCTCGAACGTCCCCGGTATCCTAAACGGCAATTACGCCAGTTCGCTGGCGCTTAGCGACGTCGGTCCGACGTTGTTCGCCAGCGAATATCCCGGTGTCAAGCTGATCAATATCGTACCGATCGAAACCGAAATTATCTCGCGCAGTGAAATCAAAAGCGCGAACGATCTGAAGGGCAAGCGTATCCGAGCCGCGGGCTCGGTGCAGTCGGATGTGCTGAAGGCGCTCGGGGCGGTGCCGACGCTGGTGCAGCCGGGCGACATGAACGACGCGCTCGGCAAGGGCATGGTTGACGGGCTGAGCACCGCCTATAGCGGCATCTTTAGTTGGAAGCTCGACGATGTCGGTAAATACGTCGCCGAAGGCGACATGGGCAGCGTGACCTTCGCGACCGTGATGAATCGCAAGGCATACGACAAGCTGCCGGCCGACCTGAAAAAGCTGATTGACGAGACCAGCGGCGTCGGCGGCGCCCGGATCTTTGGTCGTCTGTCCGCCGATGACGAAATCGAGAAGCGCGCGCTGGTCGTCAAGCGCGGCATCAAGATCGATCAACTGGCCGATCAGGATGTGTTGAAGGCTGCCGGCCAATCGATCCTCGATCAGGCGATCAAGAATGCAGCCGCCAAGGGCATCGATGCCAACATGGTGGTCGCCAGGATCAAGGCGGCGGTGGCGAAATACGCCGCCGAGAAATAGTCCACCTGAAGCGCTCACAATGACGGGCCGGTTCGATGAGGGAGCCGGCCCGTCGTCTTCCGGAAGGTCGATGAGATGGCGTGGCTGGCGCATGTAACGAGACGGTTATCGGATGGCGCTGCCATCGCGCTGGTCGCGATGATGCTGCTTACCATTGCCGATATCCTGATGAAGAACCTGTTTCATCGGCCGATCAACGGCGTCTTCGAGCTGGTTGAATTTCTGATGGTCGTGGCCGTGTTCTTCGGCCTTGCCGACGTCTTCCTGTCGCAATCCAATATCTGCGTCGATGTCGCCGATCACCTGGTCGCTGGCAGGGCGCGGACCGCTATCGCCTTGTTCGGTACCTTGGCGTCGCTGGCGTTTTTGCTGATCCTCGGCTGGGCGATGCTGGCGCCGGCCTGGGACACGGTGGTCTATCCGCAGGATACCCAGGAAATCGGCATTCCCCTGATCGCCTATTGGGTGCCAATCCTGGCGGGCGTGGCGGTCACGATCGTCGCGACGGCGACGGTGGGCTGGTGGCAGGCGCGCGGCAAGACTTCCGGAGACGCGGTCTGATGGGCGCCGGAGCCGTTGGCCTGACCGGAATGGCGGCCCTGATCGTGCTGATTTTCCTGCGTGTGCCGGTGGGCGTCGCGATGGGGCTGGTCGGCTTTTTCGGCTATGCCGCGATTGACGGCTGGGGGCGGGCGCTCAGCGTGCTCGGTCAGGCGCCTTACGATGTCGCGACCGGCTATACCTTGACCGTGGTGCCGCTGTTTATCGTCATGGGCGACCTGGCGTTGCGCGCCGGCATGTCGGCCAAGCTTTACGATGCGTCCCGTTCGCTGTTCTTCGGGGTGCGTGGCGCGCAGGCCTATGCCACGCTCGGCGCCTGCGCCGGGTTTGGCGCCATCTGCGGCTCGTCGCTGGCGACGGCAGCGACCATGACCCGCATCGCCGTGCCGCAGATGCGGAAAGCCGGTTACGACGATCGCCTGTCGACCGGCGCGGTCGCAGCCGGCGGCTCGCTCGGTATCCTGATTCCGCCGTCGATCCCCTTCGTCGTCTATGCCCTGACCACCCAGGAGTCGGTGCCGCGCCTCTTCGCCGCCGGCATGATTCCCGGCCTGCTGCTGACCGCACTCTATATGCTGGTCGCCTTTGCCGTGACTAAGGTGCGGCCGGATTGGGCGCCACGACAGGAAGCGCAGCAAGGGGGGGCGCGCTTGCGCGAGATCGCGGCGGTCTGGGATGTGGTGTTGCTGTTCGCGGTGACCATCGGCGGGCTCTACCTCGGCTGGTTCACGCCGACGGAAGCGGCCGCGGTCGGCGCTTTCGGCGCGCTGGCTCTGGGCGCGTTGGGCGGCGGCCTGAGCTTTAGCGGAGCGCTGGAAAGCTTTCGCGCCGCGATCAAGACCACCTGCATGTTGTTCGTGATCGTGATCTGCGCGGTCATTTTCTCGTATTTCGTCGTTCAGGCGCAATTGCCGGGTCTGCTGGTGGCCTGGACGCAGTCGCTGCACCTGCCGCCGCTCGGCCTGATCTGTATTCTGATCGTCTTTTACATCCTGCTCGGCTGTTTCATGGACGGTCTCGGCATGATCCTCATCACCGTGCCGGTCTTCCTGCCCTTGGTGGTGGCCAGCGGTTATGACCCGATCTGGTTCGGGGTGATGCTGGTGGTGCTGATCGAACTCGGGCTCATTCATCCGCCGGTCGGGATGAATATCTTCATCATCCAGGGTCAGGTGCCCGATGTGCCAGTACTGCGGATCTATCAGGGCATCGTGCCGTTTCTGGCCGCGCCGTTCCTGTTGCTCGTGCTGCTGATTGCCTTCCCGCAGATCGCGCTGTGGCTGCCCGGACTTCTCTTCCAGTAGCCGAAAGACCGATAAATTCAAATCGCCAAGCCCGGCATCGACGGTTCGGGGGGCGCCCCCGGAAGATCGTGCCGTTTCAGGTCTCGTCCGACGCGCGGCGGCGCATCCTGTCATCGACCGTGCGCGCGGGCGTTCGCGGCCATCGCGTTCCACTCAGTGAAACGTCGGGCAGTTTGGGTTTGACGTTCTCGGCCATTGAAGAGGAACATGCCACCGGCCTGTCGGACCGTGCCGGGAACAAGTTCAAACGCGCAAAAATGCGTGCCCCGGGAACGCGACGGCCGAGGACAAGGGGAGGATGCGATGATGGGCATTTGGCCGCGTTGGTTGGCGGGCTTGGTCTGCGGTGTTCTTGTTGCGTTGCCGTCGGCTGGCCGCGCCGCGGATTATCCGGATCGTCCAATTCACATCGTAGTCGGTTATGGCCCCGGCTCTCCGCCGGATATCCTGACCCGCGTTGCGACCAGCCACTTTCAGGAATTGCTCGGCCAGCCGGTGATCGTTGAGAACCGGCCGGGCGCGTCGGGCACAATCGCGTTGCGGTCGTTCCTCAAGCAGGCGCCCGATGGTTACACGATCGGCGCTTTCGCGTCGGCGACGGCCGCGGTGCTATCCCTGTTTCCCGATACGCATGTCAATCTGGCGAAAGACGTCGCTGCGATCGGTCAGGTCGATTGGGACTACAATGTCCTGGTGGTCAGCAACAAGTCGCGGGCGCATTCGCTCGCCGATCTGATTTCCCAACTCAAGGCAAACCCCGGCAAGATGAATTTCGGCTCGGGCGGCTATGGCTCGCCGGCGCATTTGCTCGGCGAATTGCTGCTCAAGGACACCGGCACCAAGGCGATCCATGTTCCCTATGGGAATTTCCAGTCGGCGATTGCCGATGTGATTTCAAACCGCGTCGACTTCATGATCATGGGCGCCGCGGCGGCGGTTCCGCAGATCAAGAACGGCAGCTTGCGCGGTCTTGCGGTGACCAGCCGCAAACGTTTGCCGGCGCTTGCCGATACGCCGACTTTTGTCGAGACAGGGCATCCGCAGGTCTCTACTCCGGCCTGGCTCGCGCTGATCGCCCAGCCCGGTACGCCGCCGGCGGTGATCAAGCGGCTTAACGCGGCGCTGAACAAGTCCTTGCAGATGCCGGCGGTCCGCTCGGCGCTCGGCAATCTGCTTGCGGAGCCGGCCGGCGGGACGCCGGCGGAAGCCAGCAAGGTCATGGTCGGGGACGCGGCGAAATGGAAGCGCGTGATCGCCGAGGCGAAGATCCATATCAAATAGCGGCGCGATCAGCCGCGGCTGCGTCCGGCGGCGGCGTGAACCGACGCGCCGATCACATCGGCCGCGGCTTGCAGGTCCTTCAAATGCGTCCGGATCAGCTTGTCCTTGATCCGGAGGTGACGCAGCCAGACCACGTTCAGACAACCGGCAACGCGGTTGCCAGCCATGATCGGCACGGCGATGGCATCGAGCCGGTCGTCGTCATCGTTGCGGCGTCGCGCATTGGTGAGCGACGGACTGCGGGTCGCATAGCCTCGCCGCCTGGCGTCCTCGAGCGCGCGCTTGAGTTCAGGCCGATCGACGGGCCCCAGCGTGCCGCGCAATTCGGGATGAGCGGCGATATGGTTGACGATGCGATCGCAGTCCCGGCCTGGGCAGAATGCCAGATAGGCCCGGCCGACCGCCGACCCGATCATGTCGATGTGCTTGCCGAGGCGATCCTGCGCCAGCGACAGCCGGGAGAGGCCCCGGCTTGTCTCAATGAGTTCCATGAAATAGCCACGCCGGACCACGAGGTCGGACGGCCACAGCACCTTTTTCTGGAGATCGGCCAGATAGGGCGAGGCCAGTTCCGCGATCTTCTCGTGTCTCCGGTGGCCGAGCAGCGCGGTTTGGCGATAGCGATAAGACCCGTCGCTCAGCGAGCGCCAGACGATGCCCTCGATTTCCAGCGTGCGCAGCAGGCGCAGCAAGGTTGGTTTCGGCAACTTAGTCGCGGCGTTAAGGTCGTTCAGCGACTGCGCCTGACCGTTCATGAGCGCGCGGATGACCGCGATGCCGCGTTGCAGGCCGCGATTGAGCTTCATCAGGTGCCTCGGTCGCATTTCACTCAGTGGAACAAGCTACAGCATGGCATTGACCGGTCAATTGGGCCGGACTGAAATGAAGCCGACGCGGCGACACAGCCGCGCCGACCGGCGACCATTGCGATTCGGTCGGCAGGGCGGGCTGAAAACAGGGAGAGATGCGTGGCCGAACCTCGCAATATTCTATTTATCATGTGCGATCAGCTACGCACCGATTACCTGTCCTGTTACGGTCATCCCACGCTCAAGACGCCGAATATCGATGCGCTGGCGTCGCGCGGCGTGCGCTTCACGCGGGCTTATGTCCAGTCGCCGATCTGCGGGCCGTCGCGCATGAGCACTTATACCGGCCGCTACGTCGCCGCTCATGGTTCGACCTGGAACGGCGTGCCGTTGAAGGTGGGCGAATACACTATCGGCGATTATCTGCGTCCGCTCGGTTTGCGCGTTGCCGTCGTCGGCAAGACCCATATGACCCCGGACGTCGAGGGCATGGCGCGGCTGGGGATCAATCCGGAGTCGATGATCGGCGTTCACGTCTCGCAATGCGGTTTCGAGCCTTACGAGCGCTTCGACGGCGTTCATCCGCGGGGCACGCCGCAATCGCCCAACTACAATGCCTATCTGCAGGCCAAGGGTTATACGGGGACCAACCCTTGGGACAGCTGGGCGGCCGGCGCCGAGGACGACGAGGGTCATGTCGTATCGGCGTTTTTCATGCGCCACGCCGATAAGCCGGCGCGGGTAAAGGAAGAGGATTCGGAGACCGTTTTTACCACCGACCGCGCCATCGATTTCATTACCGAAACCGGCGCGGCGCCGTGGTGCCTGCACGTCTCCTATATCAAGCCGCATTGGCCCTATATCGCGCCCGCGCCTTATCACAGCCTCTATGGCGCCGCCGATGTCGTTCCGCCGATCCGCGCGACGGACGAGCGGATCGACCCGCATCCGATCTACAAATCCTTCATGAACGAGCGGGTGTCGCGGGCCTTCGCCGACGACAAGGTGCGCAATACCGTCATTCCCGCCTATATGGGACTCGTGAAGCAGATCGACGATGAAGTCGGGCGGCTGCTCGAGTTCCTCAAAGCCAGCGGGCGTCTTGACGATACCTTGATCGTCTTCACCTCGGATCATGGCGACTACCTCGGCGATCACTGGCTCGGTGAGAAGGAACTGTTCCACGACGTCTCGGTGCGCGTGCCCCTGATCGTGGTCGATCCGTCCGGCGCCGCGGATGCCACGCGCGGCCAGGTTAGCGATCGTCTCGTTGAAATGATCGACCTGGTGCCGACATTCGTCGATTGTCTCGGTGCCGAGGTTCAGCATCATCGGCTGGACGGGGTTTCGCTGCTGCCCATTCTGCACGGTGAGCCGCAAACCGACTGGCGCAGCTTCATCGTCAGCGAATATGACTACAGCCTTCGTCTGGCTCGCGTCGATTACGACGTTCCGCTACGCGACTGCTATCTGACGATGCTGGCCGATGAGCGATGGAGTTACGTCCACGCGCCGGGGTTTCCGCCGATGCTGTTCGACCGGGTCAATGATCCGCACGAGTTCATCGATCTCGGGCGCAACCCGGCCTTTGCCGAGATCTGCGCGATGATGAAGCAACGCCTGTTCGGTTGGGCGATGCGGCAACGGCAACGCACGACGATATCGGATGCGGCGCTCCTGCAACGGTTTGGCAAGGAGGCGAGTGCCGGGATTCTGATCGGCTTCTGGGACGAGTCCGAGCCTCGCGATTATATCTGATGCGAAGGGCGGCTATTGCGTCGGTGTCGGGTCTGCCGGCACCGGACGACGGATGACGTCAGAAGGGTGCCTGTCCTAACCGCACAACCTGAACAGACTGACATCGACCGAGCCGCCGGTGAAACCGGCTTCGCAATAGGCGAGGTAATATTCCCACATGCGGCGGAACCGTTCGTCGAGGCCGAGCGTGGCGATATCGTCGCTCTGCGTCAGGAACCGTCTTCGCCACTCGCGCAGCGTAAGCGCGTAGGAGGGGCCGAAAGACTCTTCCATATCGAGTGAAAGTCCCGCCGCCGCGGCGGCGTCGCGCACGATTGTCTTGGTCGGCAGCATGCCGCCCGGGAAGATATAGGACTGGATGAAATCGGGATTGTCGCGATAACCGGAAAATCGATCGTCCGCGATGGTGATGACCTGAAGAACGCAGGTGCCGCCCGATTTCAGGCAGGCTCGCAGCTTGTCGAAATAGACCGGCCAGTAGCGTTCGCCCACGGCCTCCAGCATTTCAATGGAAACGATGCGATCGTAACTGCCTCCGACATCGCGATAGTCTTGCAGTCTCAGGTCGGCCTGTCGGGACAGGCCGGCCCGGTCGAGGCGCGCGCGTGAATAGGCAAGTTGTTCCTTCGAGAGCGTTAGTCCCGTGACTTTGCACCGGTAATCATGGGTTAACCGCTCAAGGACGCCGCCCCAGCCGATGCCGATTTCAAGGACATTTTCACCGCCGGCCAGGTCGAGCATTGCCATGATCCGGTCGAGTTTGGCCTCTTGGGCGCTTTCCAGCGTCTGTTGCGGCGCCGTGTAGATCGCGGAGGAGTAGCTCATGCTTTCGTCAAGCCACGTCGCGTAGAAATCGTTGCCGAGATCGTAGTGGGCCGCGATGTTGCGGCGGCTGCCGGTGCGGGTGTTGGCGCGCAGCCGGTGGGCAAGGCGACGGAAGAGCCGCGCGCCGGGGTGTCCGGCATTCGACGCGGATAATTCCTTTTCGTTATGCAGTCCCCATCCGAGCAGTCGCGGCAGATCCGGCGTTGTCCAATCGCCGTCGATATAGGCGCGCGCGAGTCCGGTGTCGCCGCCGGTGACGAGCCTCCAGACGGCGCGCCAGCGCACAATCGAGAGTGCGGCTTCGGGGCCGGGTCGGGTCCCGATAAAGTCGACCGTGTCGCCGCGTGGTGTCGTCAGTCGAAGTCTGCCGACGGCCGGACTCGGCATGAGTGCCCGCAACAGTCGCGTTGTCATTCGGCGTGCCGGCAGACGAGAGGGGGCAATGATCGTGTCCAAGGCCATTATCGGTGTTCCTGAAATTGATTTGCCGCTGTTGCGGTAACTGCGTTACGGGGCGCTGGGGGACGCGGATAGAGCCGCATGCCCTTCCACCAGATCTTGAGTGCTTCCCAATGGATCGCGCCGATCACCTTGAAGGTCAGCAGCGGATGGGTGAGAAAGACAAGCGCCAAGGCACGATCATTCAAGGGACGCCGCTTGCCGGCGAACGAGGCGACGAGCACCGGTTGGCGTCGATCCTGGACGGCGATAACGGCTGACAGGCGCTCCGCCGGCGGCGTCACCCGGAAATCATAGGTCAGGTCCATGTCGAGGAAGGGCGAGACATAAAACGACTTGGCGCAGCGGTGCCGCACCGACGGTCCTTGCTCGGTGACCGGCATCAGGTAGCTGTGCATCTGGCCGAAAGTATTGCGTACCTCGTAGATCAGGGCGGCGAGGGCGCCATCCGGGCGATGGCAGAAGTAGATACTCAGCGGATTGAATACATAGCCAAGGATGCGCGGCATGCAGAGCAGAGCGATGCGGCCGATTGGGCCGTCGACTCCATTCTCGGCGAGCACGCGCCCGACATAGTTGCGGGGCGGTTCTGTGCTGCCGCCGCCATGGTCGGCGTCGTGGAAGCTGAAAAGGTTGAAACGATTATGCGAGAACAAGCTTAGCCGTCGGGCGATGACGTCCGGCTCGTCGAGGTCGACCAGCAGCCAAAATGCGCGATAGCGCAAACGGTGGCGGTGCGGCGTCAGACGCCGATGCATCACCGATCCGACATAGAGGGCCGATTGCAGGGGTACGCTGATCGTCATCATGTCGTCTCGGCTAAGGCGAGAGCGCCAGGTTGCGGCAGCGGGATGCGCCCGGATTCGTTGGCAACCGTCCATGGTCTGCGCACCCCGCCGAGTGCTTCGGCCACGGCCAAGCCTGCCTGTAGCCCGTCCTCATGAAATCCCGCACCGAAATAGGCGCCGCAGAACCAGGTGTCGCGGCGTCCTTGCAGCGACCACAGCTGCGACTGCGCGAGCATCGCTTGCGGGTCGTATGTCGGGTGCTCGTAAAGTTCGCTGTGCAATATTGTCCCGGCGCGTGGCGGCCGCTGCGGATTGAGCGTGACGAAGAAGTTCGTCGTGTTGTCGATGGACTGCAAACGGTTCATCCAATAGGTCACGGTACAATTGTTTGCGCCGGCCTTGTCGTCGATGAAATTCCAGCTCGACCAGGCGGCGCGCCGCTTCGGCATGAAACGCGCGTCGGTATGCAGGACGGCGAGATTGCGGCTGTATCGGAATGCACCGAGGATTGCGCGTTCGTTGTCGTCGGCATCGTCGAGCAGCGCCAGCGCCTGATCGGCATGGATCGCCAGTACGACATGGTCGAAACGCTCCTCGTTGCCGTTGGCATCGCGCACGCTCGGGCGGCCCGCGTTTCGATGGACCGAAAGGGCGCCGCAATCGAGACGGATGCGGCCGGCGAATGATTTCGTGAGCCTTTCGACATACGCGCGGCTGCCGTCTTTCACCGTGCGCCATTGTGGCCGATTCGTCAGTTGCAGCAGGCCGTGGTTGGCGTGGAACTGGATGAAGGCGGCGGCCGGATAGTCGAGCATGGCGTCGGGCGGCGCCGACCAGATGGCGGCGGCCATCGGCAGCAGGTGGTCGCGGATGAAAGCGGCGCCGTAACCGCCGCGGCGCAGGTAATCGGCGAGGGTGATGTGCGGATCGGCCAGCGCCTCGGACGAGCCCGGCGCCTGGCGGTAGAAACGCAGCAAGTCGCGCAGCATGGACCAGAAACGCGGCCGCAACAGGTTGCGCTTCTGCGCGAACAGGCCGGCGAGATTGCCGCCGGCATATTCCAGCTTTCCGTCCGCGATGGAGACCCCGAACGACATGTCGGCGGCCTTGGTGGCGACGCCGAGATGCGCGAAGAGGGCCGTCAGATTGGGATAGTTCAGGGGGTTATAGACAATAAAGCCGGTATCGATTGGAATGGGACCGGTTGACGTGCACACTTCGACCGTGTTGGAGTGGCCGCCGATGCGGGGCGCGCGCTCGTAAACGGTTACCTCATGCCGGTGATTGAGCAGCCACGCGGCCGACATGCCGGAAATTCCGGTTCCAATCACTGCGATTTTCAGACTAGGTCCGCCTGACATGGCTTTGTTGTTCCCTCTCGTGCGGCGATCCCGGCCGGTTTTGACCCCGCATCGGTCAATACGGCGCGCGGCGCCGGATGGATCACGGTTCGGGGGTGATCCAATCGGGCCGGTGCGCCGTACACCGAGGCATGACCGCTCTTCAACTTGCCTCCCGCAGCGCCCGGCCGCCGGCCGCCCTGGACCTTGTCCTGGCGTCGTCCCGGTGGCGGACTGACCGCATGACGACAAATGGCGAGCAGGTGGGGACCACCAATTTTTCGCGGCTGATCGAGGCGGTGGGGGCTGACCGCGACCGCACGGCTTTCACGGCTTTGTTCGACCACTTCGCCCCGCGGGTTAAGACTTATCTGATGCGCGCGGGCGCCGATGCCGCTCAGGCCGATGAACTGGCGCAAGAGACGCTGCTGGCGGTCTGGCGCAAGGCGGACAGTTTCGACGCCGCCCGTGCGACGGCGACGACGTGGATCTTTACCATCGCGCGCAATCTCCGCGTCGACCGCTTCCGCAAGGAGTGGCGTGATGTCTCCACCGGCGACCCGATCCCGGACAGCGTCGATGAGACCGCCGCGCCGGACGTCACGCTGTCGGACGCCGAACGCGGTGTGCGCGTGCGCGCGGCTTTGCGGCAGTTGCCTCCCGAACAGGTCAAGGTCATCGAGCTGTCGTTCTTCGACGACAAACCTCACGCCGAGATCGCGAAGGCACTGAAGATTCCGCTCGGCACCGTCAAATCACGAATAAGGATCGCGATGAACCGGCTGCGAGAACTCGTGAGTGATCTGTCATGACGATCCATCATCATCCGTCGAATGAGACGCTCGCCACCTACGCGGCAGGCACGCTCGACCTTGGAAGGCGACTGGTCGTGGCGAGCCATCTCGACCGCTGCGACGCTTGTCGCAAGGCGGTCCGCGGTTTCGAACAGGTGGCCGGCACGATGCTTGAGGACTTGCCGCCCACTACGATGTCGGCCGATGCATTGGCGCGGACATTGGCCCGGATTGACGGTCTCGGCGCGGATGAAAGCCGGCGGGCCTCCTTCCGGGAGGACTTCGAACCGGGTCTGCCGGCCTGTCTGCGGCGTTACGAGTTGGGACGGTGGCGGTGGATCGGGCCGGGCGTTGAGATGCGTTCGATCGTCGTGCCGGGGGCCAATGATGTCCGGGTCTTTCTGTTGAAGGGTGCGCCGGGCACGCGGCTGCCTCAGCATAGCCATAGCGGCACCGAGCTGACCTTGATCCTGGACGGGGCCTATGCCCATGAAGGCGGCCGTTTCGGCGCCGGCGATTTCGAGGAAGCCGATGAGAGCGTCGAACATCGTCCGATCGTCAGCGACGATGAGGCCTGCATTTGCCTCGTCGCGCTGGAGGGACGGTTGAAGCTCAGCGGTTTCATGGGGGCGCTGCTCAATCCGTTCGTGCGGCTATGAGCGTGTCCGAACATGGTGTCGTCCTGCCAATTCGATACATCCGCGCCATCGACGATGCACAACGAGCCTTCGCTGTGGCAGCGGATGACGCGCGGCATTTCCCCGGTTGACATCATCAATGTCGTGCGGCCCGCCGGTCGCTGGCGGCGTCACGACAATATTTCTTACGGCACGGGCCGGCGGCAGCGGCTCGATATCTATCAACCGGAAACGGCCGGCGGACCGACAATCGTGTTCTTTTACGGCGGGAGCTGGCAAAGCGGTACGCGCGATTATTACCGCTTTCTCGGCGGGTCGCTCGCCGCGCGCGGGATCATGACCGTGGTGCCGGACTATGCGGTCTATCCCGAGGCGCGATATCCCGATTTTCTTCAGGACGCCGCGCTTGCCGTTCGCTTCGTGCGGGACCGGGCGGCGGAATGGGGAAGTCGCGATCGGCCGCCGATTTTGATGGGGCATTCGGCGGGTGCTTATATTGCGGCGATGCTGGCCTTTGACCGGCGATGGCTGGACGGCGTCGGCCTCAGTGCCAGTCACGACGTGGCCGGCTTCATCGGCTTGGCCGGGCCTTATGATTTCCTGCCGATTGTCGATCCAATATTGCAGGAGATATTCGGCGGCCCGGATCGCATCGATACGCAGCCTGTCCGCTATGTCGGCGGTGGCGAAGCGCCGGCATTGTTGATCGCGCCGCGTCGGGATCGCGTTGTCAGTTCTGCCAATACGACCCGCATGGCGGCGCGCATCCGTGAGCAGGGCGGCCGAGTCCGTGAATTGCATTACCCGCGTGTCGGTCATCTCAGCCTGATTGGCGCATTCGCCCCAGGCTTGCGCTTCCTTGCGCCCGTGCTGGAGGATGTGACCTCATTCGCCGCTGATGTGACCGATGGAGCGGTGTCATGAGCTGGCTGCAATTTGTGACGGCACTGGCACTTATCGCGGTTGCCTTGTGTCTGATCATGTCCGGCGCCTGGATCGTGCAGCAGCGTACCGGCAATTCCGGGTGGGTCGATACGATCTGGACTTTCGGCCTGGGTGCGGTTGGCGCCGGCGCGGCGCTGGTGCCATTGACCCAAGCCGACTGGCCCACGGCCCGGCAGAGTCTGACGGTGGTTCTGATCGCGCTGTGGTCTCTGCGGCTCGGCTGGCATATCGCGCACCGTAGCGCCGGCATCAGCGACGATCCGCGTTATGCGGAGATGATCCGGCAGTGGGGGGCGAAAGCGCGGCGCGAGATGTTCTGGCTGTTGCAGAAGCAGGCTGGGGTGACCATTCCGCTCGCGCTTGCCGTGTTTCTGGCCGCGCAAAATCCGGCGTCCGGACCGCGCTGGCAAGATGCGATTGCCGCGCTCATTCTATTGATTGCGATCGGCGGCGAGGCGCTGGCCGACCGGCAGTTGCGGCAATTCCGCTCCGATCCCGGACATCGCGGTCAAGTATGCGATGCCGGCCTTTGGCGGTGGTCGCGCCACCCCAATTATTTCTTCGAGTGGCTTGGGTGGCTTGCCTATCCGTTGCTCGCCATCGATGTCGGCGGCGGCTTCGCTTGGGGTTATCTCGCTTTGGTGGCGCCCATCTGCATGTATTGGCTTCTGGTGCATGTCTCCGGCATTCCGCCGCTGGAGAAGCACATGCTGGCGACGCGCGGCGACGTTTTTCGCGCCTATCAGGCGCGCACCAGCGTCTTCTTCCCCATGCCACCGGCAAGGAGTTGACCATGGCCGCCATTGCATTGGCCACTCGCTTGATCGAGCGCTCGGCGATCCCGGACCCGGTGGTTCGGTGGGGCATCGGCGCGCTGGTCGGCCGCACGCATCGTAAATTGAGCGCGCTACCTCGCTCGACGAGCAGGGACTTCGCGCAGGCGACCGCGATGCTGCCGATCGCCGAGCATACGGCAGACGCCAACGCGCAGCACTACGAGTTGCCGGCCGAATTTTTTGACCTGGTGCTCGGCCCGCAGCGCAAATATTCATGCTGCCTGTTTGACGGCGCGGGCGACGACCTGGCGACGGCCGAAGAGCGGGCGCTGGCCGAGACCGCCGCCCATGCCGGCCTCGCCGACGGACGGATGATTCTCGAACTCGGTTGCGGCTGGGGTTCGCTGTCGCTGTGGATGGCGCGGCGTTATCCGGCTTCGCGTATCGTGGCTGTATCCAATTCGAACACGCAGCGCATCTTTATCGAGCAACAGATGCGGCGCGATGGGCTCACGAATTTGACTGTCGTGACGGCGGATATGAATACATTTGCGCCGTCGGCCATGTTCGATCGCGTGGTTTCGGTCGAGATGTTCGAGCATATGGTGAACTGGCGTCGTTTGTTCGGTCGCGTGCGTTCATGGCTCAAGAGCGAAGGACGGTTCTTTCTGCATGTATTCACCCACAGCCACGCGCCTTACCGGTTCGATCACCGCGACGACGCCGACTGGATCGCGCGACACTTTTTCACCGGCGGCATCATGCCGAGCCACGATTTTGTCCGGGAATTTTCCGATTGCTTCGCCGTGGAGCGGGAATGGCGCTGGAGCGGGCGCCATTATGCGCAGACGGCCCGATGCTGGCTGGCGAATTTCGACCGCCAGGCCGAGGCCGTCAGTCGCATCATGAGCGGCGTATATGGTGAAGACGCCGAACTTTGGTTTCGGCGCTGGCGCTTGTTCTTCCTGGCGACCGAAGGTCTATTCGGCTATCGGGACGGCGGCGTCTGGGGCGTGAGCCATTACCACATGCAGCCGCAAATCTGACGCCGGTCAGGGCAGGGTCAGGCCGAAGCGGGTCGCCGCCAGTTTGGCGGCGAAACAGGCGATGGCCGCGGTGACGCCGGTAGCGAACGCTCCCCAGGCAACATCGATCATGGTGATCTGGGCCGTCCATTGGCGCAAGGTTGCGAAATTGGTCAGGTCGTAGGTCGCGTAAGCAAACAATCCGAACAACGCACCATAGGTGATTGCCGACAGGATCGAGCCGGACTTGAGGGCCGGAACGACGGCGAAGATTTCGACACCCAGCGGGTACAGCAGGTAAAAGACGATGGCGGGGACAATCCTCAGGTTTTCTCCGAGCATCTCGCCGAGCGCGGGGCGGTAAAGGGAGTTTATGGTGCTGGTGAGCCAAATCGAGTCGAGGATGACGAACGTGACCAGCACCAAGCCATAGGCGAGCATATAGAGGGCCAAAGCAATCTCCTGACGCAAAGATGTTCTTTGGATTATACGCGCGCCTTGGCGTCCTGGATCACTGTTCCGGCGATGGCCGCGGGGCGATGTCGATAATAATCGGTGCCCCAGGGCCCGGTCCCTTGTCCGGCTCAAAGTATTCCGAGGAGAGTGTGCGGCGTGACAAAGCGGAGAAATGGCCGGACGTGATTTGAAGTGGACGACAACGACGAAATGGAAAGCAAGGCTTGGAATTGAACGGCGCTTGTCCTTGCCGCTTGTCCTTGTCGCCTGAAGGTGGTCTCAGCTCCCCCGGTAGGTCGTGTATGAGCCCGGCGTCAGGAGAAGCGGTACGTGAAAATGTTCTTCCGGGTTCCAGACCGAGAAGGCCACGCTGACCTTGCCGAGAAAGCTGCGCGCGGTGGTCGGGTAGCCCTTGCTGGCGAAGTAGGTCGGTGTGTCGTAGCGCCATTCGTATTGGCCGGGCTTGAGGCGGCCCTCCAACAGATCGCGACCGCTGGCGCCATTGGCGTCGGTCATGAAGGTTTCGAGGCAGATCGCCTTGCCGTCGGCGTCGTGGCCCCAGAGTTCGACGCCGAGCCCGGCCGCCGGCGTCGCCCGTACCGTATCGAGGACATGCGTCGATACGCTACCGGTCGGCGCCGGTCGGACGCGGTCGAGCAGCCGCATCCAGCTGATGGCGGTAATCTCCATCAGCGCTTCCGCGCGTTCGGCGTCGGCCGAGGCGGTCAGCCTTCGTTCGAAGGTCGCGAGCAAGGTCGGCAGCGAGGCGCGCCGGACCGCGAGAATGAATGGAAAGCCGAACTTCTTCTCATATTCGGCGTTCAGCGCGTCGAGCTTTGCGACTGTCGTATCGTCCAGGGCATTCAGGCCGGCGGCCGTCTGCTCGGCTCGGGATTCCGCCGTCGTGCCCCTGCGCAGCGTTTCGGGCGACAGGCGCGGGTGACCGCGCAGGAACGCGATCAGGTCGGCTTCTGGTCGCGCGGCGATCTGCGCGATCATGGCGCGGTGCAAGGCGGTCAGGCTCGTGAATGGCCGGAGTTTGGCGGCGCCCTCGGCGACCCATGGCGCGTTCTCGAACACCGGCCCGAGCGCCGCCTTGAACGCCGCGGCATCCATGGCATTGAGTTGATCGAGCGTGAGAAGTGCGGCGGACAAGGACGCCTCCCTTGGGTCGGTTATTTCATGAAGCGCGAGAAGCCGGCGAAGCGTTCCATCAGCACCATTAGCACGATGGTCGCGATGATGATGACGCCGCAGGCCGACGCCGCCCGGCTGTCGAGCTGGTTCTGGATGATGTCCCACAGGTAAATCGGCAGCACCTGCGTGCGCGCATCCTGAAGAAACAGCGACACCGGCACGTTGTCGAACGACGACATGAAGGCGATGAAACCGCCCGAGGCGACGCCGCGACCGATCAGGGGCAAGGTGATCCGGCGGAAAGTGTAGAGGTCGGACGCGCCGAGGCTGACGGAGCAGTCGAGTAGGGCGGGATCGAGCTGGGCGAGGCTGGCCAGGGTCGTACGCAGCACGAAGGGAACGCAGACGACGATATGGCCGATCGACAAGGTGAAGGTTGAAGGGCGGAAGCCGAGCAGCGAAAACATCATCAGCGCGGCAAAGCCGAAGGCCAGCGCCGGCAGGATGAGCGGCGACATGAACAAGGTTTCCAGGCCGCGCATCCAGGGGCTTTTGCTGCGCGCGATGGTCATGGCGGCCGATACGCCGAGGACGACCGACGCCACGACCGTAATGGCAGCAACCTTGATGCTGATGATGAAGGCATCCTGCAATTCGTTGGCGTCGAGCAGCGCCCGGTACCAGCGCAGCGAATAATGTGTCGGCGGGAAATGCAGCGTTTCCTCGCCGGTAAACGACAGCATCATGATGACGATGGTCGGTCCGATCAGAACGAGAATGGTGATCAGCGACAGCAGCGCAAACACCGCCGTGAACGACCAACCTTCCCAATCGAAATAGCGCCGCATGGCTGCCCCCTTTAGCCGTACAGCCGCGCCGCGCGGCCGCGCGACAAGGCCACCAGCAGGGCGACGATCAGAAGCACCGAAATCATGAAAATGACCGACACCGCGGCCGCGAACGGCCAGTTCTGCAAGTCCATCGCCTGCTGGAAGATCATCATCGGCATGTAAAGCAGCCGCGATCCGCCGATCAGCGATTGCGTGACGAAGGCGGTCACGCAGGCCGTGTAGGTCAGGATCGTGCCGGCGATGATGCCTGGCATGCTGAGCGGCAGGGTGATCTTGAAGAAGGTGCGCCAGGCGCCGGCGCCCAGCGCCGACGAGGCGCTGGCGAGATTGGGGTCGATCCGTTGCAGCACGGTGATGAGCGGCAGCACCATCAAGGGCATCTGCACCTGCGTCAGTACGATCACAACGCCGGCTTCGCTGAACAAGAGATGCAGCGGCTGAGCCGACAGCCCGAGCGCGACGATGGTGTCGTTGACCATGCCGTGGCGGCCGAGGATCACGATCCAGGCGAAGGTGCGCACCACCACGCTGGTCACGATCGGCAGGATGACGAGGAAGATCAGCAGCGATTGCAGCTTCGCCGACACGCGGGTGAATAGCCAGGCGAGCGGGTAACCGAAGATCAGGCAGAGCAAAGTGGCTTTGACGCCGAGCAGGAGCGTGTCGGTCAGCACCTCGACATTGAGGCTGTCGCCGAGAAACGCGGCGTATTGGTTCAGCCCCAGGCCGCCGGTCATGCGACGGGTGGCCTGGAAGCTGATGCCGATGACCAGAAGCAGCGGCGCGACGAAGAACAGCGCGAAGAACGCGGTAAGCGGCAGCGCGAGCTGCCACTCCCTGCTTTTTTCTGTCGCCGCCGCGGCCATGGTCAGACGCGGATTTCGCGGTTGAACTGCTGCGTCCAGGCGGCGCGCCCTTGGTTGACCTTCTTCCAGTCGAAGAACACCATCTTCTTGAGGTCGTCCGGGGTCTTGGCGATCTTGCTCGCCACGATGCCTTCGTAGGGCACCTTGGTGCTGGTCGGGACCACGTTCCACGGTGTCTTCTGCATGGCGGCCTGCACGTCCGGCGCCAGCTGGCTGTCGACGTAGGCGTAAGCAAGGTCGGGTTTCAGCGCGCCCTTGACCACATGCATGGTGGTCTTCCAGGCCGGGGTGCCGGTCGACACGCGCACGAATTCGATCGGCACGCCTTTCGCCTTCAGCTCTTCGGCGAAATTGAAATTCTGCACGCCGATGTCGATTTCATTCTGGCGGAACAGCGCGCCATGTGCGCCGAAATTGGCCGACACGGCGGCCAGATTGGGCAATAGGGTCTTGAGCTTCTTGAAGGCCGGCGTCATGTCGGCTTCGGTGCCGCCTTCGAGGCGGTTGATGTCGAGCAGGAAGGCGAGGCCGAGTGTCGAGGCGAGCGAGGTGATACCGACGCGGCCCTTGTACTCCGGTTTCCAGAGGTCGGCCCACGACGTCGGCGGAGTTTTCACCGTCTTCGGGTTATAGGCGATGCCGATCGCCTGCATGGTAATGGCCGGTCCGTACTCGCCCTGGAACTGCGGATAGAGCCCGGCGAAGTTCGGCGATTTGGCAGCGTCATATTTGGCGATCAGGCCGGCGTCGATCGCCTCCAGCGCCGGTCCTTCGTCGAGCATGGCGACGTCAAAGGGCGCAGGGCCGCCTTTGGCCGCGGTCAGCTTGGCGATCTGGGCGGTCGCCAGCATCGGCGACTGCACCACCGTCGCGCCGGACTTCTTGCTGAAATAGGGCGCCAGAATTTCCTTCTGAACATTGGCCCAGGTACCGCCGAAGGTGGCGGCGACCAGTTCATCGGCGGCGAAAACGCCGCGCGGCAAGGCGGACATGCCGGCCAGTGCGGCGCTGCCGGCGAGCAGGTGACGGCGGGAGATCGGGAATGGCATGGTCAGGCTCCTGGGGTTGGATCGGGGTTGGTGAAGAGACCGCTGATGCGGCGGCCGTCGATGACGAGAAATGCATCGCTGTCGGCGGTCAGGTCGGGCGCGCTGGCGGCGCGGTCTTGCACCACTTTGACCGGAGTGCCGTCGGCCAGCAGGACGTCGTAGATCTGCGACGGCCCGATCGGCATCACGGCACGAATGCGGACCGGAAGCCCGCCGGCTGCTTTGCTGAGGCGTACGGATTCCGGTCGTACCGACAGCAGGATGGGGTCGCCGACCGCGAGATAGGTCGGCAGGTTTGTGTCGATCACCGCGTCGCCGATGCGAACGCCGGTGTCGCTTTTTGTTTTCGCCGCGACGATGCCTTCGATCAGGTTGGCGGTGCCGACAAAAGTGTTGACGAACAAGGTGCGCGGCCTGTCGTAGATTTCCGATGGCGCGGCCAGTTGCTCCAGTATGCCGCGCGACAGCACGGCGATGCGGTCGGAAATGCTGAGCGCTTCTTCCTGGTCGTGCGTAACGAGGACGGTGGTGATGCCGGACTGGCGTTGAAGCCGC
Organism: Rhodopseudomonas sp.; assembly: GCA_016124795.1. Classification (GTDB taxonomy): domain Bacteria; phylum Pseudomonadota; class Alphaproteobacteria; order Rhizobiales; family Xanthobacteraceae; genus Pseudolabrys. The sequence continues at coordinate 33,357 of WGNB01000003.1, read as the reverse complement.
TTGATCTCGATCTGCATGTCGAGCCGCAGGTTCTTGTCGAGCGCGCTGAATGGCTCGTCGAGCAGAAGAATGCGCGGGCGGATGGCAAGGCAGCGCGCGAGCGCGACGCGCTGCTGCTGTCCGCCCGACAGTTGCCGTGGCAGCCTGTCGCCGAAGGCGGACATCTGCACGACGTCGAGCATTTCCTTCACCGTCGCGGCGATCTCGCCTTTGGGGCGGCCGGCGGCGGCGAGCCCGTAGCCGACATTGTCGGCGACCGTCATATGCGGAAACAGGGCGTAGTTCTGGAACACGATGCCGATCCGGCGGCGGTTCGGCGGTATATGTGTGATAGCCGCGCCGTCGACCAGGACGTCGCCTTCGGTCGGGCGCAGGAAGCCGGCGATGATCTTCAGGAGCGTGGTCTTGCCGCAGCCGCTCGGGCCGAGCAGCGACACAAGTTCGCCCGGCTTGATGTCGAGGTTGATGTTGCTGGCCGCCACCATGTCGCCGAAGCGATGGGTGATGTGCTCAAGCGCAAGCGCGTGTCCGCTGGCGTCGGTCAAGGGTCTTGCGGCTCCACGCCCCAAAGAAGGTCTCCGGCCCGATCATCATCGGCCGAACCGGCCATTGCCGTCCAGCGCAGAATGGGCAATCATCCATTCGCAAAATTAGAATGGTCAGTCATGGTTTCATCCCTGGTGCCGGCGGCCTTGCGCTACGCCGATCAGGTCGCCCGCTCAGGCTCGATCCAGCGCGCGGCCAAGGAACTGAACGTCGCCGCTTCGGCCATCAATCGACAAATCCTTCAACTGGAAGGGATTTTGGGCGTACCCCTGTTCGAGCGGGTGGCCAAGGGAATGCGGCTGACCCCGGCCGGCGACGCCGTCGTGACCATGGCGCGCCGTTGGCACGCGGACGAGCGCCGCGCGGCCGCCGATCTCCAGCAACTCCAGGGCATCCATCAGGGCCATGTCCGGCTGGTGGCGATGGACAGCCATGTGAACGGCTTTCTGCCGACCTTTGTGCTGCAGATGGCGCGTGAGCACCCGCGCATTTCGCTCGAGATCGAAATCGGCAGCACCGATGCCGCCGCGGCGGCGCTTGCCGGTGGTACGGCCGACATCGCGGCGGTGTTCAACCTGTCACCGCGGCGCGATCTCCACGTGCTGTGGAATGCCGAATTGCCGTTCGGCTGCGTGACGGCGGCGGGTCATCCGGTCGCGGCCAGGAAGTCGATCAGCTTGCAGGAGGCCGTCGGTTACCCGATCGCCTTGCAGAGTCGTGCGCTGATGATCCGCCGTTATCTCGAAACGCGCCACGGCTGGCTTTTCACCGAAGGGCAAAAAGTCGTCGAAACGAACTCGTTGCAGCTTGTTAAAGCCTTGGCGCGCAGCGGGCATTACATCGCCTTCACGTCGGAACTCGACGCTGCTCCCGAATTGCTGGACGGAACCTTCACGTTCGTGCCGGTGCGCGACAAAGGCGCCGAACCGCAAACGGTCTGCGTGGCCATCGACGGCCGCAAGCCGCTCACGCGGATCGGCCGGATCGTCGCGGAGGTGCTGACGCGGAACATCGCCGATTGTCTCGACGAAGTCCGCCGGAAGAGGGCTTGATCGCTGCGCTTGGATTAACGAAGCGCAGGCCGTCCTCGTCGAGCCACCGGTTTAGCGGCCCGACTGATTGGCCAGTGTCCAGCGCGGGCCTTTCGTCGATTTGTCCCCCACCAGATCGAGGACGAACTCATAACGATCGGACCGGTACAGGGCCTCGAGATATTCGACGGCGTGCCCTTCGTGATCGGTCAACAGGCGGTCGACCGCCAATAGCGAAGCGCCGGCTTCGACGCCGAGCGCATCGGCGACTTCGGGCCCGGCGAAAGTCGCGCGGATCGTCTGCGTCGCGCGCTTCACTTCAATGCCCGAGCGTTCCAGCAAGGTCAGCAGCGGCGTCGATGCCAGATCGGTTTCCGAATAGAGCATGCCGACTGGCTCCGGCACCCAGGTCGACAGATACGAAAACGGTTCGCCGTCATGCAGCCGGATGCGCACCGATCGCTGCGCCTTTTCGGCGCGTGACAGGCCGAGTGCCCGGCTGATGCGCGGCGGCGGCACGACATAACCGAACGACAAGAGGCGCACTTTGGTCGCTTTGCCCATGGCGACGAGGTGGCCGAGCAAGTCCGAGAGATCGGCGCTGATGACTTTCGACGCATGGCCTTTGGTGACGAAGGTGCCGGCACCAGGTTGCCGGCGAATGAGGCCCTCGCGTTCGAGATTGCCCAGGGCTTTGCGCACGGTGACGCGCGAGACCCGGTAGGTGGCGGCGAGTTCCGGCTCGCTCGCCAGCCGCATACCGACGGGCAGGGCGCCCGACGTGATCTTCTCCTTCAGGACGAAGTAGACCTTGTGGCTCTTGAGGGGCTCGACGATCGCATCCATGGACATCTCGCGGGTGGCCGGACGACGCGCCGACGCCGGCGTCAGGCTTTGAGTGCCTGATCAATATACGTGTTGGTATAGAGCGCGTCGACGTTGGGCACCGTCGCGATGCCGGCTTTGGCGATTTCCTCGCCCGCCTTGTGCCAGAGCGCCGGCACATTGCGCAGGAAGTTTTCCTTGCCTTCCGACATCCAGGGGCCCTTCATCGCGAAGTTGACGAGCGCGACCTGTTCCTCGGTCTTCTTTTGGCCGGGAATGTCGAAATCCTTGCTGGCGCGCTTGAGGATCGCGGCGATGTCGCCGGTCATCATGTCGCCGGTGGAGCCCTTCAGCGCCTTCAGAAAGCGCACCGTGGCATCCGGATTCTTGGCGGCGAATTCGCGCGTGGTGACGTAGATCTGGCTCGGCATCGGCGCGTAGCGGTCGGTCGGCCAGTTCGCGATCGGCTCCTTGGCGGTTTGCAGCGCCACCACGACCGCGATCGAATTGATCACGCAGTCGACCCGGCCCTGCTTGATGAATTGCATCACGCCCGGATTGTTGCCGACGACCTGGATTTTCACGTCGGCCTTCGACATGCCGGCCGAGCGCAGCATCATGTCGAGCAGCTGTTCGGTCGAGCCGCCGACTGACACGACGCCGACGGTCTTGCCCTTCATCTCCTGGATCGAATTGACCGGCTTGTCCTTCGACGAGATGACGTGGAAATTCGAGCCCTGATAGAGCGTGGCCACTGACAGCAGCGAGGCGTTCTTGGCGGTGGCGGTGAACACGTCGATGGCGGTCATGCGCGCGAAGGCGACATTGCCGGTCATCATCTGCTGAATGGCGGTGGCGGTGCCGTGGCCGCCGCGCAGCGTCGGCGCGAATCCTTCCTTGGCGAGGAAGCCGCCCGAGACCATGTTCATCATTTCCAGGAAATCGGGCACGAAGCCGAACGGCGTCATAACCGTCAACGGTTCGGCGGCGGACGCTGTCCGGATCGCCGGCATTCCGAGCGTGGCGCCGAGGGCCAGACCGGCAACGCCTTTCATCACATCGCGACGTGTCGTCATGTCGTTTCTCTCTCGCGTTAAAGATGCCGGCAGAGGACTCGTATCCGAGGAAGATCGGCCGGTCCGGTCGGTCATGCGCCTTTCGAAGAGGACTTGCGCGTGATGAGCAGACCTGGCTTGTCTTAACTTAGATACAAACTACGATACGATCGAGCAGACAGATGTCAAGCCAAGCCTTGAGGAGATAGCGCGATGGCGCGGACTTTCGATGCCGAGGTCGCGGTGGTTGGCGGTGGACCGGTCGGGCTGGTCACCGCCCTGTTGCTGGCGCGCGACGGAGTTTCCGTCGTGGTGCTCGAACGCGGCGCGGAAATCGAAACCGATCTGCGGGCCTCGACCTTTCATCCGCCGACGCTCGACATGCTCGACAGCCTCGGCCTTGCCGGGGTGCTGATCGACAAGGGCCTGATTTGTCCGCAATGGCAGGTGCGGCTGCATCCCGATGGCGACCGGGTGGTGTTCGATCTTGGTGTGCTGGCCGGCGCGACGCGCCATCCCTATCGGGTTCAGTGCGAGCAGTGGAAGCTGTCGCAGGCCGCTTATGCCGCTTTGGCGAGTGAGCCCAATGCGAAGGTGATGTTCGGGACCGAGGTTCAGGAGCTTGCCCAGGATGACGAGGGTGTTACGCTTCGAACCTCCGGCGCACAGGGTTCGTCCGAATTGCGCGCGCGGCTGGTGATCGGCGCGGACGGCGCTCGTTCGGCGGTGCGCCGCGCGCTCGGCCTGGCTTTCGATGGGCAGACTTATCCGGAAACGACGCTTCTCGTCACCACGACATTTCCGTTCGAACGGCATATCGAGGGTCTGACCAATATCGCCTATTGCTGGAAGGCCAATGGCAATTTCTCGTTACTGCGGGTGCCGGGCCGCTGGCGTGTGTCGATCTATCCGCGCGAGGATATGCCGATCGAGGATCAGCTCACCGAAGCGGCGATCGAGGCCGACTTGCAGACCATTGTGCCGCGGCCCGAGGCCTATGAAGTGCTCGAGAAAAGGCCCTATCGTGTGCACAAGCGCATCGTGCCGCATTATTTCCAGGGCCGTGTCGTGCTGGCGGGCGACGCCGCACACGTTAACAGTCCGTCGGGCGGCATGGGGCTGAATGGCGGGCTGCACGATGCGTTTGAACTCGCCGCCGCGTTGCGCGACGTTCGCAACGGCGCCGATTTGCAGTCGCGTCTCGATCTTTACGAGCGCCGCCGGCGGCCGGTCGCGCTTGAGCAAATTCTGGCGCAGGCCGACGCCAACCGTGCTCGCATGCGCGAGAAGGACCCGGCCAAGCGGCGCGAGACCCTGAGCGGACTACAGGCGATTGCCGCCGACCGGACGCGGCTCGAAGCGCATCTGTTGCGCACTTCGATGATCGCCGGCTTGCGGCAGGCCGCCGCCGTTCATTAGCGGCGTCGCGGCCGTCGCGCCAATCAAGGCGCGCCGCCCGGCCGTGACGACGCGTGCCAGGGAATGAGGATGCGGCGCAGCGCCGAGATGGCGAAGTAGAAAATAAAGCCGAGGATGGTCATGTGGATCATCACGGCGAACAGGCCGTCGGTCTCGAATGCGTTCATCCGGCCGATCAGCAGGTGGCCGAGTCCGAGGTCACCGCCGAGATATTCGCCGACGATGGCGCCGATCAGCGCGAGCACGATGCCGACTTCCATGCCGGTGATGATGTAGGGCAGCGCGGACGGCAGTTCGAGGCGGCGGAACACCTGCGAGCGCGTGGCGTTGAGGCTGATCATCACATCGCGATGGCCGTGATCGATCGATTTTACGCCGAGCGCGGTGTTGGTCAGGATCGGGAAAAAGGCGAGGATCGCCGCGATCAACACTTTCGACGTGATGCCGAAACCGAACCAGACCACGAACAGCGGCACCAGCGCGACCTTCGGCAGCACCTGGCTGGCCACGATGAACGGATTGAGCGTCTGTTCCAGCCAGCGGACGCGGGCGATCGCGACGCCCAAGCCGACGCCGACAATAACGGCCCAGAAGAAACCGACGAGGGTCGCGTAGGCGGTCATGAAGGCATCGGTCCAGGCGCGTTGCGACCATAAGAGGTCGACCCAGGCGCTCCAGACCGCGGCCGGCGATGGCAGGATGAAGGCGGAGATTTTCGACAGGTCGACATAAGTCCACCAGACGCCGACCAGGACGAGACAGAGCGCCGGCGTCGTGATCCAGGGCAGATAGACTTTATAGTCGCGCGTGGGCTTGGGCGCGCTGGAGGGTTTGTCTTGCAGGGCGGGTTCGGTCATGGCGCCAGTCCACTCACGATATTTGATCGAGACGATGGCGCAGATCGCGCACGATCGCCTGGAATTCGGCGCTGGATTGGGTGTCGATCACCCGTGGGCGCGCGAATGGCACGTTAAGCACGGTGTCGATGCGGCCGGGGCGTGGCGACAAGAGAATAATCCGGTCGGCCAGGAACACCGCTTCGGCGATGGAGTGTGTCACCAGCACGATGGTCTTGCCGGTCTTCATCCACAGGTTCTGAAGCTCGATGTTCATGGCGTCGCGGGTCATCGCGTCGAGCGCGCCGAACGGTTCGTCCATCAGCAGGATGTCGGGACCGTAGGACAAGGCGCGGGCGATCGCCGCGCGCTGGCGCATGCCGCCGGAGAGTTCGCGTGGCCAGCGTTGTTCGAAGCCGGCGATGCCGACCAGGCTGGTCAATTCGCGCACGCGGGCGGCGCGCTCGGCCTTCGGTACCTGTCTGAGCTCGAGCGGCAGGGCGATGTTCTGCTCGATGGTCAGCCAGGGAAACAGATTGGCTTCCTGAAACACGATGCCAAGGCTCTTGACCGCTTCAGACTGGCGGGCGTCGCCCTTCCACAGGTCCCGGTCCATGACCTTCAGAAGACCGTGGCTGGGCGCGATCAGCCCGCCGATCATACGCAACAGCGTTGTCTTGCCGCAGCCGGAGGGCCCAAGCAGCACGACGAAGTCGCCTTTTGAGACAGTCAGGTCGGTGGTGTCGAGGGCGTGAACCGGCTGGTCGCGTGTGCCGTACCATTTGTCGACGCGCTCCAGACGGATGGCGTCGCCGCGGGAGTCGATTGCGTCGCGCGCGGGGGTCGTCACCGCCATGGCGCGCGTCTGGCCGGAACAAGGAATGGCGCGTGGATACGCCTCGTCGAAAGCATGACAAGCCTTTCGGTCCGTTGGCGCGTCCCCCGGCATTGGACCCGCCTTGACTGCGATGTATAACCGCTTCTTGTATAGCCTATAGGACAAACTTACTCCGTCAAGTTCGCACGAAGCACTTTGTTCAGCGGCCTTTGTCGATCGTTTCGGCATCGCGCCGGTTGTGGGCTTCACGGCGATGGCAAAGAGGTTGCGATGGTCGAATACGCGCGCAAGGGTCTGATCGGGTTGCTCACGCCGCAGGCCAACACCACGGTCGAACCCGAATTCTCAATCCTGATGCCGCCCGGTTATGCGTTTCTGAATGCGCGCCTGGTCAGCGACAAGCCGACGATCGAAAGTCGTCTCGGCGATTATTTCAACGACATGGGCGACACCGCGACGCAATTCGCCAATGCGCCGGTCGGCGTTTATGCCTTTGCCTGCACCGGCGCGTCCTACCTGCAAGGCATTGCGCGGGAGCGCGCCGCGGTCGAGGCGATTGAAGCGGCGCGCGGCCATCCCTTCGTGACGGCCGGACGCGCGGTGGCCGACGCGCTGACGGTGCTGGGCGCGCGGCGCATCGGACTTGTCTCGCCTTATCCGCCCGACCTGACGGAAGCGAGCAAGACCTATTGGCAAGGCCATGGCCTTGTCGTCGCCGCCGTGTCGAGCGCTTTCAACGCGGCGAGCGATTTTCATCCGATCTACAGCCTGGCCGCCGAGGCCGCCGGATCGGCGCTTTCCGACATCGCCGGCAAGCCGGTCGACGCGGTGGTGATGCTGGGCACCGGCATGCCGACGCTCGGCCCGATATTGGCGCATGCTTCCGCGTCCGCGTTGCCGGTGTTGTCCTGCATGTCGGCGCTGGCCTGGCGTTCGCTCGCGGTGTTCGATCCGGCCCTGAAGCAGGCCGAAGCGGCTCGCCGTTATCTCGCGGGCGAGGGCTGGCGCGAACATTATGTGCAGGCGACCGCGGTTTGAAACGCGGTCGGCGGCTTACGGCGCGGACGGCGTCGCCCAGGGACGCTTGCGTTTGTCATCCGCCTTGAAGGCCGTGATCTCGTCGCGGCGGCTTTCCGTCAGATCGACGTCGTCCCATCCATTGAGCAACTGATTGCGGCTGACCGGATCGACCGTGAAACTGTAACTGCGGTTGCCGCGTGTAATCGTCTGCTGCTCGAGATCGACCGTCACCGCTTCGGTCGGCGCGCTGGCGATGGCATCCGAGAGTTCGGCGATCTCCGCCTCCGGCAGGATCGCGGTCAGCAATCCATTCTTGACCGCGTTTTGCGCGAAGATGTCGCCGAAGGAGGGGGCGATCACGCATGCGATGCCGTAGTCGTAAAGCGCGTAGACCGCCGCTTCGCGCGACGAACCGCCGCCGAAATTGCGGCCGGCGACGACAATCCGCGCGTCGCGCCATTCCGGCCGGTTCAGCGGAAAATCGGCAATCTCACGGCCCTCGCTGTCGAAGCGCAGATCCTGAAACAGCACCTGGCCGATGCCGCGCGAGCGTGGCCATTTCAAATAGCGGGCCGGCAGGATCTGATCGGTGTTGATATTGGGCTGGGTCAGCGGGCAGGCCTTGGCGGTGAGGTGGACGAATTTTTCCATCCGGGCTTTTCCTAGAGTTTGCGACCGGCGAGCAACGGCCGGACGTCGGCGAGGTGGCCGTTCACGGCCGCCGCCGCGACCATCGCCGGCGACATCAAATGGGTGCGCGCGCCGGGGCCTTGCCGGCCACGGAAGTTGCGATTGGTGGTCGACGCGCAGCGTTCGCCCGGCGGCACAACGTCGCCATTGATGCCGACACACATCGAACAGCCGGACTCGGCCCATTCGAGCCCGGCGGCGCGGAAGATGCGGTCGAGCCCTTCCTGTTCGGCCTGTCGTTTCACGCTCGACGAACCTGGCGAAACCAGACCGGGCACCTTGCTGACGCGGCCATCGAGGACGACGGCGGCGGCGCGCAGGTCTTCGATGCGCGAATTGGTGCAGGACCCGATGAAGACGCGATCGATCGCGATCTCGTTCAGTTTTTTGCCGGGCGCGATGCCCATATAGTCGAGCGCCTCGCGGACGTAGCTGGCGCGGGCCGCGTCGGTTTCGCGCGCCGGATCGGGCGCGGCAGCGTCGATTGGCAAAGCGTCGTCGGGCGTCGTTCCCCATGTGACGATGGGCGCGATCGCCGCGGCGTCGAGCGTCACCTCGCTGTCGAAAGCGGCGTCGGTGTCCGAGACGAGCCGCGACCAGGCTTCGGTCGCCCGGTCGAAGGCCGCGCCCTTGGGCGCGTAAGGCCGGTCTTTGAGATAAGCGAAAGTGGTCGCGTCGGGCGCGACCATGCCGCATCGTCCGCCGGCCTCGATCGACAGATTGCATAACGTCATGCGGCCTTCCATCGAGAGCGCCGCGATCGCGCTGCCGGCATATTCGATGGCGTGGCCCTGGGCGCCATCGGAATGGAGGCGGGCGATGATCGCCAGCGCGATATCCTTGGCGGCGACGCCGGGAAGCGCGGCGCCGTCGACCGTCACGCGCATCCGTTTCGGCTTCTTCTGCCACAAGGTCTGCGTCATCAGGACATGCGCCACTTCGGACGCGCCGATACCAAATGCATAAGCGCCAAAAGCGCCATGCGTCGAGGTGTGGCTGTCGCCGCAGACAATCGACAGGCCGGGCAATGTCAGCCCTTGCTCCGGGAAGACGACATGTACAATGCCCTGGCGCGGGTCATTGAGGCCGAACAATGTAACGCCGGCCTCGGCCGCGTTGCCGGTCAGGTTGCGGACCATCGCGGCGATCTCGGCATTGGCGATGTCGCGGTCGCGGTGCCGTGTCGGCACATAATGATCGGCGACGCCGAACGTGAGGCCCGGCTCGGCAACGTTGCGGCCGCGCGACTTCATCTGGCTGAAGGCGTGAAACGAACCCTCGTGGATATAATGTCGGTCGATCCACAGCAGCGCGGCGCCGTCCTCGCGGTGCGCGATTTCGTGTGACGACCAAAGTTTATCGAACAGGGTCTGCGGTTCGGACATAGCTTGCCAAGGGGGTTTGCTAACGGGCTTGCTCAGGGCTGCATCTTATCTCGGCAGTACCGGTGACAAACGGGGCTTGCCGAGGCGTCGCGATATTGTATGCTAAAAGATACCAAGTAAAGGTCCATCGTCGTGGACCTGAGGACGAGGGCAGAGCGCTTGCGCGATTGGCTGGGCGAGGCGAAAGCAAAGCAGGTCTATCTGGTCCTGCGTGACCGCATCCTGAGCGGCGCGGTGGCTTTTGGCGCGCGGCTGCCGACCGAGAACGAACTGGCGGATGCGCATGGCGTATCGCGCGTCACGGTGCGCCGCGCGCTTGGTGAACTGGCGCGCGAGCGCCTGATCGAACGGCGGCCGAGCGCCGGCACGCGCGTCATTTATCGGCCGGCTCCGGCGCCGATCAGTGCCGACATCGCCGGTGTTTTGGCCAACGTCGCCGACATGGGCCGTCGCACGGCGGTCAAGCTGATGGCGTTCGACTACGTGCCGGCGGAAGGCGCGGTGGCGCAGGCGCTGGGCGTGGCCGCCGATCAGATGTTGCAGCGGTCGGTGCGCGTGCGCTCGGTCGATGGCGTGCCGTTTTCCTATCTGACCACTTATGTGCCCGAAAGTATCTCGATTACTTTCAGCGAACAGGAGTTGGGTTCGCGGCCCCTGCTCGAACTGCTGGAACGCGCCGGCGTCAAGGTCGAGCGCGCGCATCAGCGCATCGGCGCCGGCTTGGCGACGCCGGACGTGGCGGCGGCGCTCGATGTGCGCACCGGCTCGCCGCTGATTGAACTGGTGCGCGTCGTCTACGACCAGGCCGGTCGTGGCGTCGAACATCTTCATGCACTGTACCGGCCCGATCGCTATGCGCTGGAAATCGATCTGGTGCGGTCGGGCGCCGCCGACACCAAGCAATGGTCGCCGGTCTTGCGCCCGAAAACTACCGGCGCGGGCAAGACCTCCGCGCCGAAAAATCTAACTCGCGATCTGAAGCCCGTGCGCCATGCGCCACAACGTTAAACGAGAGGGAGAGCGGAGATGACGGATTCCAAAATGCCGGTCAGCCGGCGTAAGTTTCTCGCGACAACGGCATTGGGGGCTGCCGCCGCGGCCACCGGCACCGTTGCCATGCCGTCGATCCTGCGCGCGCAGGGCGCGGCGGTGAAGCTGGGCGTGCTCCACCCGGTGACCGGTGCATTGTCCTATTCCGGCCAGCAGGGCCGGCTCGGCGCGACCCTGGCGATCGAGGAAATCAACGCCGCCGGCGGCATCAAGGCGCTGGGCGGGGCCAAGCTCGATCCGGTTCTCGGCGATGCCCGGTCTTCGCCCGATGGCGGCACGGCCGAAGTCGAGAAGATGAATTCGGCAGGTGTGTCCGCCATCGTCGGCGGTTACGCCAGCTCGATTTGTCTCGCGGTCAGCCAGGCGGCGTCTCGCTATGACCTGCCGTATCTCGTCGACGTCGGCGTCGCCGACAGCATCGTGACCCGTGGCCTGAAGAACACCTTCCGCTTCGGGCCCGGCTTCGGCGTCATCGCCAAGACCGCGATCGCCAACCTTGCCGCCATCAACGATCAGGCCGGCAAGCCGGCCAAGACGGTGATGATCGTCCATGAAGATTCACTGTTCGGCTCCGGCGTCGCCAAGCTGCTGAATGCGCAGTTGCCGCAGCATGGTTTCTCGATCCTCGAGACCATCGCCCACCCGACGCCGACGCGCGACTTCAACAATGTCGTGCTCAAGATCAAGGCGCAAAACCCGGACATCGTCATCCCGGCGAACTATTACAATGAGTATGTGCTGCTCGCCCGCACCATGCAGCAGCAGCATGTGCGGCCGAAGGGCATCTATTCGGTGCTCGGCGGCGCGGCCTCGTCGTACAAGTTCCTCAAGGAATTCCCCGAGGCGGCCAAGTACATCATGGATTGCAATCACTGGTTCGATCCGCGCAATCCCAAAGCACTGGCACTCAAGAAGAAGGTCGAGGCCAAGGGTCAGTTCTTCACCTACGAGGTTTATCTCAATTACAGTTGCGTTCAACTCGTCGCCGATGCGCTTGAGCGCGGCGCTTCGGCCGATCGCGCCAAAATCATCGCGGCCTTGGCGAGTTCGACCTTCGCCGGGCACATCATGCCTTACGGTCCGACCAAGTTCGTCAACGGTCAGAACGAGGGCGCGGCGCCGGCCAATACGCAGGTGCTCGATAACGATATCAAGGTCATTCTGCCGGCTGCTTTCGCCAACGCCAAGCCGGTGTTCCCGATGCCGGCGTAATTGCCACCGTGCCCCGGGCGGCGCCGGACGCGCCGCCCGGGGCCGAGGCGTTATGCTTCATGAAGTCATGAGTTCGTGTTTACACCCGCCATTCTGATTGCCGCTATTTTCAACGGTCTGTTGACCGGCGCGGTCTATGCGCTGGTGGCCCTTGGGCTGACGCTGGTCTATGGCGTTCTGCACATCATCAATTTCGCGCATGGCGCGCTGTTGAGTGCGGCCTTGTTCGCGGCCTTTTTCGCCTTTCACCAGTTCGGTCTCGATCCTTATCTGGCGGCCTTCTTGCTGGCACCGGCTTTTTTCGCATGTGGCTACGCGTTTCAGCGCTTCGTCATCGGCCCGGCGTCGCATGGCGACGACCGCAACATGCTGCTGGTGACGCTCGGCATCGCCATCGTCATTGAAAACGCGCTGCTTTATGCCTTTCACGCCGATACCCGCACGATCGACGTACCCTATGCCTTTCAGAGCATCGATCTCGGCTTCACATTCCTGGCCGTGCCGAGGCTGGTCGGCTTCGGCGCGGTGTTCGTCGTCGCGCTGCTGCTGTGGCTGATCATGGCCTGGACCGATACCGGCAAGGCCATTCGCGCCGTCGCCAAGGAGAGACTCGGGGCGGAACTCGCGGGCATCGATGTCGCGCATATTTACGCGGTGACGTTTGGCCTTGGCACCGCCTGCGTCGCCATCGCCGCCTGCCTGCTGATCCCGACTTATTACGTCAATCCCAGTGTCGGCAACGCCTTCGTGCTGATCGCATTCACCATCGTGGTGCTCGGCGGCATGGGCTCGGTGCCGGGCGCGCTGATCGGCGGTCTTGTCACCGGCGTCGTGGAAAGTCTGTCAGGCCTGTTCCTCGGCGATTCGCTGGGCCAGATCGGCATCTTCTTGATCTTTATCCTGGTGCTGCTGGTGCGCCCGAACGGCCTGTTCGGAGCCAAGGCATGACAAGATCCGGCATGACAAAGCGTGGCGCGACCGGGCACGGAATCGGAAGGTTCGCGTCGATCGTGATCGTGGTGGCGGTGCTGGCCGCCGTGCCGCTGGTCGTTCATTCCAACGTCACGCTGAATTTCCTGGTGGCGACGTTGCTGGCGGCCCTGGCCGGGCAGGGCTGGAACATTCTCGGCGGCTATGGCGGTCAGTATTCGTTCGGCCACGCCGCCTTCTTCGGCACCGGCGCATACGTTACCGCCATTTTGCAAGTGCGCTATGGCGTCAATGCCTGGGCCGGTTTCGCCGCCGGCATTGCCGGCGGCGCCGTGGTCGGCGCGGTCATCGGCGGTTTGTCGTTCCGCTCCGGTCTGCGCGGTTCGTATTTCGCGCTGGTGACGCTGGCTTTCGCCGAAGTGCTGCGCATCGTCGCCAGCGTGACGCCGATTACCGGCGCCGGGGTCGGTACGCTGGTCAAGCTCGATCTGCATGCGCGGGCGTTTCAGTTCGAAAGCCGTGCGGTGTTTTACTGGGTCATTCTGGCGATGGTCGCCGTGTCCCTGGTGATTACGCATCTGGTCGAACGGTCGCGCTTCGGCGTCTGGCTGGTCGCCGTGCGCGAGAACGAGGACGCCGCCCGCGCGCTGGGCGTCGACGTCATCATGGTCAAACTCGGCGCGATGGTGCTCTCGGCCGCGATCACCGCCGCTGCCGGCTGCTTTTATGTGCAGTACTTCCTGTTCATCGATTCCGGCATTGCCTATGGCACCTGGATTTCGATCGAGGCGTTGCTGACGCCGATCATTGGCGGTGTCGGTACCGTCTTCGGCCCGTTGTTCGGCGCGCTGGTGGTGAAGTCGCTCGGCGAGGGCGCCAAACTGCTGGCCGGCGACGCGCCCGGTCTCGATCTCGTCGTTTACGGCATCGTCCTCGTGCTGGTCATCGGAATGGCGCCGCGCGGTCTTGTCGGCGGCCTGACCGCCGCGCGGCGATGGTGCGGCCGGCGCTGGCGGCCCGCGTCGATTCCGGCGGAGGAGGCCGAACATGGCTGACCCTCTGCTGAGCGTCGAGCGGGTGTCGCATCGTTTCGGCGGATTGCTGGCGGTCAACGCGGCGTCGTTGTCGGCGCAGCCGTCCTGCATCACGGCGTTGATCGGTCCGAATGGCGCCGGCAAAACAACGTTGTTCTCGATCATCTCCGGTTTTCTCAAGCCGGATGAAGGCCGCATTCGTTTTGCCGGCGAGGATGTCACCGGCGAGCCGCCGCATCGGCTGGCGCGGCGCGGCATTGCCCGGACGTTCCAGATCGTCCAGCCATTCGTCGGCCTGTCGGTGCGCGAAAACATTCTGGTCGGCGCGCATCTGCATCACCGCGCCCGCGACGCGGCGCTGAATGTCGCTGAACAGGTCGGGCGCGAAGTTGGCCTGGGCGCGATGCTCGACCGCCCGGCCGATTCATTGACGGTTGCCGGACGCAAGCGCCTCGAACTTGCCCGCGCGCTGGCGACCGAGCCCAGGCTATTATTGCTCGACGAGGTGCTGGCGGGTTTGAACCCCTCCGAAATTCGCGACATCGTGCCGGTGATCCGGGCTCTGTGCGATCGCGGCGTCACCATCGTGATGATCGAGCATGTCATGCAGGCGGTGATGAGCCTGGCGCGTCAGGTCTTCGTCCTGGCGGAAGGCCGCATGATCGCCGCCGGAACTCCGGGCGAGGTGACCGCCGATCCGCTTGTCGTCGAAGCCTATCTCGGCCACGGCGCGGCGAAAAAGCTCGGAGCCGCGCATGAGCACTAGCGCGCTTCTCGACATCCGCGGCCTGCGCGCCGGCTATGGCGAGACTGAAGTCTTGCAAGGCATCGATTTGACCGTTAGCCCCGGCGAAATAGTCGCCGTGCTGGGTTCGAATGGCGTTGGCAAGTCGACGCTCAACCGCGCGATGTCCGGGATCGTGCGGGCGCGGGCCGGAACGATCCAATTCGATGGCGATGCCGTCGAGAACGAAAAGCCGTCCGCGATCGTCGCGCGCGGATTGATCCACGTGCCCGAGGGCCGCCGCATCTTTCCGAACATGACGGTCAGCGAAAACCTCGATCTCGGCAGTTACCGCCGCGCCACCGCCCGGCGCGCGGCCAACCGGGACCGGATTTTTTCGACCTTTCCGCGCCTGTTCGAACGCCGGTCGCAACGCGCCGGCACTTTGTCGGGCGGCGAACAACAGATGCTGGCCATCGGCCGCGGCCTGATGGCGGAGCCGAAGCTCATCATTCTCGACGAGCCGTCGTTGGGCCTGTCGCCTTTGCTGGTCGAGGAATTGTTCGCGCTGATCGCGCGGATCAACGGCGAGGGCATGGCCGTTCTGCTCGTCGAGCAGAACGTGGTGCAGAGCCTCGAAATCGCCAATCGGGCTTATATCCTTGCCGACGGAAAGTTTGTGATGTCCGGCGCTGCCGCCGACATCGCCGCCGACCCGGCGTTGAAGCGTGCTTACCTGGGCATGTGAATCACTTGGGAATACGATGAATGACTGAACAGACACTCCGCACGCGGCTTGCGCGTCCGCCGATCCTGATCGCGCCGGGCGTGTACGATCCGTTGACCGCGCTGATCGCCGAGCAAGCCGGTTTCGAGGCGCTTTACGTGTCCGGCGCGGCGATCGCCTATGCGCGGCTCGGCCGGCCCGACATCGGGCTCGTCAGTCTGAGCGAAGTGGTCGATACCGTCGCGCTCATTCGCGAACGGGTGGGCAGCTATCTGGTGGTCGATGCCGATACCGGCTACGGCAACGCGCTCAACGTCGAGCGCACGGTGCATCTGCTTGAGCGCGCCGGCGCCAATGCCATTCAGCTCGAGGACCAGGATTTCCCCAAGCGCTGCGGTCACCTCGATGACAAGGCGCTGATCCCGGCGCCGGAGATGGCGGGCAAGATCAAGGCGGCGATCGATGCCCGCCGTTCGGCCGAGACGCTGATCATCGCCCGCACCGACGCCGTCGCGGTCGAAGGCTTCGAAGCCGCCATTGCGCGCACCGCGCTGTACCGAGAAGCCGGCGCCGACATGCTGTTCGTCGAAGCGCCGCGGCAACGCGACGAACTGGGTCGCGTCACCGCGGCGCTTGGCAAATCTTTGCCGCTGATGGCCAACATGGTCGAGGGCGGCAAGACGCCGATGATGACGGCGCCCGAGCTGGAGGCTCTGGGCTTTTCTTTCGTCATTTTCCCCGGCGGCATCGTGCGGGCCTTGGCCAAGGCGGCGCAGGATTTCTACGGGACGCTCAAGGAGAACGGCACGACCGATCCGTTCCGGTCGCGCATGTTCGATTTCGACGCGCTCAATCGCCTGATCGGGACGCCGGACATGCTGGCGCGCGGCAAGCGCTATGCCGGCTTCGAACCGCAACCCGCCGTCAAGCCGGGTGAACGCTGATGCGCGCGCTCGATCCGGTCACTTTGGCCGTGCTCAACGGCCGCCTGGTGCAGATCGCCGATGAGATGGACGCGACCTTGTTCCGCTCCGCCTTCAACCCGATCATCGCCGAGGCGCATGACGCCTGCCACGGGCTCTATCACGCCGAGACCGGCGCGACGCTGGTGCAGGGCACCTCCGGCCTGCCGATTTTCGTCGGCGCGATGGCCTTCGCGGTCAAGGCGGTGATCGACAAGGTTGCCGAGCGCGGCGATCTCAAAGAGGGCGACACCTATCTGTTCAACGACCCCTACGATGGCGGCACCCATCTCAACGATTTCCGGCTGGTGCGGCCGGTGATGCGCGACGGCAAGGTGTTCGCCTGGCTGGCCTCGGTTGGTCACTGGCTCGATGTCGGCGGCAATGTGCCGGGCAATTTCAACGCCAAGGCGACCGAAAGCTTTCAGGAAGGCTTTCGCATCCCGCCGGTGAAGCTGATCAGCGGCGGCGCTTTTCAGCAGGACGTCGCCGACATTCTGGCGGCCAACTCGCGGCTGCCGCAATCGAACTGGGGCGACCTCAACGGCCAGCTTAATGCGCTGGGCCTCGGCGAGCAGCGTGTCCACGCTTTGCTCGACGAATATGGCGACGACACGGTTTCGGCGGCGATGAATGCGTTGTCGGCGCGCGCCGAGGCGCTGATGCGCGCCAATATCGCCGCGCTGCCAGACGGCGCCTATTCGTATGACGATTTCCTCGATAATGACGGCGTCACCGACACGCCGCTGCGCATTGCCCTCGACATGACGATCAAGGGCGACGCGATGACCCTGGACTTCTCGCGCTCGGCGCCGCCGTGTCAGGGGCCGCTCAATATCGCGCGCTCGACGGCGGTGGCCTGCTGCTATGTCGCGCTCAAGCATCTGTTCACCGACGTGCCGGCCAATGCCGGTTGTCTGGCGCCGATCGAATTCGTCATTCCCGATACGACCTTGCTCGGCGTCTCGGCGCCAAAGCCGGTCGGCGGCTATACCGAAACCATCCTGCGCGTTATCGACACGGTGTTTGGCGCTTTCGCCAAAGCCGCGCCGGAACGCGCCAATGGCAGCCCCTATGCCACGATTAATGCGCTGTCGCTCGCCGGTTGGCGTCAAGATCGCAAGCGCTGGGTGATGTTCTGTTTCTTCGGCGGCGGCCTCGGCGGCAACCCGGAGGGCGATGGCCTCAACCACGGCAACAACCCGATCTCGACCGCGACGATTCCGCCGGCGGAGATTCTGGAGTCGCTTTATCCGGTGATGTTCACGCAATGGGCGTTGCGGCCCGATTCCGCCGGTCCCGGATTCAATCGCGGCGGGCTTGGCGCGATCTATGAGGTCGAAGCGCTCAATGAAAGCGACACCGATGTCTTTCTGCTCGGCGAGCGCGGCAAGTTTCCGCCCTTCGGCGTCAACGGCGGCGAAAGCGCGGCCTTGAACCGCTTTGTCTATCAGGGCGACGCCGGCGATTGTACGCCGCCGTTGGTGTCGAAGATCACCGACGTGCGGATCAGACGCGGCCAGCGGGTCCGCCTGGAAACGCCGGGCGGTGGCGGCTTCGGCGATCCGATGACGCGCGATCCGGCGCGCGTCGCCCGCGATTTTCAGTTCGGTTACGTCTCGCGCGAGGCCGCGCGGCGAGATTACGGCGTGGCGCTGCGCGACGACGGCAGCGTCGATGCGCCTGCCACGACAACGCTGCGCGGCGGAGTTAAGCGATGAGTCAATCGATTGTCGGTGTCGACGTTGGCGGCACGTTCACGGACCTCTTTCTATTCGATGCGGCCGCGCGCAGTTTCCGCACCGCCAAGGTGCCGTCGCAGCGCGGCAATGAGTCGGCAGGGTTCATGCAGGGGCTCGGCGTGCTGGGCGCGGTCGACAGCTTTGGCGCGATCGTTCACGGCACCACCGTCGGCACCAATTCTCTGCTGGAACGGCGCGGCTCGCGCATCGGCGTCATCACCACGCGCGGCTTTCGCGACGTGCTGGAAATGCGACGGCGTGACCGGCGTCAGACCTGGGGGCTGTGGGGCGATTTCACGCCGATTGCCGATCGCGACATGCGGCTGGAGGTCGACGAACGGACGCTGGCCGATGGCCGTATTCATACCGCTGTCGATGTCGCGGCGGTTCGCGCAGCGGCGGAGACGCTGAAGGCCAAAGGCGCGGAGGCGCTGGCGATCATCTTCATCAATGCTTACGCCAATGCCGATAATGAAAAGCTGGCGCTGGCGGCAGCGCGCGCGGTGTGGCCGAACGAACATGTCTCGGCCTCGCATGAGGTTTTGCCTGAAATCCGTGAATTCGAGCGCGCCTCGACCACGGCGCTGAACGCTTATCTGCAGCCGGTGGTCGGCAACTATCTGGCCAAGCTGGAAGGCGCGCTGGCCGACAACAACTTCCACGGCACATTTCATATCGTGCAGTCGAACGGCGGGGTGATGTCGACGGCGACGGCACGGCGGTTGCCGGTGCGCACCGCGCTGTCGGGGCCGGCCGCCGGCGTCATCGCCGCCGCGGCGATCGCGCGCGCCTGCGGCCAGGACAACATCATCACCGGCGATCTCGGCGGCACGTCGTTCGACGTGTCGGTGGTGGCCGGCGGCAAAGCCTCGCTGGCGGCGCAGACCGTGATCGACTTTGGCATGGTGATCCGCACGCCGATGATCGAAATCACCACCATTGGCGCCGGCGGCGGCTCGATTGCCTCGGTCGATCGCGGTGGGTTGCTACAAGTGGGACCGGAAAGCGCCGGTTCGGTGCCGGGGCCGGCGTGTTACGGGCAGGGCAACGATCGCCCGACGCTGACCGATGCCCATGTCGTGCTCGGCCGGATCAACGCGGCGCGGCCGATCGGCGGCAAGCTGGCGCAGCTCGATGTCGAGGCTGCCAGGCGGGCGATCCTGACCCATGTCGGCGCGCCGTTACAGCTCGATGTGATGCAGGCGGCCGAGGCGATCGTGCGGGTCGCCGACGCGCGCATGGCCGGTGCGATCCGGCTGGTGTCGGTCGAGCGCGGTCACGACCCGGCGAAGTTCGCGGCGATGCCGTTCGGCGGCGGCGGCGCGTTGCATGTCGGCGCGTTGATCAAGGAGATCGGTCTGAAGTGCGCGGTGGTGCCGCGTTTCCCGGGCGTCACTTCGGCGCTCGGCTGCGTCATCGCCGATCTGCGCCACGATCAGGTGCAGACCGTCAACCTGATGGTCGATGGCCTCGATACCGAAGCGCTGGCCGCGCGCATGACGGCCGCCGGCCGCGAAGCCTATGCGGTTGTCGACGCCGCTGGCATCGCGGTCGAGCGCATCGACGTCAATTTCGAACTCGACATGCATTACCTCGGGCAGACCCATACGGTGGCGGTGCCGCTGCCGGTGACTTTGTCGGCAGAGGGCGTCGCGCTCGATGTGGCGTCGTTGCGTGCGGCCTTCGATCGGGCCTATGCGGCGGCTTTCGGCCGGCTGCTGCCGGGCATTCCGATCCGCATCGTGTCGCTGCGCACCGCCGCGATCGGCCGTCGCCCCGCCTTCGATCTGTCGGCCTTCGCGCCGGGTCCCGATGCGTCGCTGGAAAAAGCCGCCAAGGGTTCGCGGCCGGTGTGGTGCGGCGGCGCCTGGCGCGAGACGCGGGTGCTGTCGCGGCTCGACTTGCCGGCCGGTGCGGTGATTGAAGGCCCGGCCGTGCTTGAGCAGCCGGACGCGACCATCTTCATCGATTCGGATCTGCAAGGCCGCGTCGATGCGCTCGGCAACGTCATCGTGGAGCGGATGTCATGACCCTTGCGTCAACCGCGCTGCTGCTCGTCGACCTGCAAAATGACTTCATCCATCCCGACGGGGCCTATGCCCGCGGCGGTCAGGCCAACGCCGACATTGCCGCCTTGCCGGCGCGGTTGAAGCCGCTGGCGGATGCCTTCCGCGCCAAAGGCGGGCTGGTGGCGGCGACCTTGTTCACCTTGGTGCCGGGGCGGGGCGGGGAGCCGATCATCTCACCGCATCTGAAGGCGCTGCGGCCGTTCCTGCGCAAAGGCGATTTCATGCCGGGCGCGTGGGGCCAGCAACTGGTCGATGAACTCATGCCGGCCGATGTCACCGTGGAGAAGATCGCTTATTCGGCGTTCTACAACACACGACTGGAATGGGCGCTGCGTAAATGCGGCATCGAACGGCTGGCCGTCGGCGGCATTGTCACCAATGGTGGCGTTGCCTCGACCGTGCGCGATGCGCATGTGCGTGAGTTTGAATGCACGGTGCTGGCCGACGGTTGCGCGGCGTTTTCGCCGCAAATCCATGACGCGGCAATCGAAGGACTGCGGCCTGTCGCCCGGATCGCGACCGTGGCCGAGGCGCTGCGCGACGTCTCGGCGTCGTGAGGAGGTCAGGCTGCCGGTAAAGGCCCGGCTGGCTCTGTCGTGTGACGACGGGTCAGGGGGCCGGCCGCGGCCGAAGCGGTAAGGCCGTGTCAGTCCGAGACTTCGTGAAGGTCCGGACCTCGCGCTTGATCGGGGTGGAAACGAGCGGCAATAAGCCGTAATGAGGGCCAATCAGCCGGCTGGCGCCGTGTCAGGAGCGCCGCGTCCGGCGTTAACGATGTCCAATATGCTGCAAAGACGCTTCAGTATCGCCCCGATGATGGATTGGACCGACCGGCATTGCCGGTTTTTCCATCGCGGCCTGACGCGCCGGACGCTGCTGTATACCGAGATGGTAACGACCGGCGCGATTCTGCACGGCGATCGCGGCCGGCTGCTCGGCTTCGACGCCGCCGAACATCCGGTGGCGCTGCAACTGGGCGGCAGCGAGCCCGCCGACCTGGCCGAATGCGCGCGGATCGGCGAGGGGCTCGGCTATGACGAGATCAACCTGAATGTCGGCTGTCCGTCCGACCGGGTGCAGAACGGCCGTTTTGGCGCCTGCCTGATGCTGGAACCGGAACTGGTCGGGCAATGCGTGGCGGCCATGAAAGCGGCGGTCAGGATTCCGGTTACGGTCAAATGCCGGATCGGCGTCGACGAGCAGAACCCGGAAGAAGTCCTGTTCGCTTTCGCCGATACCGTCAAAGCGGCCGGCGTCGATGCCTTGATCGTGCACGCCCGCAAGGCCTGGCTGAAAGGCCTGTCGCCGAAAGAGAACCGCGAAGTGCCGCCGCTCGATTACGGTATCGTGCACCGGCTGAAAGCCGCGCATCCCGATCTGCCGATCGTGCTCAATGGCGGCATCGCCACGCTTGACGACGCGCAGCGTCATCTCGGCGCGCTCGATGGCATCATGATGGGGCGGGCCGCCTATCAGGAGCCGTGGCTTCTGCTCGGTGTCGATCCGCTGTTTTACGGCGAGGCCGCGCCGCAAGTCTCGGCCAAGGCGGCGGGTCTGGCGTTGCTGCCTTACATCGAAAACGAACTGGCCAAGGGCGCGCGGCTGTCGTCGATCACCCGCCATGTGCTCGGGTTGTTTCGCGCGGTGCCGGGCGCGCGCGCCTTTCGCCGTCACCTGTCGACCGAGGCGGTCAAGCCGGGCGCGACGGCGCAGGTGTTCGTCGACGCGCTGGCCATGGTCGGCGAGGGCGACGCCGATCCGGCGGCGGTCGCGGCCTAAGCGCGCCATCCGGCTGTGACGGCCCTTGCGCCGGCCCCGGCGCGTGCGTCATGGCTGATGCGCTGGCCGGCGTTCTGGACAGTCGCGCCGTTTCGGCGCACATCGCCCCTGACTTTTTCGACACGGGGCGATGCATGCTGGGTTATCCGATCGACGAACTGGCCTGGCTGGTGGCCTTGATTCTGGCCGGCGGCGTCGTCACCGGCATTCTCGCGGGCCTGTTCGGCATCGGCGGCGGCGGCATCATCGTGCCGGTGCTGTATGAAGTGTTCGGCGTGCTGCATGTCACCGATGCGCTGCGCGTGCAGCTCTGCATCGGCACGTCGCTTGCGATCATCGTGCCGACGACGCTGCGGTCCTACATCACCCACAAGAAGAAAGGCGCGGCGCTGCCGCAGGTGATCCGGGCCTGGGTGGTGCCGGCGGTGCTCGGCGTTATCGTGGGTTCGACGATTGCCTCCTTCGCGCCGAGCGCGGTGTTCAAGATCGCCTTCGTGCTGTTCACCGGCTTCATCAGTATGAAGATGTTGTTTGCCGGCGACCGCTGGAACCTGAGCGAAACCTTGCCGGGCCGGGCGCTGCTGTCGTTCTACGGCTTTCTGGTCGGTCTGGTGTCGTCGCTGGTCGGCACCAGCGGCGGCGCGGTCGCCAACGCGATCCTGACGATGTACGGCCAGCCGATGCAGCGCGCGGTCGCGACCTCGGCCGGCATCGGCGTGCCGATCACCATCGTCGGCGCCCTCGGTTATGTGGTGGCCGGCTGGCCGCACATGAACGAACTGCCGCCGCTGTCGCTCGGTTATATCTCGGTGATCGGCTTTGTGCTGATGGCGCCGGTGTCGAGCTTCACCGCGCCATATGGCGCGCGGCTGGCGCACTGGCTGCCGCGCCGCACCCTTGAAATCGCCTTCGGCTGTTTTCTGCTGATGGTGTCGGTGCGCTTCATCGCGACCTTGGTCTAGTGGAGGCTCCGGTGCCCGGCTTGCCGCCGGATTTGGAACCGGCCTTCGCACTCGCCTTCGGAACGGGGTTGGCGAGCGTTGTTGGTGAAGGCTTGGCGCATTCCTGGCGCAGCGCCGTCAAAAAGGTCCGCACTGCCGGCGACAGATGCGGCGTCCGGGTGATGAAGCCGACCATCGGCAGCAGATCGATGACGTCGACCGGGAGAATGGCGACCATGCCGGCCCTGACGTAGCCGATGGCGGCGTCCTCGGTCATCACCGTGATCATGTCGGTGGCGGCGACGATCCCGCAATTGAGCCGGCTCGAGGTCGACTCGATCACGGGTGCCGGCGGCCGGATGCCGGCGCGGATGAACTGGCTCTCGATGACCACGCGGATCGGCGCATTGGCCTGCGCCAGAATCCACGGGTAGCGGGTGAGGTCCTGCCAGGTGACGCGGCTCTGGCGCGTCAGCGGATGGCGGGGATTGGCCACCAGCATCACCGGCATCGGTTGCAGCGTCTCGACATGGAAATGCCGCTCGTCCTCGTCGTCGAGCCGGCCGAGTACGCAATCGACCTCGCCGCGGCGCAGCGCATTGATCAGGACGGCGCGGGTGCCTTCCTCGATCTGGATCGACAGGCCGGGGGCCGTCTTGCGCAGCGCCAGCAAGGTCGCCGGCAGGATCACGGTCTCGACCACCGGCAGCGCGCCGACCCGGACCTTGCCGGACAGGCCGCGGGCAATCGCGGCCAGTTCGTCGGCGGTGGTGCTCAGATCGTTGAGCATGACGCGGGCGCGGTCCTGCAAGGCCAGACCGCATTCGGTGAGCGCGATGCCGCGTTTGCTGCGGTCCATCAGCGCGACGCCGAACATTGCCTCGAGTTCGTGGATCAGCTTGCTGATGGCGGGCTGGGTCAGGTGGGCGATGTGGGCGGCGCGTTGCATGCTGCCGGCCTGGGCGACCGCCAGAAACACTTCGAGGTGGCGCAGGCGCAAGTGCTGGGTCATCGGCGGGGCTCTCCGGGGCCGAACGGCTAATATTCCAACAGGTTATCATCCTATAGAATATTGCGATTATCGGTTATCGATAAATCTGCCTAGCCTTGAGCGTCATCGCTGGAGGCTTGAATGCGAATTATCATGCTGGGGACCGGCGCCGCGCTGCCCGATCCCGACCGTGGCCACACTTCGATCCTGCTGACGCTTGCCAATGGCCGTCACGTCCTGCTCGATTGCGGTCACGGCGCGACCCGGCAACTGGTGCGCATGGACGTCAACCCGGCCGATGTCGGCACGGTGGTCTTCACCCATCTGCACTACGACCACATCGCCGATTTCCCGTACTTTATCATTTCGAGCTGGATGCTCGGCCGGCAGGGCGCGCCCGACGTCTTCGGTCCGCGGGGCACCAAATCCTTCGTCGAGCCGCTGTTCGAAGGCGGCGCCTTCGACGCCGACATCAAGGCGCGCGCGGCCTATCCGTTACGGCAGGCTAATATCGAGGCGCTGCGGCCGACCGTGCTGGAATACGACGCCGGGCTGATCTTCGCCGATGATGACCTGCGCATCACCGCCGCGCCGGTCGATCATATTCCGCCGGAAATCTCGCCGTGCTTCGGCCTGCGGATCGAGGCCGACGGCAAGACGGTGGTGTTCTCGGGCGATACCAAGCCCTGCGACGGCATCGCCGAACTCGCCAAGGGCGCCGATCTGCTGATCCATGAATGCACCTTTCCGGAAGCCTTCATCGAACATCGTCGCAAGTCCGGCGTCGGGACCTTCGCCCATACCAGCCCGACCGAGCTGGGCCGGCTTGCCCATGACAGCGGCGTCAAGCATCTGGTCGCGACCCATATCGGTCACTTCGATTCATTGAGCCCGGTGCTCAAGCGCGCCGCCGCCCACCATCTGCCGGTTGATCTGATGGGCGCGCACCAGCTCGACGCCATGGCCGCCGACATCCGGCGCGGCTATGGCGGCACGCTGCAGATCGCCCGCGATCTGATGACCATCCATCTTTAAAGCGAGCGCCGCGCCGCCGGCGCGGCGATAACGACACGACCAGAAACGACATGATGCGACCCCGACGCCACCTTATGACCCTTCAGCCCTAACAGGAGAGAGCAATGTCCGGCCTTAATCGTCGAACCTTCGTGACCGCGGGCGCCGCGGCGGCTTTGACATCGTCCGGCATCTGGTCGCGCGCCCAGGCGGCGGGTTTCCCCGAGCGGCCGATCACCATCATCTATCCTTATGGCGCGGGCGGTTCGGGCGATGTCGTGTTGCGGATGATGCAGCCGATCCTGGAAAAGCAGCTCGGTCAGTCGGTCATCATCGAAACCCGGCCCGGCGGCGGCGGCAATATCGGCGCCCATGCGGTCGCCCAGGCCAAGCCCGACGGTTACACCCTGCTGCTTGGCGCGACCAACAACTTCGTCATCAACCAGTTCCTGTTCAAGAGCCTGGACATGGACCCGCTGAAGGCTTTTGCGCTGGTGACGCGGCCGTCGATCATTCCCTCGGTGTTCTACACCAATGCGACAGTGCCGGCGCGCACGATGCAGGAGTTCATCGCCTACGCTAAAGGCAAGCCGGGCAAACTCAATTACGCCTCGCCCGGCGTCGGCACCACGCCGCATCTGTCGGTCGAGCGTCTCAAGCAGATCGCCGGCATCGATCTGGTGCATGTGCCTTATCGCGGCGCGCCGGCGGCGATGCAGGCATTGCTGACCAATGACGTGCAGCTTTATCTCGCCGGCTACGGCGTCGGTCGCGCCTTCGTCGAGCAGGGCAAGGTCCGAATGCTGGCGGTCGGCAGCGAGCGCCGTTTGCCGGCTCTGCCGGACGTGCCGACGACCGGTGAAAGCGGACTGGCCGGCTATACCGCCTCGAACTGGTGGGGGCTGGCTGCGCCGAAGGGCACGCCGGCGGCGGTCATCGATAAGGTCTATGCCGCTTTCAAGCTGGCCGCGGCCGACAAGGCCGTCAAGGAACGGCTGGAGAAGATCGGCTTCCTGGCCGGTGACGAAACGCCGGCGGCCTTCACCGCCAGCGCCGCCGCCGAAGCCAGTATCTGGGAAGACACGATCAGGAAGATCGGGCTTTATCAGTCGATCAAATAGCCGCGCCGTTAGCTGACCTGACGCATGCCCGACAGGAAGCGTTCGACCTCGGCGCGCAGCAGCGACGAACTGCGGGCGACGCCGCCGGCCGAGGCCAGCAGTTCGACGGCGACCTCGCGGGTCTGCATCGCCGCCTGTTGAACCTCGGCGATGCTCTGGGTCACGTCGTCGGTGTCGGTCGCGGTCTCGCCGATCTTGTTGGCGATGTCGAACGTCGCGGTCTGTTGCGTGCCGACGGCCTGCGCCACTTCGGTGGCGATCTGGTCGACCTCGCGAATGGCGGCGTCCATGTTGCGGATCGCGAGCACGGTCTCGTGCGTCGCGCTCTGGATCTGCGAGATCTGCGAATTGATGTGCTCGGTGGCTTTCGCGGTCTGGCCGGCCAGTAACTTGACTTCGGACGCGACCACCGAGAAGCCGCGCCCGGCGTCGCCGGCCCGCGCCGCCTCGATCGTGGCGTTGAGCGCCAGCAGGTTGGTCTGCTGCGCGACATTGCTGATCAGCTTGACCACTTGGCCGATCTCGTCGGCGGCGCTCATCAGGGACTTGATGGTGACGTCGGCGTTGCGCGAGTAATCGACGGCGGTGTGGGCGATGCGCGAGGAGGTGGCGACGCGCGTGCCGATGTCCTGCGCGGTCAGCGCCAGTTCGCCGGTCGCGGCGGCGACCATCTGCACGGTCTCGGAGGTCTGCCAGGCCGCGGTCGCGACCTTGTGGGATTCCCGGTTGGTATGTTCGGCCGCGACCGTCAGCGCGCGCGAGGTGGCTTCCAGTTCGGTGGCCGAGGACTCGAAGGTTTCCGCGACACCGGTGATCTTGGCCTCGAAGGCCTTGGCGAGGTCTTCGAACGCCGCGGCGCGCCGTTCCTTGGCCAGGCTCTCGGCGATCTGGCCGGCGGCGATCTCCCGCGTTTCGATCAGGTTCGACTTGAAGGAGTCGACGGCGCGCGCGACGTCGCCGATCTCGTCGCTGCGGTGGGTCTCGGGGATCTTGATGTCGAGCCTGCCGGCCGCGAGCTGGCGGACCGCCTGGCACAGACCGGCCAGCGGGCTGGAGACGCGCGTGATAACCACATAGAAGCAGGCGCCGGTGGCGGCGAGGGCAATCAGGATGCCGAGGCTGCGCAGGACCAAGTCCCAATAGGCGTCCATTTCGAGCCGATAGGCGCGTGCCTCGCTGGCTTTGGTGGTGGTGTGCAGGATGTTGAGGAAGGAGGCGATGGCCGGTTCGGTATCCGCGACCCACATCGCCATTGTTGTCGCATAAGGCGCGCCGGCCGCGCTGCGGGCGAGCATCGTATCGACCTTGGCGCGATAATCGTGGAGATAGCCTTGTTCGGCGACGGCGATCGCCGCGCGGATCGGCGAGGAGGTCGGCTCGGCCTGGGTGAAGTCGGTAAAGAGCCGCCAGGCGAAAGCGATTTCGCTCCGGCTGGTGTCGATGCGACGCAGGCTGTCCGGCGAAATGGTCGTACCGGAGGCGACGGCGACGGCGATGACGCCGCGCTCGACGCCGGCGATCTGCCGCAGCTTCCAGCTCAGGCTCTTGATCCGGCTGTAACGGCCGAGCGTGGTGTCGCCGAGATCCTCGACCAGGGCGGTGGCCGTCCACAACGCTTCGGCGCGTCCGATCAGGTCGTTGATGGCGGTCTCGTAGTCGGTCAGCACGTTGGTGTCGCGGGTGGAGGCCGGCGCGGTCAGCAGCGGATCGAGCGTGGCGCGCGTCGCGTCGAGCCGCTGGCTCGCTTCGGTGAGTTCGCGCCGCAGCCGGTCGCGGTTGGGAAAGTCGAAAGCCAGCAGCGCCGCGATGCTGCCGGCGAACTGATCGGCGGCGCTCTTGCGCAGGGTCTCGATGCGGTTCAGGCGCTCGGCCGAAATCGGCGTCGGTGCGTAGAACGCCGCCTTGATCGACGGCCGTTCGCGCAACAGCTGGTCGATGCCGGTCAGCAGGCGGTTTCCCGCGATGTCGGCGGTTTGCAGGTTGCGGGCTTGTTCGAAGGTCTTCAGCGCGTCGATGCCGTCATAAGTCAGTCCGGCGATCTGGGTGATGGCGACGCAGCCGACCGCCAGCAGCAGGACGAACTTCAAAGAGCGCATACCCGATTTCAGGCCGGGCAAAACCGTATTCGAGGCAAAGTCGCGTCGCATTCCGAAATTCCGCGCAGTCCCAATCGATAAAGATCGAAGCGTCGGCGGATTCGGTTAATTTTGTGGCGCGCATACAGGATTGATAATCGAGATTAACAACGCGAATGATGCAATGGCGGCGCGCCTGCTGGCGGTCGCATGACGACGTGGCGCCGCGCTAGGGAGCGCCGCGCAGACGCAGCCGATTGCCGCGTACTTCCCAGCTTTCCAGCCGGTTGAGGAAGCTCATGCCGAGCAGGTTGCTCTTCAACTGGCCGTGCTGGGCGACCAGCGCCGGCACGCCGCGTTCGGTCAGGGCGCCGACGGTCAGCCGGTCGAGCGTGACCGGCGCGGCGCGGGTGCGGCCATTGGCGGTTTCGACCGTGACCGAATAATTGAGCACTTCGATCGGCAGGCCGGCGGCCTTGGCGGCTTCCTGCGTCAACACCACCGAACTGGCGCCGGTATCGAGCACCATCGGCACCGCCGCGCCGTTGATATGGGCGGTGAGCGCGAAGTCGCCGTTTGAGCCGCGCACGATCTCGGCGTTCTGGCCGTGGCTGATGACATAGCCCGGCACCAGTTCGGCCAGCGCCCGCTCGCCGACGTCGCGCAATTCGAGCCGGTAGCTGTAGGCGATCACCAGCAGCAAGGCGACCACCAGCCAGAACAGCACGACCTCGAAGATCTTCGACAGCTTGTCGCGGAAAATGACGAGCAGCAGGCCGACGACGAAGAAGGCGAGCGCGATCTTGATCACCACCGAACTGGTGTCATGACGCAGCACATTGGCGATCGCGTCCTGATCGTTGCTGGCGATCATCGCGGCCAGCGAGACCACGATGCCGATACTGAAGATCCAGGTCAGACGGCGGCTCAAGACATCATCCCGGCAGGTTGGCCGTCGCGCCCGACGGGCCGCGGAGCGCGGCCAGCCGCGCTTCCAGTTGATCGATCACGCCGCGGCGTTCGGCCGGGGTCATGCGGCTCCAGCGCGCGATTTCGTCGAGATTGCGGCCGCAGCCCAGGCACAGCCCGGCCGATGCGTCGAGCGTGCAAATCTTGACGCAGGGCGTTTCGATCGTCGGGCCCGTCACGACGGGCTGGGGGGGGGCGGCGGAGGCGATCATCTCGGACTCAAAAGGCGCGCGGGGCGTTCGCGGATGGCTGCGAACATAGGTGCCGGGCCGCAGAACGCAATCGCGGATTTCCCGCAATTGCGGCTTTCACCGCGCCGATTTGGCCGAAATGGCTCAGGTCCCGGCCCGGAACAGCGGCCGGCGGCTCAACCGGCGGCGTTCTTCGTCGCTCAGGATCGGTTCGCCCGGCGGCGTGATCGGCGGCGCGTGTTCGGTCATCGGTGCCATCGCCGCCACCACGCGTTCCGGCGGGAAAGTGACGATGACCTCGGTGCCGATGCGCAGCTTCGACTTCAGCGTGAAGGTGCCGCCATGCAGGTCGACCAGGCTCTTGGCGATCGGCAGGCCGAGGCCGGCGCCCTGTTCGGCCGATTTGATCGAGTTCGAGCCCTGGCCGAACGAGGCCAGCACGATCGGGATTTCCTCTTCCGGAATGCCGGCGCCGGTGTCCTTGACGCTCATGTACTGGCCCCCCGAAGCGGTCCAGCCGACCTTGAGCCAGATTTCGCCGGCCTGCGGCGTGAACTTGATCGCATTGGACAGGAGGTTGAGGCAGATCTGGCGCAACGCGCGTTCGTCGGCCCACAGCCGCGGCAGTTCGCTCTCGTAGACCTCGTGCATGGTGATGCCGCGGCTAGTGGCGCGCAACTTCAACAGATGATGGCAGTCCTCGACGATGCCGGTCAGCGACACCGATTCCTCGTTGAGTTCGTAGCGGCCGGCCTCGATGCGCGACAGATCGAGGATTTCGTTGATCAGGCCGAGCAGATGCACGCCCGAGGTATGGATGTCGGCGGAATATTCCTTGTAGGCGGCGACCGTATGTTCGCCGAAGACCTCGGTCTTCATCACCTCGGAGAAGCCGAGAATGGCGTTGAGCGGCGTGCGCAGCTCGTGGCTCATCTGCGCCAGGAAGCGCGACTTCGAGATATTGGCGGCTTCGGCGCGCTGGCGCGCCTCATCCGAAATCATCTTGGCCTGTTCCAGTTCGCCGATCAGCGCGTCCTTCTCGGCGCGGGCTTCGAGGGTGGCCAGCGTCGTCGAATAGAGCCGATAGGCCAGCATGGCGAAATAGCCCTGCGCGGTCACCGCCATGATGGCGAGGATGCTGTCGCGCAGCGTGCCGTGCAGGGCAAAGCCGAGCGCGATCGCGGCGGTTACCGGGAAGGTGGCGGCGAAGGCGGCGATCGGCAGGCTCGAAGCCAGCATGCTGGAGATCGCCACCACCAGCAGCATCACGAACAGCGTGAAGGTGTTGGAGCTGTCGTCGGTGCCGAGCGGATGGATCAGGATGAACATCCAGGCCAGACCATAGAACAGGTCCAGCATGATGAAGCGCAGTCGCCAGGTGCGCGCCACGACGGCCGCCATCGGCAGGTCGAGAAACTGGCGGCATTTGGTGACGATGACGGCCTGGATCACCAGCACCGCAGCGGTCCAGGCGCCGGCGGTGACCGCGCCGGTCCACAGGCTCGACAGGAAACCGATGGTGGCGACCAGAAGCAGGATCACCAGCGAGGCCGACAGCCGGTTCTGGGCATACTGCCGCAGCAATTCGTAGTCGAAAGCCGGACGGGTGCCGCTCGAAGAGGTCAGCCGGTCGCGCGCGTCGCGGACATATTGCGCGGCCAGGCGCCGTTTCACCGGCGAGGTGTCCGGCGGCAGGGCGGAGAGGTCGGAATGTTCGCCAGGGATCATGGAAATCTACGCTGTTACGCTACGGCACAAGCCGGCAACATCGCGTAAAAACCTTAAGGCCACGCTTAAAATCCGTCGATGACGCGCGGTTAACGGATATTAACCGGCCCTTTGACAGGCCCCGGTGGCTGTGTTGGGCTCGGGCCAATGTGAGAACCGTCGCCGGGAGGACAAAAGTGACGCTGGATCAGGCCGCGCTTGCCAAAATGAAGCTCTACGACACCAAAACCGCGCCGAATCCACGCCGAACGCGCATCTTTCTCGCTGAAAAAGGCATTAACGTTCCGACCGTGCAAGTCGACATGATGAAGTTCGAGCACAAGACGCCGGAATACACCGCGATCAACCCGTTGCAGCGGATGCCGGCGCTGGTGCTCGACGACGGCACGATCATCACCGAGTCACTGGCGATCTGCCGTTATTTCGATGTGTTGCAGCCGGAGCCGGCGCTGTTCGGCGCCGGCGCCAAGAATGTGGCGCTGGTCGAGATGTGGAGCCGGCGTTGCGAGAACAATCTGTTCGCCACGGTCGCGGCGGTGTTCCGCCATCTGCATCCGGCGATGAAGGAACTGGAAGTGCCGCAGGTGCCGGCCTGGGCCGAGGTCAACAAGCCGCGCGCGATGGAGTTCCTGAAGATCCTCGACCGGCAACTGGCCGATCACGAATTCATCGTCGGCGATTTTTATTCGGTCGCCGACATCACCGCGCAGTGCACGATTGACTTCATGCGTCCGGCGCGGCTAGCGGTGCCCGACGACCACGTCAACGTCAAGCGCTGGCACGCCGCGGTGTCGGCGCGGCCGAGCGCGAAGGCGTAAGAAAATCGAGGCCGGGTGGCGCGGCCTACACATGTGTCGTCCCCGCGCAGGCGGGGACCCAGTACGCCCGGTCAGTCCGTATCGTGAGGCCGGGATTATTGGATGCCCGCCTTCGCGGGCATGACAGCAGAGCGAATCCGTCACTTCATAGTTCGGGTCGATGTAAATGAAACTCACCATTGCCGGCTCCGGCGACGCCTTCGGCTCCGGCGGACGCATGAACACCTGCTTCCATCTGCAAACCGCGAAGGCGACCTTGCTGGTCGATTGCGGCGCGTCGGCCTTGCCGGCGCTGAAAGCGCTGCCGGTCGATCCCAACGATATCGACGGCGTCGTGCTGTCGCATCTGCACGGCGATCATTGCGGCGGTTTGCCGTTTCTCATTCTCGATGCGCGGTTCTCGCGGCGCGAGAAGCCACTCTTGATCGCCGGTCCGCCCGGCACGCGCGACCGGCTGCATACGCTGATGGAAGCCTGCTTTCCGAAATCGACCGGCACGCCGTGGAAATTCGACTGGCGTGTCGACGAGATCGCGGTGGGTGTGCCGACGTCGGTGCTGGGCCACGATCTGGTGACGGCGGAAGTCATTCATGCGTCGGGTGCGCCGTCGACCGCGTTGCGGCTGTCGGACGGCGAGAAAGTGTTCGCCTATTCCGGCGACACCGAATGGACCGATGCCTTGCTGCCGATCGCGCGCGATGCCGACCTGTTCGTCTGCGAGTGCTATGCCTTCGCCGGTCAGCTCAAAGGCCATCTGAGCTGGGAAGTTCTGCAACCGAAGCTCGGCGCGCTCGCCGCCAAACGAACCATGATCACGCACATGAACCCGTCGATGCTGGCGCGCGTCGAGGAGGCGCGGGCGGCCGGCGTGCTGGTGGCGGACGATAAATTGGTGCTGGAGTTCTGATACCGCGTGTCATGACCGGCGCAAGCTCGGTGACGACGAGGATTGCTTTTCTACATCTCTCCCATGGGGAGACGTCGGATGGCGTGGCAAGGCCGTGGCCGTACACTCCGTTCGTGCCCGTGGACGCGGGGACGAATGGAGCGTGTTGCGCGCTTTGTCCGAACCTCGTCATTCCGGGGCTGGCCGAAGGCCAGAACCCGGAATCCAGATAAGACTTCATGCGTTTCTGGATTCCGGATCGCCGCTATCGCGGCGTCCGGAATGACGGCTGGCAAGGCTACACGCGGCCACGCAAAGACCTCTTGACAACATTCCTAGTTAGGATTATAAGCAATTCATCCCGTCCCGTTACCGAGGGGCGTTTGATCAGCGTCGTCAGACGCGGGGCGGGGAGCGGTGGCCGGTGAGGGTGTCGGAGATGCGACGCAACAACCTCATCGGCGGTCCAAGCCGCATCGTCCCGGCCGCCCATCAGGCGGTCACTGGGGCGGACATGAACGTGCGCAAAGGGGCTGAAGTCTTGCCGTTGAACGAACTCGATACCAGGGTTCGGGAAATGCCAAAGCGAGGGAGTTCCCCGCCGCGTTCATGAAGGCCCCGCAGCGGTGGTTAGGTTCGCCTTCGGTAACGAAGGGGGCCTGAAATGTTGGGACCACCGGGGGCGATGCGGAGCAAGCCTACAAACACCGCGCGCGGAATGCCGGGGAACCGGCGGTTTCGTGGTGACT